>NC_018027.1:3412275-3722482 GCF_000266905.1 Mycolicibacterium chubuense NBB4 | reverse complement strand
CGCAGCGAAATTCCCGACGCGAACGCGTCCGTCGAGGTAGCCGGAACCGAACTGCTGCGCGTGCGGGACATACTCCGGGACGCCGGAGCCGAGGCGATCACCCCGTTCGTGCTGCTGCTGCGGCTGCTCGTGGTGGCACTCCGCCGACACCCCGTGCTCAACGCGACGTGGCTGGACACGCTGGACGGTCCGCGCGTCCACGTGCACCCCTCGGTGCACCTCGGTGTCGGTGTCGCGGCGCCGCGGGGATTGCTGGTGCCGGTCGTGCGCGACGCGCAGATGCGCACCACGCGGGCGCTCGCCGAGGAGGTCGGCCGTCTGGTCGAGGCGGCCCGCAACGGCACGCTCACGCCGACGGAGCTGCAGGGCTCGACGTTCACGGTGTCGAACTTCGGTGCGCTCGGCCTCGATGACGGTGTCCCCGTGATCAACCATCCCGAGGCGGCGATCCTCGGCGTGGGGGCGCTCAAGCCGCGGGCCGTCGTGGTCGACGGGGCCGTCGTCGCGCGCCCCACGATGAGGCTCACGTGCGCGTTCGATCATCGCGTCGCCGACGGCGCGCAGGTGGCGGGGTTCCTGGGCGACCTGCGAGGGTTGATCGAGGCGCCCGAGCTGGCGCTGCTCGACCTGTAGACCTACTTCCGCTTGGCGGCGGCCAGCCGCGCGGCGAACTCGGGGGACTCGATCGAGCGCGCTTGCGGCCCGATCTCGATGTCGACGGCCATGTGGTGCTGATGGATGTCGGAGATGCCGGGGTTGGCGCAGGCCCGCATCGACGCCTTCGTCGCCATCACGACCTCGCGCGGTGCGGACGCCGGCCCGGCCGCCAGCTCACGGGCCGCCGCGACGGGATCGTCGGCGACATCGAGCGCGAGCCCGTGGCGGACGGCCGCATCGGCATCGAAGCGCATCCCGAACAGCAGCGCCGCGCGGGCCGCCTGCGGCCCTATCGCACGCTGCAGCATCCAGGTGGCGCCGCCGCCGGGATGGATGCCCAGCTTCTGGAAGCGTGGGTCGAAAAGCGCTGCGGAACCGGCGATCCGGACGTCGGCAGCCAGCGCGAGGTTCAGGCCTGCGCCGACGGCCGGCCCGTTGACGGCGGCGATGGTGGGTAGTGCGCAGTCGGCCACGGCGAGGAAGCCGTCGTAGATCACGCGCAGGCCGCTCTCGGTGGCGGCGCCCAGCGCGGTCAGGTCGGCGCCGGCGCAGAAGGCCTTGCCCGCGCCGGTCACGATCAGCGCATGGACATTCGGATCTGCCTCGGCGGTGTCGACGGCAGCGCGCAGGGCTGCGGAGATCTCCGCTGTCACCGCGTTGCGTCGGTCTGGGTCATTGACGGTGATGAGGGCGACGCGGTCTTCGACCTGCATCAGAACGAGATCGGACACCCGCTCAGCGTAACTACAGCTTGCGCAGCAGTGCGGCCGCCCTCACGTCGTCGCCGACGGTGAGTGCGATGTGCACGTCGGGAATCTCGCCGTCGCCGCCGCGCGTCCAGCCGATGGTGACGTCTTCGCCGTACTTGATCGGCTTGCGGTATTCGATCACTGCGCGGTAGGGCGGCTCGCAGACGTCGGGCACCAGCGCCATCACCTCGTGGATGGCGTGCCAGTACGCGGTGTTGGTGACGTGCTCGAAGAGGTCGATGTCGGTGCGGCGCAGAGCGAATGGGACGGAGTGGTCCACCGCGTCGGGATTCGTCAGCCACGGCCGCCACTTGAGCCGGTGCTCGGTGGTCGTGGAGCCGAATCGTTCCAGCAGGGTGTCGGTCGCCCGTTGCGGGGTGAGCGTCTTGGCGTTCATCGCGATCCAGAAGCCCTCGGTCTCGATGCGTCCGCCGTCGCTGCCGACGAGGTCGACGCGCATCGTGCACCACCGCAGCGACAGCGCCGAGCACCACCGGCTGAACGCGATCTCGTTGGGGAACTCGATCGGTTCGATCACGTCGATGACGGTGCGCTGGACCAGCCAGTGCGGATGCTCCTCGGCTTCCCCCGCGTCGACGAGGTTCTCCGCGCCGACCTCCTGGATGTAGCGCGCGACCCCGTCGAGGCGCAGGTTGAGGTCACCGCCGACGTCGCCGGTGGCGACTCGCCATGCGGTGCGATAGACGTAGCCGGCCTCGGGCTGCGCGCTGAGCCGATGGTCGACGTCGTTGGTGGGCATCGCGCGTCAGCCTACGGGTCGTCGTCGTGGGTCAGGAGATGGCGCTCGAGACAGACTTTCCGCCGGCGGAGTAGACCGTGCCCGGGGCGGGCTTACCCGTCGTCGCCGAAGCACTCGCGAAGGAAGTGGCCGAGCGAAGTCCAGGCCCGCTCGGCGGCCGATTGGCTGTAGAGGATCCCGCGCTCGGGGTCGTTCGCCCACGGGGCCATGAACGCATGCATGGTGTTGCCGTAGGCGTGCAACTGCCAGTCGATAGCGCGGCCGGAGAATTCGCGGCCCAGTGCGACGACATCCTCGGGCGGGGCGAGCGGGTCGTCCCAGCCGTGGAACACCATCACCTTCGCCGTGACGTCGTTGCGGCCGCCGTCCGGGCCTGCGGTGAGCAACCCGTGGAAGCTCGCCACGCCCGCCAACGGGTGACCGGCCCGCGCGAGGTCGAGCACACACAGGCCGCCGAAACAGAAGCCGATCGCCGCCACGCGACGCGGATCCACCTGCGGAGCGGCGACCAGTGCCTCGAACACCGTCGCCAACCGCTGCGCGAGCGCGCTGCGGTCGTCGAGGAATCGAGCCATCTCCACCGACGTGGCCTCCATACCGCCGCGACTCACCTCCTCCCCGAAGAGATCGACCGCGATGCCTTGGTACCCCCACTCGCCCAGCCGGGCCGCGAACTGCAGTTGGAGTTCGCTCCGTCCTTCCATCCCATGGAAGACGAGGACGGTGGGCGCGCCGGGCGCCCGGTCGCCGGAGGTCAGCACAGCGTCGAATTGCGTGCCGTCGATGTCATGCCGGAGGGACGTCAGGGTCGATTCGGATTCAGCCACCCCGCAGACGTTTCCATCACGTCGGCGGTCGTGCGAAAGGTTTCGCTGCCCGCGTAACGCAGGTCTGTCGTCCGGCGTCCGCTACGTCGAAGCGTTCCCGGCGGTCTGGGGCCCGAACTCGTTGGCGATCAGCGTGACTCGGTTGGCGGGAAAGCCTCCGCAGCGAGCGTGCTCCCGGATGGCCTCTTCGCTCTCCGCCTCGTGGACGCAGAACATCTTGTCCCCGGCAACGTAGCTGGTGATCCACCGGTAGGGAACGCCAAGGGACTCGACGGCGCTGTTCGACTTCGCCGCGATCTCCGCCAGCTCGGCCTGGCTGAGTTCGCTGGCGCCGGGGATCTCACGCTCGATGATGTAGCGCTTCATGCTTGCACTCCTTGCCCTCTCTCACTGCGGCGACGGCGGTGCGATGCGCACCGCGGTGTCCGGACAGTGCACCACCCGGGATTTGGCAATCCTGATGTGTTCATGAAATCCGCACGTCACACGGGTTCTGTCGTTTGTCGGACGTGCGGCAGCCAATTGGTGGACGCTTACGACGATGGCTACGGCGTTTCGGATTCTCGGCGAGATCGAGGCGTTGGTGGACGGACAACCCCTCGACGTCGGTCACGCACGCCAGCGGTGTGTGCTGGCGTGCCTGCTCGTCGACGTGAATCGCCCTGTGCCGGCGCACGAACTCATCGAGCGGATATGGGCCGACGCCCCTCCCTACAAGGCGCGCAACGCACTGGCCGCATACATCTCCCGCTTGCGCCACCTGCTCGGTGCCGCCGGAGCCGCGCGGATCGTCCGCGGTCCCAACGGCTATGCACTCGACACGGATCCGCGTTCGGTGGATCTCTGCGAGTTCCGTGATCTGGTGTCGCGGGCGCGGTGCGCGGCGAATGCCGACACCGCCACCGGACTCTTCGATGAGGCGCTCGGCCTCTGGCGCGCCACGCCGTTGGCCACACTCGCAACGCCGTGGGCCGACGAGGTGCGGAGGTCGCTGGAGACCGACCGGATGCGGGCGTTGCTCGACCGCAACGACGCCGCTCTGGCGGCGGGCCGGCACGCCGAGCTGCTCGGAGACCTGGCGATGATGCTGCGCAGCCAGCCGTTGGACGAACGGGTCGCCGGACAGCTGATGTTGGCGCAGTTCAGAAGTGGGCGACAGGCCGACGCGCTCGACACCTATCGGACGATGCGCGGCCGGCTCGTCGACGAACTCGGGGTCGATCCCAGTCCCGCACTGCAATCCGTCTATCACCAGATCCTCGACGGAGACCCCGCGCGCCCGGCACCTTCTCCGCACCCGCACGCGGGGATACCGAAGCGCGCGACCCGCCTCATCGGGCGGCAGCAGGACATCGCACACGTCAGCGCCGCGCTGGCCGAGGGACCCGTGGTGACACTCACCGGGGTCGGAGGGGTCGGCAAGACCCGGCTCGCCTTCGAGACCGCCGACCGCGCGCTCGCCGACCGTGCCGGCGGGGCCTGGGTGTGCGAATTCTCGCCACTGGGGGACGGGGCGGCGGTGGGCCAGGCGGTCGCCCACGCGCTGGCCGTACAGCGCAGTCGCGGGCAGGAGTTCGACGACGCGGTGCTGGACTATCTGCGGCCGCTGGGCCTTCTCTTGGTGCTGGACAACTGTGAACACGTGCTGGCCGACGCAGCGCGTCTGGTCGAGCGCATCGCCAGGGAGTGCCCACACGTGACGGTGCTGGCCACGAGCCGGGAGCCGCTCGGTGTGGAAGGCGAACGCGTTCTGCCGGTCCAGCCGCTGTCGGAGGATCACGCCGCGGAATTGTTCACCGAGCGGGCCCGGGCCAGCCGCCCCGATTTCGACCCGGAGCGCGAACCGGTAGGCGCCGTCGCCGAGATCTGCCGGCGGCTCGACGGCGTACCGCTGGCCATCGAGTTGGCGGCGGCGAGGATGCGGGCGATGAGCAGCCTGGACGTCGCCCGCAGGCTGGATCGGTTGCGCCTGCTCAGCGGCGGCTCGCGCGGGGCCCATCCACGTCAGCAGAGTGTCACGGCGACGATCGACTGGTCCTATCGGCTGCTGTCGCCGGCTGAACAGCAACTGTTCGCCCGGCTGTCCGTCTTCGCAGGTGGCTTCGATCTCGAGGCCGTCCGGGAGGTGTGTGTCGACGAGGCCACCGGGGAGGACGACGTGCTGGACCTGGTGACCGGACTGGTCGACAAGTCGATGGTGACGGTCAGAAGCGGCGCGGGCGCGACCCGCTACAGCGTCCTGCACACGCTGCGCTCCTACGGGCGGCAGCGGCTCGAGGAGGACGGAAGTGCCGAGGATGTGGCGGCGCGCCACGCCCGGCACTACGTCGAGCTCATCGAGCGCGCCGCGGCCGGGATGCGCGGCCCCGACGAGGCCGCATGGGTTGAACGCATCACGCCGCGAGCCGGGACGACCTATGCGGCACCGGATTTCGACAATCTTCGGTCGGCTTACGAGTTCGCGATGGCCAGACACGACATGGACCTGGTGCTCCGCCTGGTCACCTCACTGCCTGATGTCCACCTGCGGATCGGATACCACTCGATCGACTGGGTGGAGCGAGCGGTCACGACGGCCGACCCCGACCACCCGCTGTATCCGGCGGCGGTGGGCACCATCGCGCGGGCGGCTTGGGTCCTCGGCGAGTTCTCCCACGCCTGCGAACTCGCCGGACTGGCCGGCGGGCGGGCGCCCCGCGCCGGTGCGTCCTACATCGCCCATCCGTCGGACGTCGTCGCCGACGCAGCGCTCTACGAGGGCGACGCACGGAGCGCCCTGACCTACTATCGGCGGCTGCTCGCGAATCCCCACGACGTTGCCGACCCCCTCCGGCTGGCGTTGATCGTCGACCGGATCACGTTCTGTCATCGCAGACTCGGGACCTCCGAGGACGATCTGATCCGACTCGTCGAAGACGCGGTCGGTGCGGCAGACGACACGGCGAATCCCTCGGCACGGTCGCTGGCGCGGTGCTCGCTCGGGCGCGCCGTGGCCGAAGCCGACCCGGACAGGGCGATGCGGGTCCTGCGGGAAGCGGCGGAACTGGCGACGTCGGTCGAGAACAACTGGCTGATCGGCATGGCGAGGATGGAGATGGCCGTGATCCGGGCGACGCGCGGTGACCTCGCCGACGCGGCCCGCTCGTTCGTCGACGTTCTCGACCACTGGGAGCGGGGCGGCCCGGGAATCATTGCGCAGCAATGGGACACGCTCGGCCACGTCGTCGCGCTGCTGCGCCGGTCGGGCGATGCCGGCAGCGCCGCGGCACTTCGCCGCGTGATGACGACCCGGGGACGTCAAGCCCTGCTCCAGTCCGCCGAGATGGACGAGATCACCGACGCCGGCCGAGTCGAACTGAGCGACGCCGAGGTGGTGGACTTCGCTCGCACGGCGCTGCGGCAGTACAGCGGTTCTGACTGACCTGCGTATTTCAGCGCCGCGCAACGTTCGTCGAAGCGCGGCGGCGCACTCTCGGTGCAGGCAACCGCTTGATCACGGGAGGAACCTGTCATGAGTACGAAGCCCCATACCGGCCCGTCCGCGCCGGAGGGCGGGGCAACGGGCGGTCCGGTCCGCCATCGCGCGCCCGCGCACGGCGCCGGCCCACAGGCGCGCATCGCGACGGTGCTCTACGGTGCCGCGGCGTACGTGATGTTCGTCCTGGTTTTCCTCTACGCGATCGGCTTCGTCACCAACATGGTCGTGCCGCGCAGTATCGACAACGCGATCGAAGCACCGCTGGGCCAGGCGCTGGTGATCGATCTCGCTCTGCTCGCACTGTTCGCGGTGCAGCACAGCGTCATGGCCCGGCCGGCCTTCAAACGGTGGTGGACGCGATTCGTCCCCGTCCCGATCGAACGCAGCACATACGTCATCGCCGCCAGCGCCGCGCTTGCTCTGCTGTGCTGGCAGTGGCGCTCGATCGACACGGTCGTCTGGTCGGTGGGGCCCGCCCCGGCCCGGATCGCCGTCACAGCCCTCGGCCTCACCGGCTGGGTGATCGTGCTGGCCTCGTCGTTCATGATCGACCATTTCGAGTTGTTCGGGATCAGGCAGGTCATGGCCGCCTGGCGGTCGAAGCCCGTCCATCCGCCCGGATTCCGCACCGTCCTGCTCTACCGGCTGATCCGTCATCCGTTGATGCTGGGATTTCTGATCGCCTTCTGGGCGACGCCGACGATGACCGCAGGGCACCTGCTGTTCTCCGTCGCGACCACCGGCTACATCCTGATCGCCCTGTGGTTCGAGGAACGCGACCTGGTAGCGGCGCTGGGCGAGCCCTACCGGCAGTACCGGGCACGCGTGCCGATGTTGATCCCCGGGCTGGGCCGCTGATGATCACCGCGGACGAGGCCGACCGCCAGACCAAGGCCAGGCACCGGGCGCTGTGGGCATCGGGGGACTACGCCGCCGTCGCCCGCGACCTGATTCCCGGCCTCGGGACCGAACTCGTGCTGGCGACGGGGGTCCGCGCCGGGGACAGGGTGCTCGACGTCGCGGCCGGATCGGGCAACGCAGCGATTCCCGCGGCCGTGACCGGAGCGGTCGTCACGGCGTCCGACCTGACACCGGAGCTGTTCGAGGCGGGCCGACGCAGCGCCGCCGAACGCGGCGTGGAGCTGGAATGGGTGGAGGCCGATGCCGAGGCGATGCCGTTCGCGGACAACAGCTTCGACGTCGTCATGTCCTGCGTCGGGGTGATGTTCGCGCCGCGCCACCAGGTGACCGCCGACGAACTCGTCCGTGTCCTGAGGCCCGGCGGCACGCTCGGGCTGATCAACTGGACGCCCCAGGGTTTCATCGGCCAGCTGTTCGCGACGATCAAACCGTATGCGCCACCCCCACCGCCGGGGGCGTCTCCGCCACCGCTGTGGGGTGATGAGGCTCACGTCCGCGCGTTGTTCGGGAAGAGGGTGAGCGACCTGTCGATGCAGCGCCGGCACGTGGTGTTCGACCACAGCGCCACCCCGTCGGAGTTCCGTGAGTACTGGAAACACACTTACGGCCCGACGATCGCCGCCTACGGGTTCAACGCCGAGACACCCGAGCGGATCGCCGAGCTCGACCGTAGCTTCCTGGCGCTGCTCGAGCGGTGGAATCACAGCACGGATCCGGGTCGCACCGCCTACCCCGCTGAATACCTGCTGATCACCGCGAGAAAAGTGTGAAGCGAATCGGGCCGGTCGGGGCGGCGTAGTCCGGGCAGGGTTGGGTACCCGTGCTGCCATGTCCGAGATCCCCGCTCACCGTGCCGTGCTGCACACCGCGACGCTGCACGTGGAGGACACCGGTGGGGACGGGCGCTCCGCGCTCCGAGCGCAGACCTCGGGTCGATAGGTTCGTGCGTATGGAGGGTGCCCAGGGGGAAACCGCATTCACCTGGCGGGGTCGACGCCAGCTCGTCAGCAGGATGCACGAACAGCTCGACGAGCTGGTGGCCGCGCGCGATCAGATGGAGCACCTGATCCGCGCCATCGTCGCCATCGGGTCCGATCTGGACCTGGACGTCACCTTGCGTCGAATCGTCGACGCCGCCAAGGAGCTCAGCGGCGCCCGCTACGGAGCTCTCGGTATGCGGGCGTCGGACGGCACCCTGGTCTCGTTCCTGGACACGGGGCTCGACGAGGCGACGGCGCGACGACTCGGTGAACTCCTCGTCGGCGACGGGATTCGGGTGGACGACCTGCGCGCGCAAACCTGGACCGGCGGGCTGGAGCAGGACCACGCCGCGATGCGGGCACTGCTCGGCGTGCCGATCACCGTGCGGGGAGCCCAGGTGGGCAGCTTGTATCTGGTCGACGACCGGCCGGGCCGGGTGTTCACCGACGCTCAGGAAGGCGCCGTGCGGGCGCTGGCGACCGCTGCGGCCGCCGCGATCGACAACGCGCGCCTCTTCGAGCGGGAGCGCGAGTCGGCGAAGTGGACGAAGGCCAGCCGCGAGATCACCACCGCGCTGCTGTCCGGCGACCCGCAGACCGGTCCGTTGCAGCTCATCGTGAACCGGGCCCTGGAACTGGCCGATGCCGAGCAGGCGATTCTGCTGGTGCCCAGAGAACCGAATCTGCCCGCCGAGGAGGTGCACACCCTGGTCGTGGCGGCCACAGCGGGCCGGTATGCCTCGGAGGTGATCGGCCGCCAGGTCCCCATGGACGGGTCCACCACCGGCGGTGTCGCGCGCCGTGGCCTGCCCATGATCACCGACTCCTTCCAGTATCCGATCGAAGGCTTCACCGATGTGGGTTCGCGCTCGGCCATCGTCATGCCCCTGGTCGCCGACGAGGCGGTGCTCGGTGTCATCGCGGTGGCCCGCCGCCCGCACCAGTCACCGTTCGACGACGCATACCTCGAACTGGTCGCCGACTTCGCCCGGCACGCGGCGATTGCTCTGGCGCTCGCGGCGGGGCGCGAGAATGCACTGAATCAACAACTGGCGCAGGCGGATACGGTCGACGACGCGGTGACCGCGGCGGCCCAGGAGCTCCGCCGGCTGTGGCGCGCGCGCCGCGTTCTGGCCGTCACGTTCCCGGCCCACGCTCCCTCGACGGAGAACGTGCCGGAGGTGGTGTCGGTCGGTGAGGTCGCCCGGTGGGCGGATTTGCCCCTCGAGACCCGACAGATGCTGAGGTCGCTGCGTGACGGTGACCTGCTGACGCCCAATGCCACGCTGCCGGGGACGGCGGGAATCGCACTGCAGCACCCGGTGGGCGTGCTCGTCGTCTGGATCGACCTGGTCGAGCAGCGGCCGTTCACGCTCGAGGACCAGACGCTGCTGACGGTGCTCGCGGGGCGTCTCGGACAGGGTCTGCAGCGAGTGCACCAGGTGGATCAGCAGCGCGAGACCGCCCTTGCCCTGCAGCACGCGATCCTGGGCCCCGCCCAGCTCTTGCACGGCTTTGCGGCGCGCTACCAGGCCGCCAGCCCGCCGCTGCAGGTCGGCGGTGACTGGTACGACGTCGTCGACCTCGAGGACGGGCGCATCGCCCTGGTGGTGGGCGACTGCAGCGGCCACGGATTGGCCGCGGCCACGGTCATGGGCCAGGTACGCAGCGCATGCCGCGCGCTGCTGTTCGGCAACCCCAGCCCGAGTGCCGCCCTGGCGAGCATGGATCGATTCGCCGCGCGCCTACCCGGCGCCCGGTGCACCACCGCGGTGTGCGCGGTGCTCGACCCCGACACAGGCGAACTGGTGTATTCCAGTGCGGGCCACCCGCCGCCCATCCTGGTCCACGCCGACGGCGCCATCGAGATGCTCGAGGACGGTCACACCATCGCGTTGGGGATGCGCCCGGGCTGGCCGCGGCCCGAGGCTCACATCACGTTGCCTGCGGGTGCGACCCTGCTGCTCTACACCGACGGCTTGGTCGAGCGGCGACGGGTGGCGCTGGAGGACGGCATGTCCCGCGCGGCCGAACTCGTCGAAGACCGCCGCGGCGCCGCGCTGGATGCGCTCGCCGATCAGATCATGTCCGGTCTCGCGCCGGCCGGCGGATATCAGGACGACGTCGTCCTGCTCCTGTACCGACATCCCGGGCCGCTCGAGCTCGAGTTCCCGGCCGATGTGAGTCACCTGGCGCCCGCCCGCACCGCGTTGCGCACCTGGCTCACCCGTGCGCGAGTGGCGCCGGAGAAGGCGGTCGACGTACTCGTCGCGGCGGGGGAGGCCGTCGCCAACGCGATCGAGCACGGCCACCGCCGGACATCCGGCGGCACAATCCGATTGGAGGCCACCGCCTTGGTCGACCACGTGCAGCTGACCATCAGCGACACCGGTTCCTGGAAGGCTCCGCCTCCGGTTCCGGACTCCCGGCGCGGCCGCGGGCTGGCCCTGATGAAGGAGTTGATGGCCGACTTCAGCATCGACCACGACGCCGGCGGTACCACCGTGCGCCTGTCCGCGAGCATCGCCTGATGCCGACGCTGCTCACGTTGCGCACCGCCCGTCGGGACGACGGCACACCGGTGCTGATCGCCACGGGCGAGATCGATCTCAGCAATGTCGACGATTTCGAGAAGGCACTGTCGACGGCTGCGGCCGGCGCGGTGAGACAAGGGGCGACGCTCACCGTCGATCTGAGCGCAGTCGAATACCTCGACAGTTCCGCGATCAACGTTCTGTACGCCGAAGCCCGCAACATCGAGACCGTCATCGCGCACCCGCTGCTGGTCACCATCCTCGAGGTGAGTGGTCTTTCCCAGCTGGTCGCCGTGGAGTCCCCGCCGTCCGTGGCGGAACGCTGAGCCGCCGGGCGGGAGATCGCCTACGCGGCCGCTTCCGAACGTCTCGCGGCGACCACGACCGTCGGCCCGAACCGTCGGGTGCGGAACTCGACCTCGATCTCCGCAGCGGCGTGGCGCGCGAGCGCTTTCAGCGCCGCCGGGCTGTAGGCCCGCATCGAACTGATCACTCCATCGTGGGTCAGCGGAATCACCGGCGTGAACGGCATCACGGCGGCGAGCACCACCGCATGAAGAGGCGCGGGTGGTCTGCGCAAGTCGATGATCAACAGCTTGCGCGCCACCCGGGTGCCTTCGGCGAAGACGCGTGCGGCGCTCGCGGGAGGCAGGTGATGCAGTGACAACGCGAACACGGCGAGGTCGAAGCCGCCGTCGGGAGCGTCGATCGCGGTGGCGTCCATCGTCCGGATGATCGCTCGCGGGTGACGGCCGAGGTCGCTGCGAGCGATCTCGTCGACGAACGCGGGATCGAGGTCGGTGATCGTGACCTCGGCGTCCGGCCGGTGCCGCAGCAGTTGCTCCGACAGGCCGCCCAGCCCGGCGCCCAGCTCCAGGATCTTCGGCCGGGGCACGTCGGCGACCACGTCGAGCGCCACCTGTGCGCATTTGCCGTAGATGCCGTGGCGGCGCCGTCCGCCCCGGTCGAGGGCACGCACGACCCTGTCCTTCAATTCGTCGACGTCGTTCCGGTCGAGGTATTCCAGGCGGTCGGTCTGCAACGTCCTGTCCAGCCAGGACGCGCCGGGGCCGCCGCGCGGCATGCGGGCGATGTCGGGGATCGTGTCGGCCATCATGCCCCCAGATGAAGCTTCAACTGCTCGATGTAGGTGTCCAGCGTGGCGGGAGTCAGCATGTCGTGATGCCCGGCGTCGACCGGATGCACGGTGACGCGGCCGGTGACATGGTGCTCCCACGCGAAAGCGGTTGTCTCCGGGCCGTTTCGGGCTGCGCAGAACACGGTCATGTCACCGTCGAAGACACCTGGGCGGTGTTGCCGCAGGCGTATCTGGTTGACGGCGACACAGTGCACCATGAACTCCAGCAGCGGTTGCGGCGGCAAGACCAGGCCCGTTGCGCCGCCGACACTCTGAACGATCTCGGCGGCGCGCGGATAGGTGAGCGGGCGGGCGTCGGAGGGAAGCTGCACACCGTTGGATTCCAGGAGGTGTTCGAGCACAGCACCCTCGTCGGCGGCCTGCGCCGGCCCGATGACCCGGTCGGCGGTCAATGCGTCGTCGATCAGGATCAGGTTCTCGATCTCGCACCCTCGCCGTTGAAGCTCCACGGCGAGTTCGTGGGCGACGACACCGCCGAGCGACCAGCCGAGCAGCTTGTACCGCGTCGAGGGGTAGGCGCTCACCAGCCGGTCGGCATAGCTCGCCGCCATCGTGCTGATCGAATCCGCCTCGGCGTGACCGTCATCGGGGATCTGGTTGATACCCAGGATCGGGCAGTCGAGATGCTTGCTCAACGAGCGATATGACCAGCTGAGCCCGAACCCATCGTGAATGCAGCACAGCGGAACCCCGCTGCCCTGCCGGAAGACCTCGATGGGCACGACCTCTGCGGCGTGGTCTTCGGCGGCCAGCTGTGCGCCGAGACTCCGCACGGTCGGCGCGGAGAACAAGGTGCGTACCGCAAGGTGGGTGCCCAGTTCGGTGTTGACAGCGGCGATCACCCGCATCGCCGACAGTGAGTCGCCGCCGAGGTCGAAGAACGAGTCGTCGATCCCGACCCGCTCGAGGCCCAGCACCCGGGCGAACACGCCGGCGATGATCCGCTCGGTCGGAGTCTGCGGCGCGTGGAATGTGGTCGAGGTCAGGATCGGTGCGGGCAGGGCTTTCGTGTCGATCTTGCCGGACGGCGTCAACGGGAGGTCCGGCAGCACGATGATGTGTGTCGGCACCATGTACTCGGGCAGCCGGGCGCTCAACCGCCGCCGCACATCACCGATCGTGGTATTGGTCTGCGGATTGTTGGCGGACGCCGTATGCGTGGACTCCTCGGTCGGCAGATACAGGCCGGTGATCGGCACCGGGTCGGTCGCGGGCAGGAACACCGCGTCGAGGGTGCCGGGCTCTGCCCCCCAGGTGACAGCGACCCGATATCCGCAGGATTCGCCCAGCCGGTACAGCTGCTCGGGTGCCACGGCAGCGGCGAGCCGCTGGGCTCCGGCCACGGCGTCGGTGACCGAACAGCCTGCGGCAAGGGCCTGTTCGATGTGGACGTCGGCCGCCACACCGGCGCGCGGTATTCCGGCGACCCGGACAGCCGGTGGCCGCTCCCGGGCGATCCGGCGGTGCACGGTGTCGAGGTCAGAGTCCTCCGACCACCGCCAGACCGGCAGCGTGGCCAGCGACACGGCCGAGGCGGGTCCTTTGTGGACGACGACGTCGTAGCGGTACCGGGTCAGCTCGTTGTCGGCCACGCCGCGTTTGACTTGGATGTCGAGACCGGCGACGGCGGCGTTGCGGGCCGCCCAGGTGGTGAAGAACTCCGGCGCCAGCAGCAGTTCGGGCTCGCTGACGATCGCCCGCTGCACCCGTTGCCGGACGGCGGCGGCGTCGCCCTCGGTGCGAGCCAGCGCGACACCGGTCTGGAACGCGCGCTGCAGGGCGTGATTTCGGATGTCACCGAGGAACAGCGCGCCGCCGGGTGCCAGCAGCTCCAGAGATGCTGCCATCAGGTCGGCGAGGTAAGCCGAATGCGGGAAGTACTGCGCGACCGAGTTGACGACGATGGTGTCGAACGCGCCGGGGGGCAGATTGCCGGTGACGTGTGCGGGCTGGGCGTGCAGTTCGACGCGGTCACGCCAGGGGACGTCGAATCGGTCGAGGGAGCGCGCGAGGTTGGCGACGGCAACGGGCGACATGTCGGTGGCGACGTAACGCTCTGTGTACGGGGCGATCTGCGTCAGCAGCAGCCCCGATCCCACGCCGATCTCGAGCACCCGGCGCGGACACAGCGCCATGATGCGGTCGACGGTGGCCGATCGCCATTCCGCCATCTCGCTCAGCGGGATCGGGGAGTCGGAGTAGCTGCTGTTCCAACCGCGGAAGTCGGAGCCGAAGTTCGACGCGTCGAGTTCCTCGCCGTAGAGGTCGTCGTACATGTGCTGCCACTGGCCGACGACGTCGGCGTCGTGGTCGTCATCGGAGGCGGGGTTTAGCGTCACGTATCCCGCCAGCTGCATGCCGCTTCCGGTGTGCTGCACCGTGGCCACTGCCTGGTCGACCTCGGGGCAGGCTACGAGGGCGTTCTCGATCTCGCCGAGTTCGATGCGGTAGCCGCGGAGCTTGACCTGGTGATCGGCGCGGCCCACGTAGCGCAAATCCCCAGCAGCACTCCACGACACGAGGTCGCCGGTCCGGTACATCCGTTCACCCGGCGCGCCGAAGGGGCACGCGACGAAGCGCGAGGCCGTCAATCCGCTCCGCCTCGAATATCCGTACGCCAATCCCGCTCCGGCGACGTACAACTCGCCGACGACACCGGTGGGCACCCGGCGCAGTGACCGGTCGAGCACGAAGAACGCCAGATGCGCCAGCGGCGCGCCGATCGGGCTGCCGGTGATGTCGGTGTCGACCACGGTGATCTCGCGCACCGATGCGTGCACCGTGGTCTCGGTGATGCCGTACATGTTGATCATCCGCGGGAGACCGGGATCGTGGTCGAACCACGTTCGCAGACGTTGCGGTTCGAGTGCCTCCCCGCCGAACACCACGGCTTCCAGCTGAAGTCGCCGAGGGTTCGTCACCGCGGCGGTCTGCAGTGCGTAGAAGGCGGATGGGGTGCGGCTCAGCACGGTGACGCCTTCGTCGGCCAGCAGGGTGTGGAATTCGTCGGCGGAGCGGGCCACCGATTCCGGCACCACCACCACACGGCCCCCGCCGAGCAGTGCCCCCCAGATCTCCCACACCGAGAAGTCGAAGGCGAGCGAATGACACTGTGTCCAGGCGCCGTCCCGCGGCACCACGTCGTCCAGGGACTGCAGCAACTCGACGACGTTGCGGTGCGGGATGGCAACCCCCTTGGGCCGGCCCGTGGTTCCCGACGTATAGATGAGGTACGCGATGTCCTCGGGGGCGGGTGTCGGCAGCGGGAGCTGCGGCTGCTCCGCGATGCAGGGATCGTCCACGTCGATGATCGGCAGCCTCAGCTCGCCCAGCCGGCAGCGCAGATCGGCCGTCGAGACGGTGGCCACGGGCGCGGCGTCGGCGATCATGAACTCGATGCGGGCGTCCGGATACGCCGGATCGATCGCCAGATAGGCGGCGCCGGTCTTGAGCACTGCGAGGATCGCGGTGATCGCTTCGGCGGAGCGGGTGAACATGAGGGCCACGCACTGCCCGGGGCTGGCGCCGTACGCGACGAGGTGGTGCGCCAGGCGGTTCGAGGCGTCGTCGAGCTCGCGGTAGGACGTACTGCGCCCCTGGAAGGTCACTGCCACCGCGTCGGGAGTCCTGGTGACCTGGGCTGCCCAGAGTTCCGGTATCGATGGCCCCGACCGTCGGGGATGCGCCAGAGCGGCGCGATTGCCGTGCACATCGATCAGCGCGTGCTCGTCGCTGTCGAGCAGATCGATCGAGGAGACCGGAGCGGCCGGATCGCTGGTGACGGAGTCGAGCACGCGTTCCAGTCGCCGGACCATCGCCGCGATCCCCGCCGCGTCGTACACGTCGGTGCGGAACTCGACGATCCCGGCGATTCCGGCGGGCTCACCGGTGTCGCTCCAGTGCTCCGACAGGTGGAACACGAGATCCATGCGGGCGGTGCGCGTGTCCATGCTCATCTGCGAGACCCGAAGATCGCCGAGGTCGACGCCGGCGGAGCCGCCATCCTGGCCGAGGACGTTCTGCCAGGCCAGCATCACCTGGATGAGCGGGTGATGGGTCAGGCTGCGGGCAGGGTTGAGGCGCTCGACGAGCACCTCGAACGGAACGTCCTGGTGGTCGAACGCCGCGAGGCTGCGCCGCCGAACCTGAGCCAGCAGGTCGGCGAACGACGGGTTACCGGACACGTCCGTGCGCAACACCAGCGTGTTGACGAAGAACCCGACGAGGTCGTCCAGCGCGGGGTCGCGCCGGCCGGCGATCGGGAACCCCACGGCGACATCGGGATTCGCGCTGACCTCGGAGAGCAGGACCGCCAGCGCCGCCTGGATCACCATGAAGCTGGTCGCGTTGTGCGCGTGGGCCACGTCGCGCACCCGGCGCTGGAGGTCGGCCGGCCACGACACGTCCACGCTGGAGCCGTGGTAATCGGCGACCGGCTGGTACGGGCGGTCGGTGGGCAGGTCGAGACGCTCGGGCATCCCGGCCAGCGCATCCTGCCAGTAGGCCAGTTGCGCGGCGATCGGGCTGTCTCTGTCCGCGAGGTCGCCGAACTGCGCCCGCTGCCACAGCGTGTAGTCGACGTACTGCACGCGCAGCTGCGGCCAACCGGGCGCCATGCCGGCACTGCGGCAGGTGTAGGCCGTGCCGATGTCGCGCATCATCGGGCCGAGTGACCACCCGTCGAACGCGATGTGGTGCACCACGATCGCGACCACATGCTCGCCCGGTCCGGTGGCATAGATCCGGGCCCGGACCGGGATCTCGGACGACAGGTCGAAACGGTGCACCGCCAGGGCGGTCAACTCTGCGGGGAGACCGGACTCCGGCAGCGCCACCACCGCCGGGCCGGCCCCGCGCCACATTCCGGGTTCAGCCGGCAACACCTCTTGCCTCGGCTCACCGTCGGTGTCGGGGAAGACCGTGCGCAGCGCCTCGTGGCGCGCGATCACGTCGTCGAGCGCGGCGGCGAGGGCCCCGACGTCGAGTGGTCCGCTGATCCGCAACGCATTCGGCATGTTGTAGGTCGCCGCCCCGTTCTGGAAGCGGTCGAGGAACCACAGCCGGCTCTGGGCGAAGGACAGCGGTATCGAGGCCGGCCGCGCTCCGGCGACCAGCGGCTGACGCCGAGCACCGTCACCGCCGACCCGGGGCGCGAGGCGGGCGACGGTCGGTGCGTCGAACAGCGTGTGCACCGAGATGTCGGCATCCAGGCCGGTGTTGATCGCGGCGACGAGCCGCATCGCCGACAGTGAGTCGCCGCCGAGGTCGAAGAAGGAGTCGTCGGCGCCGACCCGCTGGACATCGAGCACAGCGGCGAAGATGCCCGCGAGGATCTCCTCGGCCGGCGACGACGGTGCCCGGTAGTGGTCGCGGTCCCCGAAGTCCGGCGCGGGCAGTGCGCGGACGTCGAGTTTGCCACTGCGCGTGAGGGGCAGCTCGTCGAGCACCACGATCGCGCCCGGCACCATGTAGGCCGGCAGGCGTTCGGCCAACGCGTGTCTTGCAGTGGCGGGATCGACCGCACCAGAGAGTGATTCGGTCACATAACCGACGAGGCGTTTGTCGCCCGGGCGATCTTCGCGGGCGACGACCGCGGCCTGCCCGACGCCGTCGAGCTCGGACACGGCAGCCTGCACCTCGCCGAGTTCGATCCGGTAGCCACGGATCTTGACCTGTTCGTCGGCGCGCCCCAGGTAGCGCAGCTGACCGTCGGGACCCCACCTGACCAGATCGCCGGTGCGATACATCCGCGCACCGGGCGCGCCGAACGGGCATGCGACGAAGCGCGCCGCGGTCAGGCCGGCCCGTCGTGCGTACCCGACCCCGACGCAGCGGCCGGCCACGTACAGCTCACCGACCACACCCACCGGTACCGGCCGCAGCCACCCGTCGAGGACGAACAGCGCCGCCCCGGGTGCCGGCGACCCTATCGGCGCTCCGCCGCCGGCGCTCAGGGGCGCGCTGATGCCGACGATGATGGACGTCTCGGTCGGACCGTAGCCGTTGATCATCAACCGCCCGGGCGCCCAGCGGTCCACCAGCTCCGCCGGGCAGGCCTCACCGGCCACCACCAGAGCCATCGAGTCCAAGCCCCGGTGCGACAGCATCCCCGCGGCCGAGGGGGTTTCGGTCAGCACCGTCACCTGCTCGCGAACCAGCAGAGCGTGGAGGTCCTCCGGCGACCGGGCGACGGGATCGGGCACCACCACGAGCCGGCCACCGTGCAGCAGCGGAGCCCAGATCTCCCAGACCGACACGTCGAAGCCGAGAGAGTGGAATTGGGACCACACCCCGGAGGTCGGCAGGTGCGCATCGAGTCCAGCCAGCAGCTGAACGACGTTCTGGTGAGCGATGGCAACGCCTTTGGGTACACCGGTGGTGCCCGAGGTGTACAGCAGGTAGGCCAGGTCGTCGGGGGCCGGACCGGGCAGCGGGGTGCTCGGACACCGCCGGATGCGGGCATCGTCGATGTCGAGCACCGTGATGTCGACTCCGTCCAGCCGCCCGGCGAAGGCCGGGGTGGTGATCGCCGCGACGGGACACGCGTCGGCCATCATGAAGTCGACCCGCGCCTTGGGCAGCGCGGGATCGACCGGCAGGTACGCGGCGCCACTCTTGAGCACTGCGAGGATCGCGATGACCGTCGGCGCGGACCGCTCCATCAGTAGCGCCACGCACTGGCCCGGGCCGGCACCGAGCCGGGCGACCATGTGCGCCAACTGGTTCGACTCGTCGTCGAGCTCCCGATAGGTCCACGTCTGGCCATCGCACGTCAATGCCGGCGCATCCGGCCGGCTCGTCACCTGCCTGGCGAACAGCTGGGGAAGCGACGCGGAGGGCGGGGCACAGCTCAACACCGCGCGGTGGCCGAGCATGTCGAGCCGGGCGTGCTCGTCGTCGTCGAGGACGTCGACCGACGAGAGGGGCCGATCGGGTTCGGCTGCCATCCGGATCAGCAGACTCTGCAGTCGTCCGGTGATCGCCGCAGCGCTCTGAGCGTCGAACACCTCGGAGTCGTACTCCAGGCGCAGTCCGAGTTCCCGGCCCGAAAGTGCTTGCACTGTCAGCGGATAGTGGGTCGACTCGCTGGCGCGGAGATCGGTGATCACCAGCCCGTCGGCGTTGAGTTCGGTGCCTGTGCCGATCGGGTAGTTCTCGAACACGAACAGGGTGTCGAACAACCGGTCGTGGCCGGCGACGCGATGAATCTCCGCCAGCGACAGGTGCTCGTGGTCCAGGGTGGCGTTGTGGTGATCGTGCAACTGCGCGAGGAGGTCCGCTGTCGTCGTGGTTCCCGAGAACCTCGCGCGCACGGGCACGGTGTTGATGAGCAGGCCCACCATCGACTCTGCGCCGACGATGTCTGCCGGCCGGCCGGATACCGCGACACCGAACGCGACGTCGTGCTGCCCGGTCAGAATCGTCAGCGCCTGCGCCCACGCGCCCTGAAGCACGGTGTTGACGGTGGTGTGGTGCGTCCGTGCGAGGTCTCCCAGCGCACGAGTTGCCGCCTCCGACAAAGTGAATGACGTCTTGCCGCGTGGTCCCAGGCGGGGCCGCCCGGGTGGCCCGACCAGAGTGGGAGTGTCGAAACCGGCGAGTGCAGCCCGCCACGCCTCCCGGGCCGCGGGGACGTCGCGCCCGGCCAGCCAGGTGACGAAGTCGCGATACGGCGTCGTCGCGGGCAATCGCTGCCCGCAATAGCCGGCGAAGATCTCCCGCAACACGATCGGCATCGACCAGCCGTCGACGACGATGTGATGGAAGGTCAGCACGCAGCGGTGCCGGTCAGGGGCGACGCGAATCACCATCGCCCGAACCGCAGGCGGCCGCGTGAGGTCGCAGACCGCAGCGCGTTCGACTGCGCATGTCTGTTGGATCTCATTCTCGGATTCCACCGAGAGGTACTGCCAGGGGATCGTGAGGTCGGTGGGGATGATCTGAACGGGTTGGTCGAACTGGTCGCAGAAGATCGCCGCGAGGTTGGGGTGGCGGCGAATCACCGCGGTGACGGCGTCACGCAGGCGGTCGGGATCCAGCGCTCCCGAGATCGCGATGTCGAGTTGCATCGCGTAGAGGTCGTTGAGGTCCGTGATCTCTCGTACGGCACCGGCGTGGAAGAGCAGGCCCTGCTGCAGCGGGGTCAGGGGTAGGACGTCGGCGACGTCGAATTGTCCTTCCAGCGCGTCGAGCTGGGTCTGGGTGAGGTGCGCGGGGACGATGTCAGTGGGGGTGAGGCCGCCGCCACCGTGGTGGACGTGCGTGCAGATGCCGGTGAGGGCGTCGAACCAGAGCCGGCTCAGCCGGGTCATCTGGGCTTCGTCGAGGGCTGAGGACGCCCAGGTCCAGTTCGCCTGCAACCGGGGTCCGTCGGCGCCGTCGACGGTGCCCGCGTTGAGTTCCATCGTGTGGCCGAGCGGCATTGGGACGCGGCTGGCCGATTCTGCAAGGGTGAGGCCTTCCCGGCTCGGGTGCCAGAGTTCGGCCGCCGTGTCTGCGGTGGTGTCGCCCATGCGGCCGAGGTAGTTGAAGCCGATGGTGGGGTCGGTGCCGGTGCGCGGAGAGTCGCCTAGATAGCGCAGTAGCCCGTAGGTGAGGCCGTCGGGCAGCGCTCGCAGCTGTTCTTTCGCGTGCTTGATGACGGGGTTGAGCGCGGGATCCCCTGATCGGACGTGGTGCCATTGCAGTGCGCCGGTGTCCAGGGCGACGGGGTGTTTGGTGGTGAACCAGCCGATGGTGCGGGACAGGTCGAGGTCGGGGGACAGCTCCTCCCGGCGGCCGTGGCCTTCGACGTCGATGCCTACGGGTGCGCTTGCGGTGCCCAGGAATTCGGAGCAGGCGAGCGCGAAAGCGATGAGCAGGACGTCGGCGACGCCGGCGTGGAAGGCGGCGGGGACGTCGGTGAGGAGGTGGCGGGTGGTTTCGGTGTCCAAGGCCACCGACAAGTGGCCGGCGGTGGCGTAGGTGTCACGCGCGGGGTCGGGTGGGGGCAGTGCGGGGGGTGTGGTGGTGATGTGGTGCCAGGTGGGGGTGGTGTCGAGAACTGCGGGGGTGCGGGCGTGGTCGGTGAGCTGGGTGGCCCAGGTTCGGAAGCTGGTGCCGGGGGCGGGCAGGGTGATGGGTTGTCCGTTGTGGTGGTGGGCCCAGGCGATGTTGAGATCTTCGAGGAGGATGCGCCAGGACACTGCGTCGATGGCGAGGTGGTGGACGATGAGGGCGAGTTGCTGTGTGGTGGTGGCCCATAGGGCGCTGACCATGGTCCCGGTCGCGGGGTTGAGCCGGGACCGCGCCGCGACCAGCGCCTCCTCGGAGAGGATCTCGGCTGTGCTCAGAAGCTCACCGGCGTCGATGGTTTCGGGTTCGGGGATGGTCAGCGACCACCCGTCTGCGTGATCTTCGGCGCGCATCCGCAGGGTGGGGTGGTGGTCGAGCAGGGCTTGCAGGATGGTGGCAACGTCGTGGGGGGTGACTGCGGCGGGGGCTTGGATCACCATGGTTTGGTTGAATTGGTCGACTGGTCCGTTGATGTCGTGGAGCCATCGCATGATCGGGGTGGCGGTCACCTCGCCGACACCGTGGTCGACGTGGCCGGTTCGGCCGGAACCGGTTTCGACGATGCGGGCGAGGCGGGCGATGGTGTGTTCGGTGAAGATGTCGCGGGGTCGGCAGGTCAGGCCGGCGGCGCGGGCGCGGGCGACGACTTGCATGGACAGGATGCTGTCGCCGCCGAGGTCGAAGAAGGAGTCGTCGATGCTGACGTGGTCGAGGCCGAGGACTTGGGCGTAGATGCCGGCCAGGATTTCTTCGACGGCGTCGGTGGGGGCGCGGTAGCGGTCCGCTTGGTGCTCGGGTGCGGGGAGGGCGTGGGTGTCGAGTTTGCCGTTGACGGTCATCGGTAGCGACGCGAGTGTGATCACCGCTGCGGGGACCATGTAGGACGGTAGTTGTTCGGCGAGTTGGGCGCGTAGCTCGGTGGGATTGGTTGTGCCGGGGGTGGTTTCGGTGATGTAGGCGAGTAGGCGGGTGGTGGGTCCGTCGGTGTGGGTGGTGATTGCGGCGTGGTCGACGCCGGGTAGGGCGGTCAGGGCGGCTTGGATTTCGGCGGGTTCGATGCGGTGGCCGCGGATTTTGAGTTGGTCGTCGGCGCGGCCGTGGTAGTGCAGTTGGCCGTCGGGGCGCCAGCTGACCAGGTCGCCGGTGCGGTACATGCGGGTGCCGGGGGGGCCGGCGGGGCAGGCCAAAAAGCGGGTGGCGGTCAGCGCGGGTCGGCCGAGGTAGCCCGCGGCGACGCCGCGCCCGGCGATGTAGAGGTCGCCGACGACCCCGGCCGGGACGGGGTGCAGCCAGGGGTCGAGGACCAGGCAGGCGGCGGTGGGGACGGGGGCGCCGATGGGGGCGGCGCCGGTACTGGGGTGCAGGGGTGGGCTCAGGGTGGCGTAGACGGTGGTTTCGGTGGGGCCGTAGGCGTTGATCAGCACCCGCCCGGGGGCCCAGTGGTCGATGACGGTGGCGGGGCAGGTTTCTCCGCCCAGCAGCAGGGCGACCGAGTCCAGGCCGTCGGGGTCTAGTGCGGTGACCGCGGAGGGGGTTTGGGTGAGCACGGTGACGTGTTCGCGGGTGAGTAGGTGGTGGAACTCGGTGGGGGAGGTGGTGGTGTCTTCGTCGATGATGACCAGGCGGGCGCCGGTGAGCAGGGCGGCCCAGATCTCCCATACCGAGAAGTCGAAGCTGTAGGAGTGGCATTGGGTCCACACCGCGGGTTCGGGCAGGGTGGTGGGGGTGGAGTCGGCCAGGTGCAGCAGGTTGTGGTGGGTGACGGCAACACCTTTGGGGGTGCCGGTGGTGCCCGAGGTGTAGATCAGGTAGGCGATGTCCTCAGGTGCCGGCGGCGGTGGCGGGGTGGGTGGCTGCCTGCTCAGGTCGGTGTTGTCGAGGGCGATGAGGGTCAGGTCGTGTCCGGTCAGTCGGTCGGTGAGGTCGGTGGTGGTGACCGCGGCCATCGGTGCGGCGTCGTGGAGCAGGTAGGTGATGCGGGTGTCGGGGTGGGCGGGGTCGATGGGCAGGTAGGCCGCACCGGTTTTGAGGACGGCCAGCATCGCCACCACCGCCTCGGGGCAGCGGTGGAACAACACCGCCACACAGCGGCCCGCCCCGGCGCCGGCGCCGATCAGGAGGTGGGCCAACCGGTTGGAGGTCTCGTCGAGTTCGCGATAGGTCAGAGAGCGGCCGGCACCGCAGAGCGCGACTGCCTCCGGGGTGCCCAGGGCGTGCCCGGCGATGACCTGCGGTACTGATCGGGAGGGCGGGCAGGGTTCGGTGAGGGTGGCCAGGTTCGCCAACTCGGTCCATCGTGTGTGTTCGTCGGTGTCGAGCAGATCGATTGCAGAAAGCCGGGATTCCGGCTGGGTGGTGAGGGTGGTCAGGACGCGGTGGTATCGGTGGATCAGGGCTTCGATGGTGGGTGGGTCGTAGATGTCGGTGCGGTACTCGACTGCGCCGCGGATGCCTGCGGGTGCGCCGGTGTCGGTGAAGTGTTCGGCCAGGGAGAAGGTCAGGTCCATGCGGGCGGTGTGGGTGTCGACCGGCAGCTGGGTGACCTGCAGCTCACCCAGGGACAGGCCGGTGGAATCGGTGACCACACCGGGCAGGTTCTGCCAGGCCAGCATCACCTGGATCAGGGGGTGGTGGGTCATGCTGCGGGTCGGGTTGAGTTGTTCGACGAGGACTTCGAAGGGCACGTCCTGGTGTTCGTAGGCGGCCAGGCTGCGGCGGCGGACTTGGGCCAGCAGGTCGGCGATGCTGGGATCACCGGAGAGGTCGGTGCGCAGTACCAAGGTGTTGACGAAGAACCCGATCAACTCATCGAGGGCGGGATCGGTGCGCCCGGCGATCGGGAACCCCACCGCGACATCCGCACTGGCGCTGAGCCGGGACAACACCACCGCCAACCCGGCCGCCATCACCATGAACTCGGTCACCTGATACCGCGCCGCGACCCGACGCACCCCCTGCTGCACCTCCACCGGCCACTCAATCGCCACCCGAGACCCCCGCTGATCGGCCACCGCCGGATACGGCCGATCAGTGGGCAACCCCAACCGCTCAGGCAACCCCGCCAACACCCCCCGCCAAAACCCCACCTGCCGCGAAATCACACTGCCCGCATCACCCACATCCCCCAACCGCACCCGCTGCCACAACGCAAAATCCACATACTGCACCGGCAACGGACGCCAGCCGGGTGCCTGGTGCGCGGACCGGCTGGCGTAGGCCTCGCCCAGGTCCCGCATCAGGGGAGCGATCGACCAGCCGTCCGCGGCGATGTGATGGATCACGCCCACGAGAATGTGGTCGTTCTCCGCGACGCGAAACAGATTGGTGTACAACGGAATATCGTGCGCCAGATGGAACGTGTGCCCGCCGACCGCATCGATGGCCTGTCGCAGTCGTGACTCCGAGAAACCGGTCGCATCGACGACATCCCAACCGAAGTGCGCCTCGTCGGGTGCGACGACCGACTGCTGAGGCACACCGTCGGGGGCGATGATCAGCGTTCGCAGGCTCTCGTGCCGGCCGACGACATCCGTCAGTGCGGCGTGCAGCGCCTCGACGTCCAGTGCTCCGGTGATCCGCAGACCGGTCGCCATGTTGTAGACCGCCGACGGGCCCTGCAGTTGATCGATGAACCACAACCGGTTTTGCGCGAATGACAGCGGAATTACTGGAGGGCGGTCACCGGCGACCAGGGGGACTCGACCGTCACCAGGCTGCAGGCGGAGCGCCAGAGCGGCGACCGTGGGCGCGTCGAACAGCGTGCGCAGCGACAGATCTGTGCGGAGGCCGGCGTTGACGGCGGTGACCACTCGCATCGCCGACAACGAGTCGCCGCCCAGGTCGAAGAAGGAGTCGTCGACGCTGACCCTCTCGAGGCCGAGGGCATCGGCGTAGATGCCCGCCACGATCTCTTCGGTGGGAGTCGACGGGGCGCGGTACCGGTCGATGCCGACGTACTCCGGCGCAGGCAGTGCGCGAGCGTCGAGCTTGCCGTTGACCGTCACCGGCAGAACCGGCAGCGCGACCACAGCGGCGGGCACCATGTACGGCGGCAGTCGCCGGCCGAGTGCCACCCGGATCTGCGCCGGGTCCGCCGTGCCGGCGATGTACCCGACGAGGCGCTTGTCGCCGGGCCGGTCTTCGCGGGCGATCACGACCGCCTGGTCCACGCCGTCGAGGTCGGCCAGCGCGGCCTGGATCTCGCCGAGTTCGATGCGGTAGCCGCGGATCTTGACCTGCTCGTCGGCGCGGCCGAAATACTGCAACTGGCCGTCGGCGCCCCAGGACACCAGGTCCCCGGTGCGATACATCCGATCGCCGGGCTCGCCGAAGGGGCACGCCACGAACCGCAACGCGCTCAGTCCCGGCCGGCGCCAATAGCCCAGTCCCACACCGCGTCCCGCGATGTACAACTCGCCGACCACGCCGGGGGCGACCCGTCGTAACCACCTGTCGAGGACGAACACCGCGGCCCCGTTGACCGGCGAACCGATGGGGGGCACCCCGGAGTCGGGCTGCGCCGGCGTGCTGATCGTGGCGAAGACCGTGGTCTCGGTGGGCCCGTAGACGTTGAACAGCACCCGACCCGGCGCCGCCCACCTCTCCACCACCTCGGTGGTGCATGCTTCGCCGCCGACCAGCACCGACATGGACTCGAGCGCCTCCGGCGAGAGCCCGGCGACGGCGGCCGGGGTCTGGCTCAGCACGCTGACGTGCTCGCCGGCGAGTAGATCGTGGAAGCGCTCCGGTGAGGTGGCGACAGCCTCGGGCACCACCACGAGTCGCCCACCGCACAGCAGCGCACCCCAGATCTCCCAAACCGAGAAGTCGAACGCGTAGGAGTGGAACTGGCTCCACACCTGTCCGGGTGTCAGTGCGACGCCGACGGTCGGGCCTGCATACAACCGGGAAACGTTATGGTGGCTGACGGCAACGCCTTTGGGTTCGCCGGTGGTTCCGGAGGTGTAGATGATGTGGGCGATGTCGTCGGGGTCGGGTTCCGGCGGCGGGGTCGCTGGGTAGGTCTCGATGCGGGGATCGTCATGGAGGATCACGGTCAGCTCGCACCCGGAGAACCGGTCGGCCAGCGCCGCCGTGGTGATCGCCGAGACCGGCGCGGCGTCGCCGACCATGAACGCGATCCTGGCGCTGGGATGCGCCGGGTCGATCGGCACATATGCGGCACCGGTCTTGAGCACGGCCACGATCGCCACGATTCCCTCGCACGAGCGTGGGAACAACAGCGCCACAGACCTTCCCGGCCCTGCGCCCTGGGCGATGAGCAGATGCGCGAGGCGAGTGGAGCGCTCGTCGAGTTCGCGATAGGACATCGACTGCGCTCCGCAGATCACAGCCACCGCATCAGGTGTGCGTGCGACCTGGGCGGCGAACAGCCCCGGAATCGATGACCGGCTCCTCGGCTGGGTGAGCACCGCGCGGTTGCCGATCTCGTCGAGCCGCGCGTGCTCGTCGCCGTCGAGCAGATCGATCGATGACAGCGGTTCGAGGGGATCGGCGGTCATCGCGTTCAGGATCCGGTGCAGACGCCTCACGATCTCGGCGACGCCGTTGTGGTCGAACACGGCAGTGTCGCACTCGAGGCGCAGGCTCACCTCACGTCCCGGCATCGCCTGCAGCGTCAGCGGATAGTGGTTGCGTTCGCGGGTGGCGACACCGGTGACGGACAGGCCGTCGGCGGCGGACAACGAGCCGGTGTCGATCGGATAATTCTCGAACACGAACAGGGTGTCGAAAAGCTGATCGTGACCGGTGATCCGATGGATTTCGCTCAGTGCCAGGTACTGGTGGTCCAACGTGTCGTGGTGTGCGCTGTGCAGCTGGCCGAGCAGATCGGCGGTGGTGGTGTCCGAGCTCAGTTGCGCGCGCACCGGCACGGTGTTGATCAGCAGACCGACCATCGACTCGGCGCCGGGGATCTCGGCGGGTCGCCCGGACACCGCGGTGCCGAACGCCACGTCGTGCTGGCCGGTCAGCCACGTCAACAACTGTGCCCACGCCGCCTGCAGGACGGTGTTGAGCGTGGTGTGGTGTGTGCGGGCAAGACCGTTCAGCGCTGCCGTGAGATCTGCGGGCAGCCGGAACGATTCCACGCTGCGGTGCCCCTGCACCCCCGGCGCCCCGACCAGCGTCGGTGTGTCGAACCCGGACAGCGCCGCGCTCCACACCGCCTCGGCGGCGGTGACATCGCGCTCCGCGAGCCAGCTGACGTACCGGCGGTACGACGGCGCGGGGGGCAACTGCTGTGCGTAGTAGCCGGCGAAGATCTCCTGCAGCAGGATCGGCAGCGACCAGCCGTCCACGACGATGTGGTGGAACGTCAGCACGCATCGGTGTTCGTCTGAACCGGTGCGGATCAGCGTCGTGCGGAACGCCGGCGGGTCGCCGAGATCGCACACGGCGGCGCGCTCCTGGGCGCACAGCCGCTGCACCCCGTCTTCGGAATCCGACTCGGCGAGCCGCCAGGCCGCGATCGGCTCGGCCGGGATGACCTGCACCGGCTGGTCGAAGCGTTCGCAGAACCGCGCGTTCAGGTGAGGATGCCGCGCGACCACGTCCTGCACCGCGCGGTGCAGACGGTTGACGTCGAGGGGACCCGCGATCGTGACGTCGAGCTGCATGGCGTAGACGTCATTCGTCTCGCCGCCGACGGCTTTGGTGTGGAACAGCAGGCCCTGCTGCATCGGCGACAGCGGCCACACGTCGGCGACCGGTTCGTGAGCGGTGAGCTCGTCGATCTGCCGCTGGCTCAGCCGTGCGGGCGCGATGTCGGACGGTGTGAGTCCGCCGCCGCCCTGCTGGACGTGCGCGCAGATGCCGGTGATCGCCTCGAGATACAAACCGCTGAGCCGGTCCACGTCGTGGCTGTGGAGGACCGACGGAGCCCAGGTCCAGTCGGCGTGCAGACGGGGCCCGGCGCCGGTGTCGACGGTACCGATGTTGAGTTCCAGCCCGTGTGCCAGCGGCATCGGCACCGCGGTCGCGCGTGCGGTCACCGCCGCGCCGTCGGCACTGATGTGCCAGAGGCCGTCGGACGACTCTGCCGAGCGGCCGGTGAGGCGGCCGAGGTAGTTGAAGGCGATGGCCGGGTCCTGCGCGGGCAGAAGGTCTTCGCCACCGAAATACCTCAGCAGGCCGTAGGTGATGCCGTCGGGCACCGCGCGGAGTTGCTCTTTGGCCTGTTTGATGATCGGTCCGAGCGCGGCATCGCCGGATATCACACTCCGCCAGGCCATTCGGTCGACGGTCAGCGCCACCGGGTGCTTGCACGTGAACCAGCCGACGGTGCGGGACAAGTCCGCGGTGGGCGACAGCTCCTCGTCGCGACCGTGGGTTTCGACATCGATGCCGACTGCTCCGTGGGTGTCGGAGAACTCACCGAAGGCGAGTGCCAGAGCGATCAGCAGGAGGTCCTGCACCCCGGTGTGGAATGCGGCAGAAGCGTCGTCGAGGAGACGCCGGGTGGTCTCGGTGTCCAACGCGACCGTGAGATGTCCTGCGGTGGCGTAGGTATCGGCCCGGGGGTCGACCGCCGGCAGAGCGGCCGGCGCCGCCGCCAGCTGTCGCCACTGCTGCGCGTGGCGGGTGACCGCGGTCGACCGGGCGTGCTCGGCGAGAAGCGCAGCCCAACTCCGAAACGACGTGGCGGGAGCCGGCAGCTCCACCGGCTGGCGGCTGCGAAGCTGTGCCCAGGCGATGTTCATGTCTTCCAACAGGATTCGCCAGGACACCGCGTCGACACCCAGATGGTGAACGCTCATCACGACCTGGTTCGTCGACCTCACCCACAGCGCACTGAGCATCCTGCCGTCGGCCGGGCTCAGCCGCGACCGCGCGGCCACCAGGGCTTCGTCGGTCAGGGTGTCGACAGCCTGCGTGCACGTGTGCGCCTGAACAGCCCCGGGCGCGCCGGCGAACAGTGACCAGCCGTCCCGGATCCGAAGGCGCAGCATCGCGTGTCGGTCCAAGAGCGCCTGCAGCACCGTGCGGACGTGATCTTCGGTGACACCCGCCGGGGCCTGTACCACCATCGTCTGGTTGAACTCGTCGACGGGGCCGCCCACGCTCTGCAACCACCGGATGATCGGCGTGGGGATGATCTCGCCGACACCGTCGTCGGCGACCGCTGTGGCGCTCCGGTCGATCTCGGCGACTCGGGCCACCCCGGCGACGGTCTGCTCGACGAAGATGTCCCTGGGCCGACACCTGACGCCTGCGGCGCGGGCGCGGGCGACGACCTGCATGGACAGGATGCTGTCGCCGCCGAGATCGAAGAAGGACTCGTCGATGCCCACCCGGTCGATGCCGAGGACCTGGGCGTAGATGCCGGCGAGGATCTCTTCGACCGCGTTGGTCGGCGGTCGGTGGCGAGCCTCGTCGCGGTAGCCGGGCGGAGGCAGCGCGTGGGTGTCGAGCTTGTTGTTGGGTGTCAGCGGCAGCGCGTCGAGCACGACGACCACGGCCGGCACCATGTACGACGGCAGCCGTTGCCCGAGGTGAGCGCGCAGATCCGCGGAAACGACTGTGCCAGGCGCTGTCTCGGTGACGTAGCCGACCAGACGCCGGTCACCGGGACGATCCTCGCGAGCGACGACGGCGGCCTGCGCGACACCCTCCTGCGCGGCCAGTGCGGCCTGGATCTCGCCGAGTTCGATGCGGTAACCACGGATCTTGACCTGTTCGTCGGCACGCCCGAGGTACTGCAGTTGCCCGTCCGGGCGCCAACTGACCAGGTCGCCGGTGCGGTACATCCGTGTGCCCGCACCGCCGAAAGGGCAGGCGACGAACCGCGAAGCGGTCAATCCGGCTCGGCCGAGGTAGCCGTAGGCGACTCCGGCGCCGGCGACGTACAGTTCGCCGACCACACCCGGTGCCACGGCGCGCAGCCATTCGTCCAGGACGAACAGCGCCGACCTCGGTACCGGCTTGCCGATCGGGACGCCCGCGCCCGGTGTGAGCGGCTCGCTGATCGCCACGCACATGGTGGTCTCGGTCGGTCCGTAGGCGTTGATCATCACCCGTCCCGGCGCCCACTGCTCCACCACCTCGGGTGGACACGCCTCGCCGACGACGACCAGCGCCACCTCGCCCAGTCCCTCGGGTTCGAGCATCCGCACCGCGGAGGGGGTCTGGGTGAGCACATCGATGTGTTCGTCGACGAGCACGCCGTGGAAATCCTCGGGGGAGGCGGCCACCGATTCGGGTATCACCACTACCCGGCCGCCGCGCAGAAGGGGGCCGAAGATCTCCCACACCGAGACGTCGAACGCCAGGGTGTGGCACTGTGGCCACACTCCATGGCGGGGCAGGCCGGCATCGAGCGTGCCGAGCAACTGGGTGACGTTGTGGTGGCTGACCGCAACACCTTTGGGCAACCCGGTGGTGCCCGAGGTGTAGATGAGATAGGCGACGTCGTCGGGTTCCGGCGGCGGAACTGCGGTACCGGGCCTGTCCGCCACCGCGGGGTCGTCGGCGTTCAGGACCGGCACGGGGCTCCCGGCCAGGGACTCGGCGAGCTCCGTCAGCGTGACGGTGACGATCGGTGCCGCGTCGGCAAGCATGAAATCGAGGCGCGCCGCGGGCACGGTGGGGTCGATCGGCAGGTAGGCCGCCCCGGTCTTGAGCACCGCGAGCATCGCGATGATCGCCTCGGCGGAGCGGTGGAACAGCAGCGCGACACAGTGTCCCGGCGCGGCGCCATGCTCGATGAGCCTGTGCGCCAACCGGTTCGACGAGGCGTCGAGGTCGCGGTAGGTCCAGGAGCGGGTCCCGCTGCGCAGGGCGACGGCATCGGGACGGGCCTCGACGTAACGGGCGAACAGCGTGGGTATCGACTCCGGGGGCGGTGCCGGCGCCGTCAGGGCTTTCCGGTTGGCGAGATCGTCGATGCGGCTCCGCTCTTGCGCGTCGAGCACCTCGATCGACGACACGCGCTGTTCGGGGCCGGCCGCGATCGCCGCCAGCACCCTGGGCAGACGGTCGGTGAGTGTGGAGATGCCGGCGGCATCGAACACGTCGGTGCGGAACTCGACGGTGCCGCCGATCCCGGCGGGTTCTCCGCTCGCGGTCCAGCGCTCGCCGAGGGAGAACACCAGATCCATGCGCGCCGTGCGGATGTCGACCGGCATCCGGCTCACCTCGAGGTCCGCCAGTGTCAGCGCAGCGGGATCGGCGGCCGCGGTGTCGGAGGTGTTCCACGCCAACGCCACCTGCACGAGCGGGTGGTGGGTCAGGCTGCGGGTCGGGTTGAGCCGCTCGACCAGGACCTCGAAGGGCAGGTCCTGGTTGTCGTAGGCGGCGAGGCTGCGGCGGCGCACCTGTGCGATCAGGTCCGCGACGCTCGGATCGTCGGTGAGGTCGACGCGCAGCACCAGCATGTTGACGAAGAACCCGACCAGCTCGTCGAGCGCGGGATCACCGCGGCCCGCCACCGGGAATCCGACTGCGACGTCCCGGCTGGCACTGACGGCGGCCAGCACCACCGCGAGCGCGGCCTGGACCACCATGAACGTGGTGGCGTTGTGCTCCGCGGCGACGCGGCGGACCAACTGCTGCAGCTCGGCCGGCCACTCCACCGTGACGACGGCGCCGCGCAGGTCGGCCACTGCCGGATAGGGGCGTTCGGTCGGCAGTTGCAGCCGGTCCGGCATCCCGGCGAGAGCGTCCCGCCAGTACGCCAGCTGAGCGGAGATGGGGCTCTGGTCGTCGCCGAGATCACCGAGGTGGGCGCGCTGCCACACCGTGTAGTCGGCGTACTGGACCGGCAATTCGGTCCAGGTGGGTGGTCGACCGGCGGATCGGGCGGCGTACGCCGAACTGAGGTCGCGCACCAGGGGTGCGATCGACCAGCCGTCCGCGGCGATGTGGTGGACGACGCCGACGAGCACGTGGTCGTCGTCAGCGATCCGGAAGAGCGTTGCCCGTATCGGTATCTCTCCCGACAGGTCGAAGGGGTGCCGTGCGGCGCCGCTGATCGCCTCGGCCAGTTCGTCGGCCGACCACCCGGCCGCATCCGCGATCTCCCAACCGAAATCGGCGAGCTCGGAGGCCACGATCAGCTGCGCCGGCACGCCCTCGGGCGCGGTGAGCAGGGTGCGCAGGCTTTCGTGGCGGCCCACCACGTCGGCCAGCGCCGCCGACAGGGCGCTGGTGTCGAGGCGCCCGCGCAACCGCAACGCGACCGCCATGTTGTAGACGGGTGAGGGCCCGTGCAGCTGATCGAGGAACCACAACCGGCTCTGCGCGAACGACAGCGGGATCACGTCGGGTCGCGAGCCGGCGACGAGCGGTTGACGCCGGCCGGATCCCGTTCCGAGTTGCGGCGCCAACTGGGCGACCGTCGGTGTGTCGAACAACGCGCGAACCGAGATGCGGGCATCCAATCGGGCGTTGATCGCGGCGACCACCCTCATCGCCAGGATGCTGTCACCGCCGAGGTCGAAGAACGAGTCGTCGACACCGACCCGATCGATACCGAGGGTGCCGGCGAAGATCCCGGCCAGGATGTCCTCGGCGGCCGTGGCGGGAGCGCGGTAGGCCACACCGTCGGAGTAGTCCGGTGACGGCAGCGCCCGGACGTCGAGCTTGCCGTTGACGGTCATCGGCAGCGCCTCGAGCTGAACCACCGCGGCCGGCACCATGTACGGTGGGAGGCGTTCGGCGAGTCGCGTGCGTACGGTCGCGGTATCAACTGTGCCACTGCCTATTTCGGTGACATACCCGACGAGCCGCTTGTCGCCGGGCCGGTCCTCGCGAACGACGACCACGGCATGCGCCACTCCGTCGAGTGCGGCCAGTGCGGCGCGCACCTCGCCGAGCTCGATGCGGTGCCCACGAATCTTGACCTGCTCGTCCGAACGACCGAGATACTGCAGTTGACCATCGACGTCCCAGCGCACCAGATCGCCGGTGCGGTACATCCGCGCCCCGGGCGCCCCGAACGGGCACGCCACGAACCGCGACGAGGTCAGACCGGCGCGACCGAGGTATCCCACGCCCACCCCGCGACCTGCGACATACAGTTCGCCGACCACCCCGGCGGACACCGGGCGCAGCCACGTGTCCAGGACGAACAGCGCAGCGCCGGGCACCGGCGAGCCGATCGGCACCTGTGCCGAGCCTCGCTTCAGCGGGGCACTGATGGTCGCGTACACCGTTGTCTCGGTGGGGCCGTACCCGTTGATCATGGTCCGCCCGGGCGCCCACCGGTCCACCACCTCGGCCGGGCAGGCTTCGCCGGCCACCATCAAGGTCACCGACTCCAGGCCGTCCGGCGAGAGGGCGCCGAGCGCGGACGGAGTCTGGCTCAATACCGTGACGTGCTCGTCGATCACCAAGGCGTGCAACTCTTCCGGTGACCGGGCCACCGTTTCGGGCACCACCACCAGACGGCCGCCGAAGAACAGGGCTCCCCAGATCTCCCAGACCGAGAAGTCGAAGGCCAGGGAGGAGCACTGCGTCCACACCTGCAGGGACGACATGTGCACGCCGACATCCAGCGCCTCGAACAACCGCGTCACGTTGTGATGAGTGACGGCAACGCCTTTGGGTACGCCGGTGGTGCCGGACGTGTAGATGATGTGGGCGATGTCGTCGGGTGAGGGGGCCGGTGGCGCGGTGTCGGGCTGTTCGCCGACGGCGGAGTCAGCGACGTCGACCACCGGGAAACTGCCGGCAGGCAGGAGCGATCGCAGCTCGGAGGTGGTGACGGCGACGGCCGGCGTGGCGTCGTCGATGAGGAGCCCGACCCGGGCGGCAGGTACCGCGGGGTCGATCGGAAGGTACGCCGCACCTGTCTTGAGCACCGCCAGAATCGCGACGATCGCGTCGGCGGACCGCGGCAGCAGCAGCGCCACGCACTGCCCGGCGCGGGCGCCGTGTGCGCGGAGCAGGTGCGCCAGGCGATTCGCCGCTGCGTCGAGGTCGCGGTAGGACAGCGTCTCGCCGCGGAAGGTCACCGCCGGAGCGTGCGGTGTGCGGGCTGCCTGCGCGCTGAACAACTCTGTGATCGAGACCGGCGACACCGGCTCGATCAGGACCGCTCGGTGGCCCCACTCGTCGAGGTCGGCCTGTTCGTCGTCGTCGAGCAACTCGATCGAGAGCAGCCGTCGCGTTGCGCCCGTCATCACAGTTGACCCGCGTCGGCGGTCATCGCGGACAGCACCCGTGTGAAACGCTTGAGGAGCTTGTCCACCCGTGCCGTGTCGAACACCTCGCTGTCGAACTCGACACGGAGCCGGAGGCGTTGTCCCGGTTGGGCGATCATCGCCAGCGGGAAGTGGGTCGATTCGTGTCCCCGGATGTCGGTGATCGCGAGTCCGTTCCCGAGCAGAGCCCCGCTCTCCATCGGGTAGTTCTCGAACACGAAGACGGTGTCGAACAACCGGTCGTGACCGGCGGCGTGAGTGATCTCGGTGAGCGCCAGGTGCTGGTGCTCGAGCGTGTGGTTGTACGCCGTCTGCAGCTGGGCGAGTAGATCGGCGACGGTGGTCGTCGGGGTGATCGTGGCGCGCACGGGCACGGTGTTGACCAGTAGGCCCACCATCGATTCCGCGCCCGCCACGTCGGCCGCGCGCCCGGAGACCGCGGTGCCGAAGACGACGTCATGCTGGCCCGTCAACCACGTCAGCACCTGTGCCCAGGCGCCGTGCAGAACGGTGTTGACCGTGGTGCGGCAGTATCGTGCCAGCTCGCCGACCCCCGTGGTGACATCCTCCGGAACGTCGAAGGTGGCGGTGCCGCGCCGACCGATCCTCAACCGGCCCGGTGGACCTACCAGCGTGGGTGTGTCGAAGCCCGCCAACGCATCCCGCCAGGCCGCGCGCGCAGCGGCCGTGTCTTGAGCGGCCAGCCAGGTGACGAAACGGCGAAAGGACCCCGGCGCGGGCAGCCGCTGGCCGTAGTAACCGGCGAAGATCTCCCGCAACAGGATCGGCAGCGACCAGCCGTCGACGACGATGTGGTGATTGGTCAGTACGAATCGGTGGGTGTCGATCGCGGTGCGGATCAACAGTGTCCGGAAAGCCGGACCTCGGGCGAGGTCGCACACCGCGGATCGCTCGGCGGCACACCGTCGTTCGACCTGGTCGTCGACCAGGGCGGGCACCGTCGGCACCGGGAGCGTGAGCGCTGCGCGCGGCCGGTCGTCGGCCGCTGCGCAGGCCGCGTCGACGCCGGCGCAGTCCGGCACCAGATCCACGAACTGCCACGGTGCGGCGGGGTGGGTCGGGATGATCTGGATCGGCTCGTCGTACGCGTCGCTGAAGCGGGCAACCAGGTTGGGATGACGGGACACCACGGTCTGGACCGCGTTGTGGAGTCGGTCGGGATCCATGGGGCCGGTGAGGGTGATGTCGAGTTGCATTGCGTAGAGGTCGGTGGTTTCGCCGGCGGTGGTGGCGTGGAAGAGCAGGCCTTGTTGGAGGGGGGTCAGGGGGAGGATGTCGGCGATGTCGAGTTGTTGTTCGAGGGTGTCGATGTGGGTTTGGGTGAGGTGGGTGGGGGTGATGTCGGTGGGGGTGAGGCCGCCGCCGCCGTGGTGGACGTGGGTGCTGATGCCGGTGAGTGCGTCGAGGAAGAGCCGGCTCAGCCGCGCGATCTGGGTGTCGTCGAGGATCGAGGGTGCCCAGGTCCAGTTGGTGTGTAGTTGGGGTCCGTCGAGGCCGTCGATGGTGCCTGCCGTGAGTTCGACGCTGTGCGGCAACGGCATTGGAGTGGCGGTGACGGTGCCGGCGGCCGATGTCGACTCATGGTCGATGTGCCAAAGGTCGCGGGTGGGGGTGGTGGTGAGGCGGCCGAGGTAGTTGAAGCCGATGGTGGGGTCGGGATTGGTGAGGGGGGAGTGGGAGGTGAGGTGGCGCAGGAGTCCGTAGGTGAGGGGGTGAGGTTGGGTGCGGAGTTGTTCTTTGGCGTGTTTGATCGCTGGTCCGAGGGCGTCATCGCCTGAGTGGATGTGGTGCCATGGCAGTCCGCCGGTGTGCAGGGTGGCGGGGTGTTTGGTGGTGAACCAGCCGATGGTGCGGGACAGGTCGAGGTCGGGGGACAGCTCCTCCCGGCGGCCGTGGCCTTCGACGTCGATGCCTACGGGTGCGCTTGCGGTGCCCAGGAATTCGGAGCAGGCGAGCGCGAAAGCGATGAGCAGGACGTCGGCGACGCCGGCGTGGAAGGCGGCGGGGACGTCGGTGAGGAGGTGGCGGGTGGTTTCGGTGTCCAAGGCCACCGACAAGTGGCCGGCGGTGGCGTAGGTGTCACGCGCGGGGTCGGGTGGGGGCAGTGCGGGGGGTGTGGTGGTGATGTGGTGCCAGGTGGGGGTGGTGTCGAGAACTGCGGGGGTGCGGGCGTGGTCGGTGAGCTGGGTGGCCCAGGTTCGGAAGCTGGTGCCGGGGGCGGGCAGGGTGATGGGTTGTCCGTTGTGGTGGTGGGCCCAGGCGATGTTGAGATCTTCGAGGAGGATGCGCCAGGACACTGCGTCGATGGCGAGGTGGTGGACGATGAGGGCGAGTTGCTGTGTGGTGGTGGCCCATAGGGCGCTGACCATGGTCCCGGTCGCGGGGTTGAGCCGGGACCGCGCCGCGACCAGCGCCTCCTCGGAGAGGATCTCGGCTGTGCTCAGAAGCTCACCGGCGTCGATGGTTTCGGGTTCGGGGATGGTCAGCGACCACCCGTCTGCGTGATCTTCGGCGCGCATCCGCAGGGTGGGGTGGTGGTCGAGCAGGGCTTGCAGGATGGTGGCAACGTCGTGGGGGGTGACTGCGGCGGGGGCTTGGATCACCATGGTTTGGTTGAATTGGTCGACTGGTCCGTTGATGTCGTGGAGCCATCGCATGATCGGGGTGGCGGTCACCTCGCCGACACCGTGGTCGACGTGGCCGGTTCGGCCGGAACCGGTTTCGACGATGCGGGCGAGGCGGGCGATGGTGTGTTCGGTGAAGATGTCGCGGGGTCGGCAGGTCAGGCCGGCGGCGCGGGCGCGGGCGACGACTTGCATGGACAGGATGCTGTCGCCGCCGAGGTCGAAGAAGGAGTCGTCGATGCTGACGTGGTCGAGGCCGAGGACTTGGGCGTAGATGCCGGCCAGGATTTCTTCGACGGCGTCGGTGGGGGCGCGGTAGCGGTCCGCTTGGTGCTCGGGTGCGGGGAGGGCGTGGGTGTCGAGTTTGCCGTTGACGGTCATCGGTAGCGACGCGAGTGTGATCACCGCTGCGGGGACCATGTAGGACGGTAGTTGTTCGGCGAGTTGGGCGCGTAGCTCGGTGGGATTGGTTGTGCCGGGGGTGGTTTCGGTGATGTAGGCGAGTAGGCGGGTGGTGGGTCCGTCGGTGTGGGTGGTGATTGCGGCGTGGTCGACGCCGGGTAGGGCGGTCAGGGCGGCTTGGATTTCGGCGGGTTCGATGCGGTGGCCGCGGATTTTGAGTTGGTCGTCGGCGCGGCCGTGGTAGTGCAGTTGGCCGTCGGGGCGCCAGCTGACCAGGTCGCCGGTGCGGTACATGCGGGTGCCGGGGGGGCCGGCGGGGCAGGCCAAAAAGCGGGTGGCGGTCAGCGCGGGTCGGCCGAGGTAGCCCGCGGCGACGCCGCGCCCGGCGATGTAGAGGTCGCCGACGACCCCGGCCGGGACGGGGTGCAGCCAGGGGTCGAGGACCAGGCAGGCGGCGGTGGGGACGGGGGCGCCGATGGGGGCGGCGCCGGTACTGGGGTGCAGGGGTGGGCTCAGGGTGGCGTAGACGGTGGTTTCGGTGGGGCCGTAGGCGTTGATCAGCACCCGCCCGGGGGCCCAGTGGTCGATGACGGTGGCGGGGCAGGTTTCTCCGCCCAGCAGCAGGGCGACCGAGTCCAGGCCGTCGGGGTCTAGTGCGGTGACCGCGGAGGGGGTTTGGGTGAGCACGGTGACGTGTTCGCGGGTGAGTAGGTGGTGGAACTCGGTGGGGGAGGTGGTGGTGTCTTCGTCGATGATGACCAGGCGGGCGCCGGTGAGCAGGGCGGCCCAGATCTCCCATACCGAGAAGTCGAAGCTGTAGGAGTGGCATTGGGTCCACACCGCGGGTTCGGGCAGGGTGGTGGGGGTGGAGTCGGCCAGGTGCAGCAGGTTGTGGTGGGTGACGGCAACACCTTTGGGGGTGCCGGTGGTGCCCGAGGTGTAGATCAGGTAGGCGATGTCCTCAGGTGCCGGCGGCGGTGGCGGGGTGGGTGGCTGCCTGCTCAGGTCGGTGTTGTCGAGGGCGATGAGGGTCAGGTCGTGTCCGGTCAGTCGGTCGGTGAGGTCGGTGGTGGTGACCGCGGCCATCGGTGCGGCGTCGTGGAGCAGGTAGGTGATGCGGGTGTCGGGGTGGGCGGGGTCGATGGGCAGGTAGGCCGCACCGGTTTTGAGGACGGCCAGCATCGCCACCACCGCCTCGGGGCAGCGGTGGAACAACACCGCCACACAGCGGCCCGCCCCGGCGCCGGCGCCGATCAGGAGGTGGGCCAACCGGTTGGAGGTCTCGTCGAGTTCGCGATAGGTCAGAGAGCGGCCGGCACCGCAGAGCGCGACTGCCTCCGGGGTGCCCAGGGCGTGCCCGGCGATGACCTGCGGTACTGATCGGGAGGGCGGGCAGGGTTCGGTGAGGGTGGCCAGGTTCGCCAACTCGGTCCATCGTGTGTGTTCGTCGGTGTCGAGCAGATCGATTGCAGAAAGCCGGGATTCCGGCTGGGTGGTGAGGGTGGTCAGGACGCGGTGGTATCGGTGGATCAGGGCTTCGATGGTGGGTGGGTCGTAGATGTCGGTGCGGTACTCGACTGCGCCGCGGATGCCTGCGGGTGCGCCGGTGTCGGTGAAGTGTTCGGCCAGGGAGAAGGTCAGGTCCATGCGGGCGGTGTGGGTGTCGACCGGCAGCTGGGTGACCTGCAGCTCACCCAGGGACAGGCCGGTGGAATCGGTGACCACACCGGGCAGGTTCTGCCAGGCCAGCATCACCTGGATCAGGGGGTGGTGGGTCATGCTGCGGGTCGGGTTGAGTTGTTCGACGAGGACTTCGAAGGGCACGTCCTGGTGTTCGTAGGCGGCCAGGCTGCGGCGGCGGACTTGGGCCAGCAGGTCGGCGATGCTGGGATCACCGGAGAGGTCGGTGCGCAGTACCAAGGTGTTGACGAAGAACCCGATCAACTCATCGAGGGCGGGATCGGTGCGCCCGGCGATCGGGAACCCCACCGCGACATCCGCACTGGCGCTGAGCCGGGACAACACCACCGCCAACCCGGCCGCCATCACCATGAACTCGGTCACCTGATACCGCGCCGCGACCCGACGCACCCCCTGCTGCACCTCCACCGGCCACTCAATCGCCACCCGAGACCCCCGCTGATCGGCCACCGCCGGATACGGCCGATCAGTGGGCAACCCCAACCGCTCAGGCAACCCCGCCAACACCCCCCGCCAAAACCCCACCTGCCGCGAAATCACACTGCCCGCATCACCCACATCCCCCAACCGCACCCGCTGCCACAACGCAAAATCCACATACTGCACCGGCAACGGACGCCATTTCGGGGGGTCGCCGTGCGACCTCGCCAGGTATGCCTCGCCAACGTCGCGAACCATAGGCGCGAACGACCACCCATCGAAAGCGATGTGGTGCACCACGATTCCCACGACATGGTGTTCAGGTCCGAGCGAATAGACCTGTGCCCGGATCGGAACCTCGGTGGACAGGTCGAATCGGTGATGCGCAAGGCCGGTCAACTCGGCAGCGATATCCCTGGGCGTCGACGGCACCACTGTCGAATTTCCTCGCCGCCACATGCCCGCGGAGGGCGGCCGCACGGACTGCTGCGGCACCCCGTCCGCGTCCGGGTAGACGGTCCGGAGGACTTCGTGTCGGGCGATCACATCGTCGAGGGCCGCGGCGAGCGCCTGATGATCCAGCGGTCCGCGGATGTCGATCGCCGTCGGCATGTTGTAGGCGGTCGAGCCGCCCTGAAATCTGTCGAGGAACCACAACCGTGTTTGGGAGAACGACAACGGGACCACCGCCGGTCGGTCGACGACCTGCAGTCGCTCCTGCTTGCGTGTCGCCGGCACGGTCAGCGGTGCCAGTCGTGCGACCGTCGGCGCGTCGAACAACGAGCGCACTGTCAGCTCGGTGGTCAACGACGTGTTGATGGCGGCGATGACCCGCATCGCGGACAGTGAGTCGCCACCGAGATCGAAGAACGAATCGTCGACACCGACGCGGGAGACACCGAGCACGTCTGCGAAGGCGGTGGCCAGAAGCTCTTCCACCGGCGATCCCGGTGCGCGGTAGCGGGCGAGATCGCCGTATACCGGCGCAGGCAGCGCCCGGACGTCGAGCTTGCCGTTGACCGTCAACGGCAAAGAGTCCAGCACTACGATCGCGGCCGGCACCATGTACCCCGGAAGCCGTTCGGCCAGAACGCACCTGGCAGCAGCAGGATCCACTGCGCCGGCGGCAGATTCGACGACGTAGCCGACCAGGCGCGGTCCGCCGCCGTCATCGTCGCGGGCGATCACGACCGCCTGGTCCACACCGTCGAGGCCGGCCAGCGCTGCGCGGACGTCACCGAGTTCGACCCGGTAGCCGCGGATCTTGACCTGTTCGTCGGCGCGCCCGAAATACTTCAGCTGGCCGTCGGCACCCCAGGACACCAGGTCCCCGGTGCGATACATCCGATCGCCGGGCTCGCCGAAGGGGCACGCCACGAACCGCGACGCGCTCAGTCCCGGCCGGCGCCAATACCCCAAGCCGACACCGCGACCCGCGACATACAGCTCACCGACGACACCGACCGCAACCCTGCGCAACCATCCGTCGAGGACGAACACCGCCGCGCCCTCCACCGGCGAACCGATGGGGGGCGTGCCGGACCCGGCAGTCAGCGGAGCGCTTCTGGTAGCGCAGATCGTGGTCTCGGTGGGACCGTAACCGTTGATCAACACGCGGCCCGGCGCCCATCGGTCCACGAGATCGGCCGGACACGCCTCACCGGCGACGAGCAGTGCCATCGAGGCGAGGCGCTCGGGTTCGAGCACGCCGGTTGCCGAGGGCGTCTGGCTCAACACGCCGACCTGGTGAGTGCTCAGCATGCGCTGCAGCTCGTCGGGTGAGCCCGTCATCTCCTCGGGTACCACCACCAGCCGTCCACCGTGGATCAGCGCCGCCCAGATCTCCTCGACCGAGGCGTCGAAGCCGTAGGAATGCCACTGGGCCCAGGCGCGGGAGGGCAGATGCCGGTTCGCCCGGCCTAGTAGCTGCGTGACGTTGCGATGCGTGATCGCAACGCCTTTGGGCGCACCGGTGGTTCCCGAGGTGTAGATGATGTGGGCGATGTCGTCGGGGTCGGGTTCCGTCGGCGGTGTCGCTGGGTAGGTCTCGATGCGGGGATCGTCATGAAGGATCACGGTCAGCTCGCACCCGGAGAACCGGTCGGCCAGCGCCGCCGTGGTGATCGCGGCGACCGGTGCGGCGTCGGCGACCATGAACGCGATCCTGGCGCTGGGATGCGCCGGGTCGATCGGCACATATGCGGCACCGGTCTTGAGCACTGCGAGGATCGCCACGACCGCGCCGGCGGAGCGCGGCAACATCAGCGCCACCGTCCGCCCCGGTCCGGCACCGCATTTGGCGAGGAGGTGCGCGAGGCGAGTGGAGCGCTCGTCGAGTTCGCGGTAGGACATCGACTGCGCTCCGCAGACCACAGCGACCGCGTCGGGGCTGCGCGCGGCCTGAGCGGCGAACAGCCCCGGAATGGACACCGGCTCGGCAGGCCGCGACAGTGCCCTCCTGTTGCCCACCGCATCGAGGTGTTCACGTTCGCCCGCCGCGATCGACGTCAGGCACGACAGCTTGCTGTTCGGCTCGCGAACCACGGCGAGCAGAATGCGCTGGAGCCGGTCGGCCAGGTCGGCGGGCGCCAGGCCGGCGAACGGCAGCCCGGCACCGGCTGTACAGAAGGCCTGCTGATCGCCGGCGCCGAAGAAGAAGAGGCCGAAGTGATCGACCGGACCGAACGTCGTGTATGTAGCCGTTCCGGGAACGCCGGCGAGGTTCATGCTGAGCCTGGAGGGCACGAAGTTCAAGACCACCCGATCCGGATAGGCCTCGAAGGGCTGCAACCCGTTGCCGCCCGCCAGTGTGGTGACGGGAAAGCGCTGATGGTGCAGTGCCTCGCGCATCCGTGCGTCGACATGGCGGCAGAAGTCCGACACTGTCGAGCGGGGCAAGCCCTCCAGCACGAGCGGTACCACGCCGGCGACCATCCCCGGAAGTGTCTTCATGCGGGCGTCGACACGTCTGCTCACCGGAAAGTCGAGAATGATCTGCGATCCGCGAGAACTCAACTGCTGCACCATGAGTGCACATGCCGCAGTCAAAAGCGAGGACTGACGCGCGCCCAGCGCGCGCGCGGTCTTCTTGATGCCGCCGAGGGCGCACGGATCCAGATGTATTGGGGTGGAGGGATAGTGGGAGTCCGGCGTCGGGGTGACGTCGGGGTAGAGGACATCGGCATCGCGGACCGTCGAGAGGATGGAGCTCCAATACGCCTCATCGGCAGCGTAGTCGGCGGAGGCTTCATAGCGGGACTCGATGTCCATCAGGTCTCGCAGCGATCCGAAGAACGCGGGCGGCACAGCGCAGTCCGTGAGCAGGGCCGTGTAGATCGTCGCGATACGGCGTCCCATCAAACCCATGCTCATGCCGTCGATGACGATGTGATGGCAGCAGACGAACCAGTAGAATTCGTCCGCCCGGGTCTGGAACAGCGCGAACTTCACCAGCCTCTGGGTCAGCGGCATCGGTGTGTGCTGGATGGTGGCGGCGATGGCGCGGGCGTCCTCGACCGCATGCGGTGAGTCTGTCAGGTCGAAGAACGGCAATTCGACATCGGAGTAGTCGAGGGCCTCCTGAAACACCTGCCCGCCCGATTGGAAGAATGCGGCGCGGATCGGTTCAGCCTCGAGCAGGCCCAATCTTATTGCCTGCTCAAACAAATCGCGGTTCAGAGCCCCCTCGATCCGTGCGAAGAGGCCGAGCTGCCACTCCGTCCCGGACCGTCCGGTTTCTTGCGCGAGCCAGATATCCAGTTGTCGTGGCGTAAGCGCTTCGCCTCTACGGTCCATCCGACTGCCCCCAACAATCGAGTCGGCGTGTTCAGCTGCGCTGCGCCAGCCTCTCGCGCAGACTTCGCGGTCTGATATCTGTCCATTGCTGCTCGATGTAGTCGAGGCAGGAGGCGCGGTCCGCTTCGCCGAACACCACCCGCCATCCGGCCGGCACCTCGGCGAAGGTGGGCCACAAGCTGTGCTGCTCTTCGTCGTTGACAAGGACGAGGAAAGAACCGTTTTCGTCGTCGAACGGGTTGATACTCATGGCAATCCCGGGGTTCTCGTCGAAATTTGGCTTCAGACTACTTCGCCCGGTGCGGCCGGTAAGGCTTTTCCCAGAATAAATTTGCGTGAACGTAAACAGCTGGTAGAACGGTGTGATGAGCTAACTATGATGATTGCTGAGCCGCCGATTGGTGAACCAGTTTCATAGGCTCGGTAAGTGGTTTCTCCCTCAGCGACGTGTCCGGTGCAGCCGTCGGCGCGCGCCGAAAGCAACCAGGCAGAGCCGTTCTCGCGACGCTAGAACAGGTACCGGAACAACCGGTCATGATCTCGGGTGACCGGTATAGCGTGCTGCGTGCGATACAGCAATCGCGGTGCCCTTAGCGGTATTTGGTGGAATCCCGCGACGACGGAGCGCTCGTCGATCAGCCGCAGCCGGGGCTCCCAGCGCTCGAGTTCCCTCCCGTCGCGCGTGCCCCACTTGATCATGCCGGATGTGAAGACCCGTGACAGGCGCGGGCCCCATTTCGAGAGGAGGTCGGCGACCAACTCGCCACTGTCGAAGCGCTGGGTCAACCGGTGCAGCACCTGCGTAGTCTCTGCCGGGGTCAGGTACATCAGCAGACCTTCGGCGGCGATCATGACCGGTCCGCCGGCGGGGAGTTCGGTGATCCACTCGGGGTCGGTGACCGACGACCCGATCATCCGGTACGTTCCGGTCTCCGCGTAGAGCCGGCGGCGCAGTGCGATGATCTGCGGCAGGTCGACGTCGAACCATCGGGTGCCGGCAGGTGCGATGCGAAAGGCGCGGCTGTGCAGGCCGCAGCCCAGATGCAGCACGGTGGCTGCGGGATGCCGTGTCAGGAAGTCGGTGATCACAGCGTCGAAATAGGCGCCGCGCAACGCTGCCCCGAACTGGTTGACCGCAGGGCGCACCGTGCGGTGGATGCGGTCGAAGTCGTAGTCGATGCGCTCGACGGCCTCCTGGGCGAAGTGATCGCCCAGGATGGAGTGGGGCAGTCGGGATTCGTGCGCGCGCAGGTAGAGCATGCACAGCAGGGTCCATTCGACCGATCCCCACGCGACGGCGGTGAAGTCGACCTTGCTGTCGTCGGGCCCTGCGGTGTTGGTCACCGTCCTGCGCCCCCAGGTCTCGGCGTCCAGCGTGACGGCCACCAATTGGCCCGGCCGACGAGGACCGCCATCGCGGGCACGGTGACCGTGCGGACGAGGAACGTGTCCAGCAGTATCCCGGTGCCGACGACGAAGCCGGCCTGCACGATCGTGCCGATGCTGGCGAACAACAGGCCGAACATCGAACCGGCGAAGATCACGCCGGCCGCGGTGATCACACCGCCGGTGGAGCCCACGGTGCGGATGATGCCGGAACGGATGCCGCGCGGTGACTCGTCGCGTATCCGGGAGATCAGCAGCATGTTGTAGTCGGCGCCCATGGCGACCAGGATGATGAATGTCAGCCCGGGGACGCTCCAGTGCAACTCCTGATGGAGGAGGAACTGGAACGTCGCGATGCCGAGGCCCAGCGCCGCCAGGTACGAAATGATCACCGACGCGATCAGGTACAGCGGCGCGACGATCGCACGGAGCAATACGATCAAGGTCAACAGCACCACCGCGATGGTCAACGCGATGATGAACCGGATGTCGTGGTTGTAGTAGTCGCGCGCGTCCCGCAGGGTCGCCGAGTAACCCGTCATCGTCACCGAGGCGTGCTCCAGCGCGGTGTTCGGCTGAGCCCCGCGGGCCGTGTGGGTGATCGCGTCGACCTGATCCATCGCGGCGGTCGTGAAGGGATTGAGTTTCGTCTCGACCAGGTACCGGGCCGATCTGCCGTCGGACGAGATGAAGAACTTCGCCGCCTTCTTGAAGTCGTCCGACGACAGCATCCGCGGAGGGATGTAGAAGCCGGCCATCGAGGGCGAGGTCGCTTCGTGCTTCATCGCCAACAGGAAGTCGGAGGCCGTGTCGAGATCGTCGCCCATCCGTTTGGTCTGGTTCACCAGTTCGTCCACCCCGTCGGCCACCTGCCTGCTGCCGTCGGCGAGTTTTTCGAAGCCCTTCTGCAGGTCGGTGATCGAGCCCTGCCCACCGCCGCCGAGGCCCAGCGAGCCCATGGACCCGGTCACCGAGCTCATCGATGTGGTGAGCTGGCGGACGGTCTTGGTCAGGTCCGACATCGGTCCGGTCGACTGCAGTTGCCGTGCGATCCCGGCGAGCTTGTCGAAGGTGCCGTCCTGGCGTGCCTTCTGCATCGCGCGGAACTGGTCGCGTGCACTGACGCACAGCGGGGTGGTGTCGCAGTACTGACTCCCGTCGAGGGCGATGACGACGGGGTCGATCCAATCGAAGTTGGCTACCTTGCCGAAGATCGAGTCGAGCGCGGCGCCGAGGTTGCGCATGCCGCTGACCAACCGATCACCGTCGCCGAGCTGGCCGAAGTTCGTGGTGCCCCCGAGCTGACCCAACTGCTTCTGGATGGCCGTGAGCATGTCGAGGAGACTGCCCACCGACGACATCGACTTGCTCATCTGATCGCGGACCGACGCGAGGGCGTCGGCGAGTTGCGCCGCACCCGAGTTGAGCTTGTCCAGGTCGGCGCTGCGGTCGTGGATCATCGCCGACGCGTCGTTGAGCCGTTGACCGACTTCGCCGGCTTGTGCCGTGGTGCTCGCGGCCTCCAGGGGTTTGCCGGTGGGTCGCGTGATGCCGCGGACCGCGGCGATGTCGGGCAGCTGGCTCACCCGTTGCGCCATCTGCTCCATGTCGGCGAGCGCCTCCGGCGTGCGCAGATCGCGCGGGGACTGAATGAACAGATACTGCGGCATGATCGACGTCAGCGGGAAGCGCTGTTCCATCGCGACGTACCCGAGGGAACTCGCGACGGTCGGTGGCAGGGCCTTGCGGTCGTCGTAGTTGTAGTGGACGAGACTCACGCACCCGGCGAGGGCGAGCAGCACGACGAGGCTGACGATCAGATTCGTCCTGGGCCGCCGCACGATACGGATGCCGCTGCGGCGCCAGAACCGCGTGGTCAAGTCACGACGAGGCTTGATCCATCGACGGCGGCCGGCCAGCACCATGATCGCCGGCAGCAACGTCACCGCGGCGAGGAAGGCCACCGCGATCGCGATCGCCAGCGCCGGCCCCGTGGTCGCGAAAAGGTCGAGGCGGGCGAAGGACATGCCGAGAAAGGTCAGGCCCACTGTGGCCGCGGAGGCGGCGATCACCTTGCCGATGGAGCCCAGCGCATTCTTGATCGCTTGATCCGAGTCGGCGCCGTGCCGCAGGAAGTCGTGGTACCGGCTGATGAGGAAGACCGCGTAATCGGTCCCGGCGCCGGCCAGCATGCCGGTGAGGAAGACGAGAGTCTGGCTCGACACCGCGAGGCCGAACTGCGAGGCGCCGGCCAGCACGGCACCGGCGACGTTGAGTGACACCCCGATGGTGATCAGCGGCAACAACATCGTGATCGGGTTGCGGTAGATGATCAGCAGGATGACGAGCAGCAGCGTGATGATCGCGGCCTCGATCCGAACCTGATCGCGCATGTTGACGTCGATGAAATCGGCGACGGTCGCGGCGGGACCGGTGAGATCGGCGGTCAGCGACGAACCTCGGACCGTCGTGTGGACGATGTCGGCGACGCGGGTGTAGGCATCGTTGGATTCCGGTGACCCCAGATCGCCGTTGATCCCCACCGGCAGGATCCACGCTTTGCCGTCTTTGCTGCTGAGCGTGTCGCGCAACTCGGGTGTGCCGGCGAATTCCTGCAGCATCACGACGTCGTGACTGTCGCGGGTCAGACGGCCGACCAGGGTGCGATAGGTCTCCTCATCGGGCTTGCCGAGACCCCGTTCGTTGGTCAGCAGCACCAGCAGGGTGTTCTCCGTACCGGACTCCGGAAACGCTTGCGCGATATCCCGATTGGCCACCATCGCCGGCGCGTCGGGCGGCAGCGGCGACACGGGCTGCTTCTGGATGACCGTGGCGAGCGACGGGAACAGCGGAGGCAGCGCGACGGCCAGGACGACCCAGGCGGCGATCACCCACCACGGCCGCCGGACGACGAGGCTGCCGAGCCGGCCGAACGCGCCCGTGGAGCCGGCTGAAGTGATCGCGTCGGGCGCCGGAGGGTCCGGCCTGTCTGCCCGCCAACGCATCGGGAGTCCAAGCCGAGGTCAGGAACTGCCGATGCGCGCACCGGGTGGGCCCGGCGCGGCACGCGGCGGCAGCGATGTGAGCAACGGTGAGAGCAGTTCTCCCCCCAAGGTGACTTCACCTCTTCTCTGAACAGGAGACGAGAAGGCTCCGTCGAATCCCGGCGGACGGTCGTCGAGTCCGATCAGCCGGAACAGGCTCGTACGCCTGACAGCGTAATCGCTCCCGTTGACGCGGGCGTCAAGAACGCGGAATCCGAAGCGCGACCGCAGCGCCGAATTCCAGCGAACACAGGCGCGGGGCCCGATACCCTTGCGATGTGTCGCGGACGGTCGACTTCGCGGTGGAATCGACGGCCAGCGTCGAGCAGATCCACCGGGCGTTCTGCGAGCGGGACTACTGGCTGGCCCGCTTGAAGGCGTTCGGCGGCTTCGGCCGGCTGGACTCGCTGGAGGTCGGCGCCGACGGCTGCGCGACCGTCGTCGTCACCCAGGATCTGCGCCACGACGCCCTGCCGGGTCTGGTCGCCAGGTTCTTCCCCCACGAGTGGAAAGTCGTTCAGAACGAGACGTGGGGACCGGTCGAGGACGGCCGGTTGCGCGGCATCGTCAGCATCACCACCTACGGCGCGCCGGGAACGGGCGTCGGCAAGGTCGTGATGGAACCGGTGCCCGTCGGCTCCCGGTTGACCTGCGCCGCGACGGTCGAGTTCAAGGTGCCGTTGGTGGGCGCAATGATCGAGGCGGTCATGGGAAAGCTTCTGGCGCAACAGATATCGGTGATCCAGCAGTTCACGACGAAGTGGATCGCCGAATTCGCGCTCTGATTCGCTTCCGGCGATGCCGCGGCGGCGACCGGGAAGCCGAGACGCTCGAGCGACCCGGACCGACACGCGCAGCGAATTGACGCCGTCATAAAATCGATCGCGCGAATCACCGGTGATCACGTCCTCGTCGGCGTAGTGTCTGCCCCGTTTCTGATGTTTGCTCGCGGAGGTTGGGTCATGGGCGCTGCCAGGTATGTAGGTCGAGTCGGCGGGTTGGCGATCGCCTTGGGCGTGGGCACCGCGATCCTCACGGGACAGGCGGTGGCGTCCGCCGACGACACGGGCACGTCGGGTTCCGGTTCCGCGTCGCCGTCGAGTGAGAGTCGCACGTCGAGTACCCCCTCCAATACCGGCACTGGCACCGTCAAGATCAACAAACGCCCGCTCGGGAAGCACCAGGCCAACGACGGCACGTCGCTGGGCGACACCGTCAAGGGAATCGTCGACCGGGTCGCGGGTGAACGCGGCAAGCGGGCGACCGACGACAGCGAGAACGCCGACCCCGGCGTCGACGAGCAGGCGCCCGCCGAGGAGGCCGCCGCTGCCCGTCCCGGTGATCGTCGCAAACATCGCGTCGACGCGAATGAACAGGCGCCACAACAGAATCCGCAGACCGATCCCACTCCGGCCGCGGCTCAGGATCAGCCGGCGGTCAAGCAATCGCCCGGTCTGACATGGCTGAAGAGCCCGCGCGTCGCCGCGGCGCGGGAGGCCAAGCCGGTGGCGACGACCTCGTCGTCACTGTGGACACCGCCGGGGGCGCTGGTCACCGAGGACGCGGCGACGGCTCCGGCCGCGACGACCACGGTGGCACCCGTCAAGACGGCCGTGGCCGAATTCCTCACGTCGATCCACGACGCTCTCGCACCGAACGGCGGGACGGCGCCGGTCGGCGGATCGCTCTCCGATCTGCTCCTGTTGGCCGGCACCCGGCGCGAGCTGGTTCAGCCGCAGGCGGCTGCGCTTCCCGACTACTCCGTGGGACTGACCGAGGGCGTCATCGGCGGCTGCGTCGTCGGCGCCACCTGCACCATGCCGGACGGCTCCACGTACACGGTGATCGGCACTCCGAGCAAGGGCGGCAAGCTCGCCCTCGATGCGACGACGGGCGCCTTCACCTTCCTGCCGTTCTCGCCCGAGTACAACGCTGACGGGTCGCAGAACGCCGACGGGCCGTCCGGGCAGGAGTCCTTCACGGTGCTCGTCGCCCAGAACACGAAGTTCGACACGTTCGTCACCGGATTGCCGATCGTGGGAACGACATTCATCGCTCCGGTGATCATGACGCTGCAACAGTTGCAGATCCTCACGCCGCTGATCGGCACGGCCGCGCGTCAGGACGTCACCGTCAACGTCGACGAGCTGCGCGGAGTGCTCGACACACCCGTCGCGTACACCACGATGGTGACCTCATGGGACGGCACCCAGATCAGCACGAACTTCTTCCCGGCGATCACGACCGGCAACCCGGACGTCGGGAGCCCCGGCTACGAGACCATCTTCAACGGGCCGGGCCTGGCGCAACCCGGTGCTACCAGTCCCGCCGATCCATTTGTGGCGACGTTCCGGCAGGCCGGCTACAACGTCGTGACATGGGATCCGCGCGGCGAGTTCGCTTCGGGCGGTGTGCTTCAGCTCGACAGCCCGCAATACGAAGGGCAGGACGTCTCGCAGCTGATCAGTTGGGCGGCCGGCCTGAACGGCGTGCAGCTCGATGCGCCGAACGATCCCACCATGGGCATGGTGGGGGTGTCCTACGGCGGCGGCATCCAACTCGTGACCGCCGCCGGGGACAACCGGGTCGACGCGATCGCGCCCGGCTGGGCGTGGAACACGCTGCCGGATTCGCTGTATCCGGACAAGGCCTTCAAGACCGCCTACTCGTCGCTGCTGTTGCTGGGCCTGGTGACCACCGGCGCCAGGATCAACCCGATGATCTACGGCGGCATCCTCACCGGCGCCACGCTGGGGATCCTGACCCCCGGACAGATCCAGCTGCTGCAGAACAGCGGTCCGGGCCAAACGGTGCGCGGCATCAGCGCGCCGACCCTGATCATCCAGGGCACGGTGGATGTGCTGTTCCCGCTGCAGCAGTCCATCCTCAACGCGGCCCTGCTCGCGCAGAACCCGGACGTGAAGCTGCTCTGGTTCTGCGGCGGACACGGGTCGTGCCTGCCCGGACAGGGCAACCCCGCAGCTGACGACGTCTGGGTGATGGGCGAGACGCTGGCGTGGATGGACCGCTACGTGAAGAACGACGGGACCACGGACCCCAACGTCTTCGAGTGGACCGACCAGAACGGTGACCGGTGGACCTCGGAGACTCTCCCGACGGCGGCCGACTTCTACGACACGACGAGCAAGGTTCCGGCGACCACGTGGGACACGGGCAAAGTGCTGCCGATCATCCCGATCCTGGGTGGTTCCGGACCGAATCCCCAAGTGCCGCTGCCGTATTCGCTGGGTGACGGCTCCATCGCGACCAACGCGGTCACCATCCCGCTGGACAATCCCGACTCGGAGGCCAACGTCGTCGGTGCGCCGCACGTGGTGATCAACTACAGCGGTCTGGGCACCAGCCGTCACGTCTACGCCCAGGTCGTCGACAAGACCACCGGTCAGGTCGTGGGCAACATCGTCACCCCGATCCCCGTGACACTGAACGGCCGGGACCAGACCGCGACAATCGACCTGAACGACATCGCCTACACGGTGACGCCCGACAGCGACCTCGAACTGCAGATCTTCACGACGGCCACGCCGTATCTGAACCTGACGCAGTTCGGGTTCATCGATGTCCAGAGCGTGCAGGTGAGCCTGCCGACCACGAGCCAGGGAACCAACCAGGGCCCGAATCCCGTCCCGGCCGCCGCCCAGGAGTTGGTGGCGGTCTGACGCGGCGAAGCGCCCCCGGCAGGGATCGAACCTGCGGCCAACCGCTTAGAAGGCGGCTGCTCTATCCGCTGAGCTACGGGGGCAGCGCACTCACCCTAGCCCAACTCCTGTAAAGCGATGTCCGCGTGACTCACTACTGTGAATTCCGTGGTGGGACACCATACGAAGGACAAAGGTGATCTTGGTATCGCGAAGGCGCACGCCGATCTGGTGAGCAAGGGCTTCACGGTGCTTTTCCCCGCCACGGAGCACGCACCGTTCGATCTCGTCGCGTACGCAGCGGGGCGGTTTCACCGTCTGCAAGTGAAGTACCGCTCAGCGCGTGCCGGCGCCATCAGTGTCAAGTTCCGCTCTACGTGGGCCGACCGCAACGGTACTCACACGACACCGATGGACAAGAGTGCGATCGACATGATCTGCATTTACTGTCCGGAGACCGACGACTGCTATTACATCCGCCCGGCGGCACACGGTGCATCGGTCACGCTACGGATAGCACCCAGCAAGAACGGCCAGCGGGTGGGGGTGCTGGCCGCCTCCGACTTTCGTCGGTTACCCGCAGGCGCAGGGTGACTCGCGCGGCACCCGCATCCAGGCCACGCCGCAGAAGCGACGTTCCGCACCGCAACGGCCGATAAAGCCACTCCGCGTCACAGCGTCGCCGACTAGCGTGGTGCGTATGAGCAATGCGCCGGAACTGGATGCGGCCGGACTCCCGGAGGAGCTCAGCCCGCTCGACCAGATTCTCCATCGCGGCGAAGCCAACCCCCGCACCCGCTCGGGCATCTTGACCGTGGAACTCCTCGACACCACCCCCGACTGGGAGGTGTTCCGCACCCGCTTCGAGAACGCCTCGCGCAAAGTCCTGCGGCTCCGCCAGAAGGTCGTCACGCCGACGCTGCCGACGGCCGCTCCCCGGTGGGTCGTCGACCCCGATTTCAACCTCGACTATCACGTGCGCCGGGTCCGGGTGCCGCAGCCGGGCACCTTCCGGCAGGTGATGGACATCGCCGAGGTCGCCGCGCAGTCGCCCCTGGACATCTCCCGGCCGCTGTGGACCGCCACGCTCATCGAAGGTGTGGAGAACGCTCAGGCCGCGTTGATGGTGCACCTGAGCCACGCCGTCACCGACGGTGTCGGAGGGGTAGAGATGTTCGCCTCTCTCTACGACCTCGAGCGCGACCCGGCGCCGCAAGCCACACCGCCGCTGCCCATTCCCGCGGACCTCTCACCCAACGACCTGATGCGGCAGGGCCTCAGCCGGTTACCCGGAACGATCGCCGGCGGGATGCGCGACGCGCTGTTCGGCGCGGTGCAGGTGGTCGGACACGTGGTGCGCGATCCGGTGGCGCGACTGGGCGGTGTCATCGACTACGCGATGTCGGGTGCCCGGGTGCTCGGACCGGTCGCCGACCCCTCACCGATCCTGCGCCGTCGCAGCCTGTCCACCCGCAGTGAGGCCATCTCCATCGAGTTCGGTGATCTGCACCGCGCGGCGAAGGCTGCCGGCGGGTCGATCAACGACGCCTATCTCGCGGGACTGTGCGGCGCGCTGCGGCTGTATCACCGAGCCAAAGGGGTGCCCGTCGACACGTTGCCGATGGCGGTGCCGGTGAACCTGCGCTCCGAAGCCGACCCCGCCGGCGGCAACCGGTTCGTCGGGGTCAACCTGGCAGCGCCGATCGGCCTGAGCGATCCCGAGGTGCGCATCAAGAACATCCGGTCGCAGATGACGCGTAAACGTGACGAGCGCGCGCTGGACATGGTCGGTGCGGTCGCGCCCGTCGTCAGCCTTCTGCCCGACAGCGTCCTGGAGTCCATGGCCGGGTCCATCGTGAACTCCGACGTGCAGGCCAGCAACGTGCCGGTCTACGCCGGTGACACCTTCATCGCGGGCGCGAAAGTGCTGCAGCAGTACGGCCTTGGGCCACTGCCCGGGGTGGCGATGATGGTCGTGCTGATCTCGCGGTCGGGCTACTGCACGGTCACCACCCGCTACGACCGGGCGTCGATCACCGACCCCACCCTGTGGGCGCAATGCCTGCTGGCCGGTTTCAACGAGATCCTCGCCCTCGGCGGGGACGGCCGCGCCACCCCGGCTACCTTCACCGACGAGTCACAACCCCCGTCCAGTCCCGCCCTACAGAACGGAAGTGCCGCACAGTGACATCGGAGTCGACGTCGGGCAACCCGCAGCTGCGCCTGCCAGGTTCGGTCGCCGAGATCGAGGCCAGCCCGCCGGGGCCGGAAATCGGCGCGTTCTTCGACCTCGACGGCACGCTGGTGGCCGGCTTCACCGGAGTCGTGATGACCCAGGACCGGTTGCGCCGCGGCCAGATGTCGATCGGGGAGTTCATCGGCATGGTGCAGGCCGGGCTCAACCACCAGCTGGGCCGCTCGGAATTCGAGGACCTCATCGGCAAGGGCGCGCGGATGCTGCGCGGCAATTCGGTCGACGACATCGACGAGCTCGCCGAGCGGCTGTTCGTCCAGAAGATCGTGAGCAGGGTCTACCCGGAGATGCGCGAGATCGTCCGCGCGCACATGGCCGCCGGTCACACCGTCGTGCTCAGCTCGTCGGCGCTGACCGTGCAGGTGGACCCGGTCGCCCGTTTCCTCGGCATCGACAACGTGCTGAGCAACAAGTTCGAGACCGACGAGGACGGGCGGATCACCGGCGAGGTGCAGCGTCCCATCATCTGGGGGCCGGGCAAGGCCAGGGCGGTACAGGAATTCGCCGCCGCCCACGACATCGACCTGTCGAAGAGCTACTTCTATGCCGACGGCGACGAGGACGTCGCACTGATGTATCTGGTCGGGAACCCGCGGCCCACCAACCCGGGCGGGAAGATGGCCGCGGTCGCCGCGAAGCGGGGCTGGCCGGTGCTCCGGTTCAGCAGCCGCAGCGGGGCGAGTCCGGTCTCGCAGCTCCGTACGGTCGCCGGGATCGCGACGATGGCACCCGTCGCGGCGGGCGCTCTCGGTGTCGGGCTGCTGACCCGCAACAAGCGCACCGGGGTCAATTTCTTCACGTCGCTGTTCGGCCGGACCCTGCTCAACACCATCGGTATCAACCTCAATGTCCTCGGCAAGGAAAACCTCACCGCGCAGCGGCCCGCGGTGTTCATCTTCAACCACCGCAACCAGGCCGACCCGCTGATCGCCGGCCGGCTCGTCAACGACAACTTCACGTCGGTGGGCAAGAAGGAGCTGGAAAGCGACCCCATCGTCGGCACCATCGGCAAGATCCTCGATGCCGCCTTCATCGATCGCGACGACCCGCAGAAGGCGGTCGAGGGGCTGAAAAAGGTCGAGGACCTGGCGCGCAAAGGGGTGTCGATCCTCATCGCCCCGGAAGGCACCCGGCTGGACACCACCGAGGTCGGGTCCTTCAAGAAGGGCCCGTTCCGCATCGCGATGTCGGTGGGCATCCCCATCGTGCCGATCGTCATCCGCAACGCGGAGGTGATCGCCGCGCGCGATTCGAGCACGTTCAATCCCGGCACCGTCGACGTGGTCGTGTATCCGCCGATCCCGGTCGACGACTGGACGCACGACAACCTCGACGAGCGGATCGAACAAGTCCGTCAGCTCTACCTCGACACGCTCAAGGACTGGCCGCGCGACTCGCTGCCGACCCCCGATGTGTACCAGCGCACGACAAAGCCGGCCAAGAAGTCCGCGGCCAAGAAGTCCGCTGCCAAGAAGGCGGCCACGAAAAGCACTGCGACGAAGGGCCGGTCGTGAAAATCCGCGCCGCCGACATCGCGGCGTTCACGGCCGTCGACGACAGCCTCGTACTCGCGTCGGTGTCCTCGCCCGCCGAGGAGGCGCTGCTCGCCGACTGGCTGCAGCACCAGCGCCGGGAACATCCCGACTCCCAGATCGAAGTCCTCAAGCTGCCGGCCGACGACGACCCGCCGGCCGGCGTGCTGGCCCAGCTCGTGGAACTGCTCGAAGCCGACGAGGACCGCTCGGTCGTGCCGGTGCGGGTCTTCTGGGTCCCCGGCGGGCTGCCGACCCGGTCCAAGGTCGTCGCCCTGCTCTCGGGCCGCGACACCTACTGTCCGCCGAAGGTCCTGCAGCGCAGCATCTTGCACCGCGATCCTTCGCGCGCCCGGGTGGTGGCCGGCGAACCCGCGAAGGTCTCGGAGCTGCGACAGCACTGGAGCGACACCACCGTCGCCGAAAACCCCCGGGATTTCGCGCGTTTCGTGATCCGTCGGGCCATCCTGGCGATCGAGCGGGTCGAGCTGCGGCTGCTCGGCCCGGAATACAAGTCGCCCCGCCTGATCAAACCCGAGGTGCTGGCCTCGACGCGGTTCCGCGAGGGGCTGGACAAGATTCCGGGCGCCACGGTCGAGAAGGCCGGCGAGATGCTCGACGAGCTCGCCACCGGCTGGAGCCGCTTCTCCGTCGACCTGATCCCGTCGCTGGGCCGCGCGATCTTCAGCCGCGGCTTCGACCCCAACATCGACTACGACCGGACCGAGGTCGAGGCGATGCGGCACGCCCTCGAAGCGCACCCGGCGGTCCTGCTGTTCTCCCACCGCTCCTACCTCGACGGGGTGATCGTTCCCGTCGCGATGCGGGAGAACCGGCTGCCGCCCGTGCACACGTTCGCGGGCATCAACCTCTCGTTCGGTGCGATGGGCCCGCTGATGCGCCGGTCCGGCGTGATCTTCCTCCGCCGCAAACTCGACGACCCGCTGTACAAGTTCGTGCTGCGCCAGTTCGTCGGCTACATCGTCGAGAAGCGGTTCAACCTGTCGTGGGCGATCGAGGGGACACGGTCGCGTACCGGAAAGATGTTGCCGCCCAAGCTCGGTCTGCTCGCCTACGTCGCCGACGCATACCTGGACGGCCGCAGTGACGACATCCTGCTGCAGCCGGTGTCGATCAGCTTCGACCAGCTGCACGAGACGGCCGAGTACGCGTCCTACGCCCGCGGCGGAGAGAAAACCCCGGAGGGGTTGTCCTGGCTCGTCAACTACATCCGGGCGCAGGGGGAGCGCAACTACGGCAAGATCTACGTGCGGTTCCCGCAGGCGGTGTCGATGCGCGAATACCTCGGTGAGCCGCACGGCGCGATGACGACCGACGAGTCGGCGAAACGGCTCGCGATGCAGAAGATGGCCTTCGAGGTCGCCTGGCGCATCCTGCAGGTCACACCGGTCAACGCGACGGCGCTGGTGTCGGCGCTGCTGCTGTCCACCCGCGGGGTGGCGCTCACCCTCGACCAGTTGCACCACACTCTGCAGGACTCGTTGGAGTACCTGGAGCGCAAGCAGACTCCGATGACCAACAGCGCGTTGCGCCTGCGGACCCCCGAGGGTGTGCGCGCCGCGCTCGACGCGCTGTCGAACAGGCATCCCGTCACCTGTGTCGAGGGCGGCCGCGAGCCGGTGTGGTACATCGCCCCGCAGGACGAACTGGAAGCGGCGTTCTACCGCAATTCCCTGATCGACGCGTTCCTGGAGACGTCGTTGGTAGAACTCGCGCTGGCGTACGCCGCGCGCGCGGAAGGCGATCGCCTGGATGCGTTCTGGACCCAGGTGATGCGGCTGCGGGATCTGCTGAAGTTCGAGTTCTACTTCGCCGACTCGGCCGCGTTCCGCGACCACGTCGCTGAGGAGATGTCAGGCCATCCCGACTGGGAGGCCGACGTCGCCGCGGGCGGCGACCGGATCGACGGTGTGCTGCGCGCGAAGCGCCCGGCGATCGCGGGGCCGCTGCTGCGGCCGTTCTTCGAGGCCTACCAGATCGTCGCCGACGCGCTGCTCGACGCGCCCGCCGACATCTCGGAGAAGGAGCTGACCACCAAGGCGCTGGGTCTGGGCCGGCAGTATGTCGCGCAGGACCGGATCCAGAGCAACGAGTCGGTGTCCGCCCTGCTGTTCACCACCGCCCGCCAGGTGGCCGCAGACCAGCACCTGCTCGAGCCTGCGGCAGACCTGGCGGATCGGCGCAAAGCCTTCCGTGATGAGCTGCGCGGAATCCTGGCCGACATGAACAAGGTCGACAGCTACTCCCGCGAGCAGTTCTTCACCCGTGAGCGCAACCGTCGCGCGCTGCGCAGCCAGGCGGTCTGAGAAGGCAGTTCCGCGGAGGTCATACGCTGGGCGCATGACTTCCGCCGTCCAGGACACCACGCAGGGGGTGCGCAGAGCGCCGGTGTGGTCGGTGCTCTCCGGAGTCGCGCTGCTGGCGGGTCTGACGGCGGCGGCGCTGGCGGGCCTGTCCGTGGCCGACGCGCTCACCGCGACGGGTCTGCCCGACGCGGGTCCGGTCACCAACTACGGTCTGCCGTTCATCAAGGCCGCGGGCGAGATCGCCGCGGTGACGGCGACGGGCTGCTTTCTGTTCGCGGCGTTCCTGGTCCCGCCGCAGGCCAACGGCGTCCTCGACGCTGCGGGGTACCGCGCGCTGCGCACAGGCACCGTCGCCTCGGCACTGTGGACCGTCTGCGCGCTGCTGATGGTGCCGCTCACCGTCTCCGACGTCAGCGGCCAGTCGTTGTCGACGCGGCTCAGCCCGGCCGACATCTGGTCGGTGGCCGGCCTCATCGAGGCGGCCGGGGCATGGCGGTGGACGGCGTTGTTCGCGGCAGTCGTCACCGTGGTGAGCATCCCGGTGTTGCGCTGGTCACCGACGCCGGTGCTGTTCGCCGGATCCCTGGTCACGTTGTTGCCGCTCGCGCTGACCGGGCACTCGTCGGCCGGCGGTTCGCACGATCTCGCCACCAACAGCCTGCTCATCCACCTGGTCGCCGCCGCCCTGTGGGCCGGCGGGCTGCTCGCGCTGCTGGTGCACGCGCTGCGCGGCGGCGAGCACGCCGACATCGCGGCGCGGCGCTTCTCGGCGGTCGCCCTGTGGTGCTTCGTCGCGATGGCCCTCAGCGGTGTGGTCAACGCACTGGTACGCATCCAGCCGGCCGACCTGGTGCACAGCCGGTACGGGTGGCTTGTCGTCGGCAAGGCCGCGGCGCTGTGTGCCCTGGGCTACCTCGGCTGGTGGCAGCGCCGCAGGGGAGTGGCCGCTCTGCAGACCAACGCGTCCGCGCGCGGCGCATTGATCCGCCTCGCGCTCGTGGAGGCCGTGCTGTTCGGCCTGACCTTCGGCATCGCGGTGGCCCTCGGCCGGACCCCGCCGCCCCCTCCGGCGAACCTGCACCTCTCGATTCCCGCCGTCGAGATCGGCTACGACCTCGACGGCCCGCCGACCGTGGCCAGACTGCTTTTCGACTGGCGCTTCGACCTGTTGTTCGGCACCGCGTCGATCGTGTTCGCCGTGGTCTACCTCGCCGGCGTGCGGCGCCTGCGTCGCCGTGGCGACGCCTGGCCGCCCGGGCGTGTCGCGGCCTGGCTGCTGGGCTGTCTGGTGCTGCTGGTGGCGACCTCGTCGGGCATCGGCCGGTACACGCCGGCGATGTTCAGCATGCACATGATCGGCCACATGATCCTCTCGATGCTGGCGCCGGTGCTGCTGGTGCTCGGGGCGCCGGTCACGCTGGCGCTGCGCGCCCTGCCCGCCGCGGGCCGTGACCAGCCCCCGGGTCTGCGCGAATGGTTGCTGGCAGCGCTGCACTCGCGGGTGTCGCGATTCCTGACCCACCCGATCGTGGCGACCGCGCTGTTCGTCCTCGGGTTTTACGGCCTCTACTTCGGAGGCATCTTCGACGCCGTCAACGGCAGCCATGCCGCGCACGTCGCGATGAACCTGCACTTCCTGGTCAGCGGTTACCTGTTCTACTGGGTCGTCATCGGCGTCGACCCGACGCCCAGGCCGTTACCGCCGCTGGCCAAGCTCGGCGTGGTGTTCGCCTCACTGCCGCTGCACGCGTTCTTCGGTGTGGTGCTGATGGGCACCAAGTCGGTGATGGGCGAGAGCTTCTACCGGTCGCTGCAGCTGCCGTGGCACACCGATCTGCTCGCCGACCAGAAACTCGGCGGTGGCATCGCCTGGGCCGCGGGCGAGATCCCGCTGGTCCTGGTCCTCATCGCGTTGTTCGTGCAGTGGCAGCGCAGCGACACGCGCACCGCCAAGCGGCTCGACCGCGCCGCGGACCGGGACGACGACGCCGACCTGGCGGCCTACAACGCGATGCTCGCCGAAATGGCACGGCGCGACCGCGCCGAAAGCTAGAGCGCCGACGGCCGGTGCTGCCGTCATCCCCATAGCGGGATCCATCCACAACCCGTGCCGTCTCCGCCGCGGACCCGGACGGCGATGTCGGCGGCGCGGTGATGAATGGGGGTGTCACCGACGGGTCAGGTCAGTGCCGGGCCCGCTGCAGAGAATCGAGGAAGGCAATCATGTTCGAGACACCCATCACGATCGTCGGAACCATCATCACGAACCCGGAGCGTCGCTGGGTCGGCGATCAGGAACTCTTCAAGTTCCGCGTGGCCAGCAACTCGCGGCGGCGCACCGGCGAGGGCACCTGGGAGCCCGGCAACTCGCTGTACGCGACGGTGAACTGCTGGGGACGGCTCGTCACCGGGGTCGGCGCCGGCCTCGGAAAGGGAGACGCCGTGATCGTTGTTGGCAACGTGTACACCAGTGAGTACGAGGACCGCGACGGCAACCGACGGTCCTCGCTGGAGATACGGGCCACGTCCGTGGGACCGGATCTGGCGAGGTGCATCGCCCGGATCGAGAAGCGCAGGCATCCGGATGCGGCGTCGGACACCGCAGCCGACGGGACCGGTGCCGGCACTGCGGACGACGAGCGCGACGAGGAACAGTCGGCGGTCGGCGTCACGGGGCTGCCGCTGAGCGCGTAGCGGCGCAGAGCCTCGGTGCGGTCACGCCTAGGATGGGGCCCGACCATCGTGGAGCTCCGAGATGATCCCGAGAGCGACACCGGGATCGAGAAAGGCAACATCGAAGGCAATGGCCGAATTCATCTACACGATGCGGAAGGTCCGCAAGGCGCACGGCGACAAGGTCATCCTTGACGACGTCACGCTGAACTTCCTTCCGGGCGCGAAGATCGGCGTCGTCGGACCCAACGGAGCCGGCAAGTCGAGCGTCTTGCGGATCATGGCCGGACTGGATCAGCCCAACAACGGCGACGCCTTCCTGGCGCCCGGAGCGTCGGTCGGCATCCTGCAACAGGAGCCGCCGCTCGACGACACCAAGACGGTGCGGGAGAACGTCGAGGAAGGCGTGCCGATCAAGGGCAAGCTCAACCGGTACAACGAGGTCGCCGAGTTGATGGCGACCGACTACTCCGACGAGCTGATGGAAGAGATGGGCAAGCTCCAGGAGGAGCTCGACGCCGCCGACGCGTGGGACATCGACTCGCAGCTCGAGCAGGCGATGGACGCGCTGCGCTGCCCGCCGCCCGACGAGCCGGTGACCCACCTGTCCGGTGGTGAACGCCGCCGGGTGGCGCTGTGCAAGCTGCTGCTGTCCAAGCCCGACCTGCTGCTGCTCGACGAGCCGACCAACCACCTCGACGCCGAGAGCGTCCTGTGGCTCGAACAGCACCTGGCCGAGTACAAGGGCGCCATCCTGGCCGTCACCCACGACCGCTACTTCCTCGACAACGTCGCGGAGTGGATCCTCGAACTCGACCGCGGCCGCGCGTTCCCCTACGAAGGCAACTACTCGACCTACCTGGAGAAGAAGGCCGAGCGCATCGCCGTGCAGGGGCGCAAGGACGCGAAGCTGCAGAAGCGACTGAAGGACGAACTGGAGTGGGTCCGGTCGGGCGCCAAGGCGCGCCAGGCCAAGAGCAAGGCCCGCCTGCAGCGCTACGAAGAGATGGCGGCCGAGGCGGAGAAGACCCGCAAGCTCGACTTCGAGGAGATCCAGATCCCGACCGGCCCCCGGCTGGGCAGTGTCGTCGTCGAGGTCTCCCACCTCGACAAGGGCTTCGACGGCCGCCAGCTGATCAAGGACCTGTCGTTCACCCTGCCGCGCAACGGCATCGTCGGGGTCATCGGCCCCAACGGCGTCGGCAAGACCACGCTGTTCAAGACCATCGTCGGCCTCGAACAGCCCGACAGCGGCACCGTCAAGATCGGTGAGACGGTCAAGCTGAGCTACGTCGACCAGTCCCGCTCCGGTATCGACCCGAAGAAGACGGTGTGGCAGGTCGTCTCCGACGGCCTGGACTACATCGAGGTCGGCCAGAACGAGATCCCGTCGCGGGCGTACGTCTCCGCGTTCGGCTTCAAGGGGCCCGACCAGCAGAAGCCGGCCGGAGTGCTCTCCGGTGGCGAGCGCAACCGGCTGAACCTCGCGCTGACCCTCAAAGAGGGCGGCAACCTGATTCTGCTCGACGAGCCGACCAACGACCTCGACGTCGAGACGCTGAGCTCGTTGGAGAACGCGCTCGAGAACTTCCCCGGCTGCGCGGTGGTGATCAGCCACGACCGCTGGTTCCTGGACCGCACCTGCACGCACATCCTGGCCTGGGAAGGCGATACCGACAACGAGGCCAAATGGTTCTGGTTCGAGGGCAACTTCGCAGCGTACGAGGAGAACAAGGTGGAACGGCTCGGTGCCGAAGCGGCCCGTCCGCACAGGGTGACCCACCGCAAGCTGACGCGGGGATAGTCTCGTCGTGCGGACCAGGTAACCGACAGCCCACGGCGCCCCGGTTACCGCCACGACGGCTGGTGCGCACGTGTGTGAGTCAGGAGAGCGGCGCATGTCGTTGAATTCCGGGGCCATCGGTGGACAGACCGCCGAGGACGGCATCCCCGACATCGTCGACCGGCTGCTGCCCGCCTACCTGCGGACCTATCACGGGCCCCACGGCGGTGCGCCGGGCGCCGAGGCCGCCGTCACCGGGCCGGTGCGAAAGCCCGCCGCGAACACGCTGGCCGGCCCGGCGCTGGTCGAGGCACAGTACCGTCTGGGCAGTCAGCGCTCCGCGGGCGCCACCCGCGTCGCGGTCTACGGCGCCGACGATTCCGGCGGCTTCGGGCCCGCGATGCAGATCGTCACCGACAACGCGACGATGCTGATGGACTCCGTCACCGTCCTGCTGCACCGGATCGGGGTGGCCTACAAGGCGATCATGAACCCGGTGTTCCGGGTGCGGCGCGGGGCGGGCGGAGAGCTGCTGGACATCGTGCCGGCCTCGGAGGCCACGTTCAGTGACGGCGTCGACGAGACCTGGGTGCACGTGCAGCTCTCCAGCTCGGTGGACCGGCGGGCCCTCGAAGAGGCCGAGCGGCTGCTGCCGCGGGTGCTCGCCGACTCACGCCAGGTGGCACTCGATTCCGCAGACATGGCGGCGACGCTGCGCATTCTGGCCGCCGAACTCGACAGTGACACCGGGCGCCGGTTCCCGAGCCCGGACCGCAAGGACGTCGCGGCGCTGCTGCGCTGGCTGGCCGACGGGCACTTCGTGCTGCTGGGCTGTCAGCGGTGCCGCGTTCACGACGGCGAGGCCACCGTGGACCCGTCGAGCCGGCTCGGTGTCTTGCGGCTGCGGACGGACGTGCTGCCCCAGCTGACCAACAAAGACGAGCTGCTGGCGCTGGCGCAGGCGACGATCCCCAGCTTCCTGCGCTACGGCGCGTATCCGCAGATCGTCGTGGTGCGCGAACAGTCCGGCGACGCCAACGATCCGGGCGCCATCGAACACCGGTTCGTGGGCCTGTTCACCGTCGCGTCGATGAACGCCAACGTGCTGGAGATCCCGCTGATCTCGCGGCGGGTCAACGACGCGCTGGCGATGGCGCACCGCGACCCGAGCCATCCGGGCCCGCTGCTCCTCGACATCATCCAGACGATCCCCCGCTCCGAGTTGTTCGCGCTCAGCGCGCGCGGCCTGCTCGACATGGCGATGGCGGTCGTCGACCTGGGGTCCCGCCGGCGCACCCTGCTGTTCCTGCGCGCCGACCCGCTGGCCCACTTCGTGTCGTGTCTGGTCTATCTGCCGCGCGATCGCTACACCACCGCCGTCCGGCTCGAGATGCAGGACATCCTGGTCCGCGAGCTCGGCGGTGTCAGCATCGACTACGCCGCGCGGGTCAGCGAATCCCCCTGGGCGCTGGTGCATTTCACTGTCCGGCTGCCGGAAGGTTCCCGCCCGTCGGACGTGGACGTGTCGGAGGCCAACGAGTCGCGCATCCAGGACCTGCTCACCGAGGCCGCCCGCACGTGGGGCGACCGTCTGCTCGGCGCGGTGAGGGCAGGCTCGATCGACCAGGCCGCGGCCGAGCACTACGCTGCCGCGTTCCCCGAGGTCTACAAGCAGGCCGTCAACCCGCTGCACGCCCTGTCGGACATCGCGATCATCGAGGAATTGGACGACGATTCGGTCAAGCTGGTGCTCGACGACACGGAGAGCACCGCCGTGGACGGTGTCTCCAATCTCATCTGGTACCTCGGCGGTCAGTCGGCGTCGCTGAGCCAGCTCCTGCCGATGCTGCAGTCGATGGGCGTCACCGTTCTCGAGGAGCGGCCGTTCACCGTGACCCGCCCCGACGGGCTGCCGGTGTGGATCTACCAGTTCAAAGTCTCGCCCCATCGGGGTATGCCCGACGTTCCGCCGGGACCCGAGCACGAGTCTCGCGCGCAACGCTTCGCCGATGCGGTCACCGCCATCTGGCACGGGCACGCCGAGATCGACCGCTTCAACGAATTGGTGCTGCGCGCGGGGCTGACCTGGCGCCAGGTCGCCCTGCTGCGCGCCTACGCCAAATATCTGAAGCAGGCCGGGTTCTCGTACAGCCAGTCGCACATCGCCGCCGTGCTCAACGAGCACGCGGGCACCGCCCGATCGCTGGTCGAGCTGTTCGAGGCTCTCTTCTGCCCTGTCGACCAGGACCAGACCGCGGCCAACCGGGACGCCCAGGCCGCCGCCGCGGCGGTGTCGGCGGACATCGACGCGCTCGTCAGCCTCGACACCGACCGCGTGCTGCGCGCCTTCGCATCGATGATCCAGGCCACGCTGCGGACCAATTACTTCATCAGCCGTGACGATTCCGCCCGCGCGCGAAACGTGTTGTCATTCAAGCTGAATCCCGAGCTCATCGACGAACTCCCGCTGCCGCGGCCGAAGTTCGAGATCTTCGTGTACTCGCCGCGGGTGGAAGGCGTGCACCTACGGTTCGGGTACGTGGCCCGCGGCGGCCTGCGCTGGTCGGACCGTCGCGAGGACTTCCGCACCGAGATCCTCGGCCTGGTCAAGGCGCAGGCGGTCAAGAACGCGGTCATCGTGCCCGTCGGCGCCAAAGGCGGCTTCGTCGTCAAGCATCCGCCGGCGTCCACCGGCGACCCCGCCACCGACCGCGACGCCACGCGGGAAGAAGGGGTGGCCTGCTACCGCTTGTTCATCGCGGGGCTGCTCGACATCACCGACAACGTCGCCAAAGCCTCGGGTGCGATCGTCGCCCCGACCGACGTGGTACGCCGCGACGGCGACGACGCGTATCTGGTCGTCGCAGCCGACAAGGGCACCGCGACGTTCTCCGACATCGCCAACGACGTCGCCGAGTCCTATGGCTTCTGGCTCGGCGACGCGTTCGCCTCGGGCGGCTCCGTCGGCTACGACCACAAGGCGATGGGTATCACCGCCAAAGGCGCGTGGGAGTCGGTCAAACGGCACTTCCGCGAGATGGGGGTGGACACCCAGTCCGAGGACTTCACCGTCGTCGGGGTGGGCGACATGAGCGGCGACGTGTTCGGCAACGGGATGCTGCTGTCCAAGCACATCCGGCTGCTGGCCGCCTTCGACCACCGGCACATCTTCATCGACCCGGACCCCGACGCCGCCACCTCCTGGGAGGAACGCAAGCGGGTCTTCGAGCTCCCGCGGTCGAGTTGGGAAGACTACGACGCGTCGCTGATCAGCCGCCGCGGCGGCGTCTACAGCCGGGAGCACAAGTCGATCCCGGTCAGCGACGAGGCCCGGGCGGCGCTGGGCATCGACGACGAGGTGACGGAGTTGACGCCGCCCGCGCTGATCAGGGCGATTCTGAAGGCGCCGGCCGACCTGCTGTTCAACGGCGGCATCGGCACCTACGTCAAGGCCGAGACCGAATCCGACGTCGGTGATCGTGCCAACGACGCCGTGCGGGTCAACGGAAACCAGGTGCGCGCCAAGGTGATCGGCGAAGGCGGCAACCTGGGGGTGACGTCGCTGGGCCGCATCGAGTTCGATCTCTGCGGCGGCCGGATCAACACCGACGCGCTGGACAACTCGGCGGGGGTGGACTGCTCCGACCACGAGGTCAACATCAAGATCCTGATCGACTCCCTGGTCACATCCGGCAAGGTGCAGCCGGCCGAGCGCACGGACGTTCTGCTGTCGATGACCGACGAAGTCGGGCGACTGGTGTTGTCCGACAACGAGAGTCAGAACGACCTGATGGGCACCAGCCGGGCCAACGCGGCGAGCATGCTCTCGGTGCACGCCCGGATGATCCGCGACATGGTGGAGGAGCACGGGCTCAACCGGGAGCTCGAGGCGTTGCCGTCGGAGAAGGAGATCGCACGGCGCACCGAGGCGGGCATCGGCCTGACGTCCCCGGAGCTGGCCACGCTGATGGCCCACGTCAAGCTGCTGCTCAAGCACGATCTGCTCAGCAGCGAGCTGCCCGATCAGGAGGTGTTCGCCTCCCGCCTGCCTTCCTATTTCCCGGCCAGGCTGCGCGACCAGTTCAGCGCCGACATCCGGTCGCACCAACTGCGCCGGGAGATGGTCGCCACGATGCTGGTCAACGACGTCGTCGACACGGCAGGGATCACCTACGTCTACCGCGTCACCGAGGACGTCGGAGTCAGCCCACTGGATGCGGTGCGCAGCTTCGTCGCCGGCGACGCGATCTTCGGTTACGGACGGGTGTGGCGGCAGATCCGCGCGGCCGGCGCCGAGGGCGCGTCGGTGGCGGTGACCGACCGCATGACGCTCGACCTGCGTCGGCTCGTCGACCGCGCGTCGCGGTGGTTGCTCAACTACCGGCCCCAGCCGCTGGCGGTGGGCGCCGAGATCAACCGGTTCGCCGAGAAGGTCTCCGCCCTCACGCCGCAGATGTCGCAGTGGCTGCGCGGCGACGACAAGGCGATCGTCACCAAGGAGGCGGGCGAATTCAGCGCGCAGGGCGTCCCGGAAGATCTCGCGTACATGGTCGCCACGGGCCTGTACCAGTTCAGCCTGCTGGACGTGATCGACATCGCCGACATCGTCGACCGGGACCCGGCGGAGGTCGCCGACGCGTACTTCGCCCTGATGGACCGCCTCGGTACCGACGGATTGCTGACCGCGGTGTCGCGGCTCTCGCGCGACGACCGCTGGCATTCACTGGCCCGCTTGGCGATCCGCGACGACATCTACGGCTCCCTGCGGGCACTGTGTTTCGATGTCCTCGCAGTCGGTGAACCCGACGAGAGCGGCGAGCAGAAGATCGAAGAGTGGGAGATGACCAACAGCTCCCGCGTGACCCGGGCGCGCCGCACGCTGACCGAGCTCTATGAGAGCGGCGAGCACGACCTGGCGACGTTGTCGGTGGCGTCCCGCCAGATCCGCAGCATGACAAGGACGAGTGGAACGGGAACATCTGGGTGACTCAGCACGGGTTCACGGCGCCGGTAGGAGTGCGCTGGTCGGACATCGACATGTACCAGCACATCAACCACGCGACGATGGTCACCATCCTCGAAGAAGCCCGGATCCCATTTCTCCTCGAGCCCTTCGGTGACGACTTCGCCACCATCGGGTTGCTGATCGCCGAGGTGAACATCTCCTACAAGGCGCAGCTGCGGCTGGTCGACTCCCCGTTGCAGGTCACGATGTGGTCGAAGCGGGTCAGGGCCGTCGACTTCACGGTGGGCTACGAGGTGCGGTCGGCCGGTGCCCCGCCCGACTCCCGGCCGGCGGTCGTCGCCGACACGCAGCTGGCTGCGGTGCATATCGAAGAGCAACGGCTACAACGACTTTCGGGGAAGCAGCGAGAGTACCTGCAACGCTGGGCACGATGACCGCCGCTGAGCGCGGCCTGTGGCTGCGCGACGCCGGGCACCGCGATGATCTGGCGGTGTTCGCCGAGCGGGCCCAGCGGCTGGACCCGGCGGCGGTGGTGCGGCTGCGTCAGCGTCCGTCCGGCCTGCTGGCCGCCTGGGTCGCGACGGGATTCGACGTGCTGGCCAGTCGCGTGGTCGGCGGGCGGATCCGTCCTGCCGACCTGAGTGCGGGTGCCGACGCGTTGCTGCGCGGGCTGGCCGCGATGACACCGGACGGCTTCGTCGATCCCGGGTTCGCGATGGATTCGGCGTGGCGGGGCGTCCTGCCCCCCGAGGCCGGGTTCGCCCATCTCGACGACGTGCCGGCCCGCGTGGTGCTCGATCTCGCGCAGCGGGGCACCAGCCTGGCCAAGCAGCACTCCGGCGCGCACGGGCCGCCGACGTCGTTGCTCGATCAGGACGTTCTCAACGTCACGGCGGGCGGTCAGACGGTCGGCATTCCGATGCGGTGTGTGTTCGCGTTGACGGCGATGGGCTTCCTCCCGCAGTCACCCGCGAGCGAGGACTTCGCACCCGAGTCGGTCGGTTCCGGCGAGGTGGTCAGGATCCGCCTGACGGCCGCCTGGCTGCGCATCGACGCCCGCTTCGGTTCCGTCTACCGCCGCCGCGGCGACCCCGCCGTGGTGCTGCGCTGACCCGCCGAAATTGCATTCCACGCGGTCGTGAGGGCGAAAGGCGCACGCGGAATGCAATTTCGGCGACGGGATGCGCCGGATCAGAAGGGCGAGTTGACCATCGAGTCGGCCGCCATCTCGAGGTATGCGATCAGCTCCCGCCGATGCGCCTCGTCGAGTGTGCGGGAGTCGATCTCGGCCACTGCGATGTGCATGTTGCGCAGCCAGGCGTCGCGCTCGAGGTAGCCGATCCGGAACGGCGCATGGCGCATCCGCAGGCGCGGGTGTCCGCGCCGGTCGGAGTAGGTGCGCGGGCCGCCCCAGTACTGCTCGAGGAACAGCAGGAGCCGCTCCTCGGCGGCGTCGAGCTCGTCCTCGGGATAGAGGGGGCGCAAGATCTCGTCCTCGCGCACCAGTTGGTAGAACCGCGACACGATCGCGTGAAACGTCTCGTGGCCACCCACCGCGTCGTAGAACGACTGCTGCTTGTCGACTGAGTCCATCACTGACCATTGTGGGCCATGGCCACTGCGGGCCTCCCACGCGGACGGGGTCAGGACTTCTTCTTGATCAGCTTGGCCAGCTCGTCGCGGTCGGCGACATCGAGCTTGAAGCAGGCACGGTACACGTGGCCCTCGACAGTGCGGACCGACAGCGTGAGCTGCTCGGCGATCTCCCGATTGGTCAGGCCCGCCGCGACCAGTTCTGCGACCTCGCGTTCCCGCGATGTGAGCGGCAACGGCCGCGCCGCCGTCTTGACCGCGGGCGTGGTCGCGCCGCCGCACAGGTCGGCGAGGCGCAGCGCGTTGGCGCCCGACTCGTTGGTCTTGCGCCGGTCGCCCGCGGCGTCGTGCAGATGCGCCGCCTGTGCGGCCGCGTCCGCGGCGGACAGCAGCAGTCCTGCGTGTTCGAAGTCGACGCTGACGGCGTCCAGCCCGGCGGCGTCGGACGCGGCGAACGCCGCTGCATGCCGGGCGAACAGCGGCGCCGGCGAGCCGTGCACGACGCCGGTGAGTTCGGCGAGCCGGGCGGCGGTGGTGCGGTCGCCGAACCTGGTCGCGTGGTGCAACGCCTCGGCCTCGAGGGCGAACTGGCCGGAGTGCCGAGCGTTGTCGGCGGCCGCGCGGGCCAGCTCGACCGCGCGGCGCTCCATGCCCTTCGCCGCCGCGTACCACGCCTTCGAGATCAGCCGCTGCGGTTCGTGCAGCGCCATCGACGGACCGGAGTGGGCTGCGGCGTCGTTGAGGACTCGCTCGGCCTCGCCGACGCGCCCGAGGGCGGCGTAGGCACGGGCCAGCAGCAGCCGCCCGGGCAGTTGCCAGGGCAGCGGCGATTCGGCGGACAGGGCCGCCAGCGCCTGTTCGATCGACGACACCACCTCGGGGAAGTCACCGCGAGCCGTGGCCACCACCCCGGCCATGATCTTGGCGATCGCCCACGCCAGGAACTGGCCCACTGAGGAGAAGTCGGCGTAGTCGGCCGCGCGCTTGGCGGCCAGGTCGAGCTGGCCGGTGTGGGTCAGAGCCAGCACGTCGCAGTAGCGCACCATCACCCGGATCATCCCGTCGGTGGTCTTCTGCTCGGCACGGCAGCGGGCGGCGATCGGCTCGAACTCGTCGCCGCTGCCGGCCACCGGCATGGCCAGACCCGCGGCGAACGCCGCGAACTCCACCGCCTGATCGGGGGCTTGCGGGTCGGCCAGCACCGTCAGCGCCTTGTCGATGCCCTCGCCGATCTCGTTCTGGTGCACGGTCAGCGCCGCGGCGGTCGCATCCAGGACGAGGGCGAGCGACGGATGACGAACGCGCTCGTTGGCGAGTTCCAGGATTTTCCACGCCTTTTCGACCTCGCCCATCGACCAGAACAAGGTCGACAGCCGGGGGATGGCCCACTGGACCAGCTGCAGCTCGTCGAGTTCATCGGGCGCGAACTTCGCCAGGATGTCGTCGGCGGCAGCCGGTTTGCCCTGCCACAGCAGTGCCCGCGACAGCAGCGCGCCGGCCTGCAGGCTGCCGGTGCGGTCGAACGCGGTGCGGGCCAGCCGCTCTCCGAGCGGGAGGTTCGACAGGTAGATGGCGTCCTTGGCCGCGGTGGTCAGCAACTCGTTGTCGACGGACTGGTCGCTGTCGATCGACAGCTGCGCCATCCGGATGCGGCTCGCGGGGGTGTCGAGCCCGCGGCGGCGCAGGATCTGTACCACCTGGCCCTTGAGGCGGCGCTCGGCGGCGCGTCCGATCTTGCTGCGCACGACGTCGCCGACCAGCGGGTGAGAAAAGCGCGCGTTGAGGGTCGGACCGTCCTGCTGGAAACGGATGAGACCCCGCATCTCGGCGGCGTCGACAGCGGCGTCACCGGCGAGTTCGGTCAGCGCGTCGATGTCGAGAGGCTCGCACAACGCCAGGATCTTCAGCACGCCCAGCACGTCCTCGCCGGACTGCTCGAGCCGGCTCTCCAGCAACTCGACCAGCCCCGACGGAACCGCGGTGGGCCCGCGCAGCTGCCAGACGTCGTCGACCTTCCTGAGCGTGCCCGCGTCGATCGACCCCTCCACGAGGTGGCGCAGGAACAGCGGGTTGCCGCCCGAGGACTTCCACATCAGATCGGCCGAGAGACCCTCGAGACGGCCACCGATCACCGATTCGACGAGACCGACGCTCTGCTTCTTGGTGAACGGTTGCAGCTCGATCCGACGGAGATAGCCGTCCTTCCACAGCGACGTCACCGCATCCGGCACCGGCTCGCCGGTGCGCACCGTCGCCAGGATGCGGCCCGTCTGGTCGACCGCGATCTGGTGCAGCAGCGTGGCCGACAGCTCGTCGAGGAGGTGCGCGTCATCGACGCCCACGATGCTGTTCCCTTGTGAGACAAGCGATTCGCGCGCTGAGGCCAGGAGCGCGGTGGCGTCGCGCGAGGTGCTGGGTCCCACCAGGTGGGCGAAGACGCCCAGCGGGATGCTGCGCGAGGATTCCGTGGACGCCACCCAGTGCACCTGAGAGCGCAGCGATTCGGTCACCGACCGGGCGAGCGTCGTCTTGCCGACGCCGGCCGCGCCCACCAGCACCACGCCGTAGGACCCGGCACCCGTCAGAGCGGAGCGCACCTCGCTGAACTCGGAGGGGCGCTCGAGGATCTGCCAGCCGTGGGGCATATCTGAGGAGTGTAGGTCGTCGCCGGTGGCAATTCTCGCTAATAACCCCGAGGTAGCTGCGGTTTCGGTGCGGGGCGCTCACCGCCCGAACGCCGACAGGTCGGTCGGTTCCGTGCGGTCGACCTTGTTCTTCGCATGCCGGTATTCGCTCGAGGCCTCGTACACCCGGAGCTTGAGCCGGTTGATCGAGCCCAGCGGACGATGCTCGGCGATTCCTCGCCACGAGTTGAACGTCAGGCTGTCGTCGCCGAAGTCCCGCAGCTCGTTGCTGTACGCCGTCTGCACGGGATACCGGATGGTCGCGACCGGACGGTACGGCGAGCTGTCTTCCGGCCATCGCACCGTGGCGTCTTCGATCGGCATGTCGATCTCGTTGGTGCACAACTGAGCCGACAGCTCATATTCGGCGCTGTTGCTGTCGAAGAAGCCGACCACCGCCTCGGTGAGCGCGTCGTAGCCGCTGCGGCTGATGGTCCGCGGGATCAGCCGGGTCACCGACGGCGAGGACGGCGCGACCTTCAGCTTTGCCACGTAGTCGCCGAACCGGATGGGCGCGGCGGTGTAGAACGTCTGGCCCAGCACATGATGGTTGGGGTCGGCGAACACCTTCAGCTTCGGGGGCAACTCCCGGCCCCTTCGCTCCATCGCCCGGCGCGCCAGCCGGGACGCGACGTTGAGCGTCTTGACCGCTGCGTCGGGGCTCCAGGCCAGAACCCGCGCCGTCCTCATGCCGGACTTGGCGTAGTCGGCGGCGTCGGAGAACAGGAACATGGGTTCGGTGACGAAGACGAAGTCCTGGTTGGAGTCGCTGAACCGGGCGTCGGCGCGTTCGCCGGACTCGCCGTACACGCCGAGGACCTTCAAGCCCAGTCCGCGGACCCCGCGCACCTGATCGGACCGGATCGAGCCCGACGTCGCAGAGAGCCGGGCGATCAGGGGGTAGGTCTTGCCGGGCCGGGCGAACATGCCCTGGCGCAGTTCCGGCGGCAGGTCGGTCCTGACGGTCAGTTCGCCGTACAGGACGGCGCAGCTCTTGGCATGCGCGTCGCGGATCGCGTGGGCTCTGCCGTTCCTCTTCAGTCGCGGGACGACGAAGCTCTTGGCGTACTGGAGCCGGTTGTTCCACCGCAGGCTCCTGACCATCGCGGAGATCAGGGCGTCTTCACCGGGCGGGGACGCCGCCAGCTCGGGTCGGTAGGGCAGGTAGGCGTTCTGCTGGCGCGTTCCCCCGTCGGTCATGCGACAAGTGTGAGGGTGGGAGGTGGTGACGGCATGAGTAATCGACTACTCGACTCGCCGGTGCCGGTGGCGTCCGGTCACGAACTGTTCATCGGACTGACCAGCGAACACGACGAGAATTGTCGTGCACATGGCACTGATCCATGGTGGACTGTCGGTCGGAGGACGTATGGCGCAGCGCAAGAACGGTCGCGGCCACCGGCACCACCGGGCCGCGACGGGCTCATCCGGGTCGACAGCCAATACTGCTTCGCGCGCGCTCCACAGCGTGCTTCCCACCGCCGCCACCGGCGTCGACTCGCACCTTCATCCGCATCCCGCGGCAGTTCACGAGGCGTCCCTGTGGGGCCGCCGGCGCGTGCTGCTGCTCAACTCGACGTACGAACCGCTCACCGCGCTGCCGATGCGCCGGGCGGTGATCATGCTGATGTGCGGCAAGGCGGACGTCGTGCACGACGACCCGATGGGGCCGGTCATCCACTCCGCGAGCCGCAGCGTGGTCGTGCCGTCGGTCATCCGGCTGCGCACCTACGTCCGCGTGCCGTACCGCGCCCGGATCCCGATGACCAGGGCCGCGCTGATGCACCGCGACCGGTTCCGCTGCGCGTACTGCGGCACCAAGGCCGACACCGTCGACCACGTCATTCCCCGCAGCCGCGGCGGCGATCACTCGTGGGAGAACTGCGTCGCGGCCTGCTCGTCGTGCAACCACCGCAAGGCCGACCGGCTGCTGACCGAACTGGGCTGGACGCTGCGCACGACGCCGCTGCCGCCGAAGGGACAGCACTGGCGGTTGCTGTCCAGCATCAAGGAGCTCGACCCCGCCTGGGTCAGATACCTGGGTGAGGGCGCGGCCTGATCGGGTCGTGGGTTAGATTTTCGGAGTGAACAACACAGCACTCGTGCATGCCAGCTTGTTGGTCGTGCCGTTGGCGCTCGCCGGGATCCTTTCGCTGTTCATCTTCACCAAGAAGGGTCCCCACCCGAAGACGTACCAGATCGCCGAGACGTGGACCCACGAGCCGATCCTGTGGGCGGCCGAGGAGCCGGCCGACCACGGCCACGGTGGTCACGGTGCGCACCTGACGATCGGAGGTGGCGCAAGTGGCAAGTGGTGAGATCACGCGCACAGGAGGACGGGACCTCGCCGAGCTGCCCCGCGGCTCGGTCGTCACCGCCAGCGGCCGCATCTCGGCAGTGACCGAGCCCGGCGTGCTGTCGGTGCAGTACCCGTTCCCGAACAAGGACCTGGTGGTTCTCGACAACGCGTTGAAGTACGGCTCGCGGGCGGCCAAGGCGCGCTTCGCGGTGTACATCGGCGATCTCGGGCAGGACACCGCCGCCACTGCGCGCGACATCCTGGCCAGGGTGCCCACCCCCGACAACGCGGTGCTGCTGGCCGTGTCTCCCAATCAGCGGGCCATCGAGGTCGTGTACGGCTCACAGGTCAAGGGCCGCGGCATCGAGGAGTCCGCGCCGCTCGGGGTGTCGGCCGCCGCGGCGTCGTTCCGGGAAGGCAACCTGATCGACGGCCTGATCAGCGGCATCCGGGTGCTGTCGGCCGGAGTGTCACCCCGCTGATCGAGCCGCCAACTCGGCCTTGATCCGGACGTAGCGCTCGAGGAACAGCCGTTCGTCGAGCCGCTTGCGCCGGAGCCAGCCGGTGACCTCGTCGTTGCACTTGCTCGCGTTGCACGCCGCGCAGGCCGGCACTACGTTGTCGATCGTGTAACGCCCGCCGCGGGAGATCGCCATCACGCAGTCGCGCTGCAGAGTGCCCGACGTCGCGCCGCAGTAGGCGCAGCCGTTCCACGCCAGCTTCAGCGCCGCCCACTGCTCGTCGGTGAGGTCGTTGACCACGGCCGCCACCCGGCGCTTGCGACGGCGCGCGGCACGCGCCCTGCGACTGTTGCTGACCGCCACCGCGTGAGCGTATGCGGCGAGCGTGCGCGGAGTCCCGCCCGCGAGCGGGGCAGGCTCAATCGGTCGCTGCGACACCTGATTGGTTGAGGGGTGTTGAGCGATGGGTTGTCGGGGTCCTGGTCGGGCGCGGTTGCCGGAGTCAGTGCGCGAGCGGTTCTGGGCGGCGGTGGCAGCAGGTCTGTCGCCGACGGCGGCGGCCACGGTGGCCGGCGTGCACGGCGCGACAGGGCGTCATTGGGCCCAACAGGCTGGTTATCGAGGTGAGTCGAAGCATTTCGGAATCCGGTACACAGCACAGCAGCGGGCGGTGTTCTGGACCGCGGTGAGATCGGCGGTGCCGCCGGCACAGGCCGCGGTGGTCGCTGGCGTGTCGGAGGCCGCGGCCCGACGCTGGCTGCAACAGGCTGACCACGTGCCCAGAACCCCGTTTCCCGCTGAGGCTGATCTCGTTGCAGAAAGTGAGCTGACCTCTCGGGTTCGTGCACCGTTGCGCTTCGTGGAGCGGTGTCGGCTTGAGCAGCTGCTCGAACACGGCTACCCACCAGCACAGGCGGCAGCCTTGATGGGCCGTCATAAGGACACCATCAACCGGGAGATCGCCCGGGGACAGACCCGCTCGGTGTATCGAGCCAGCATGGGCCAAGACGTGGCCGATGCCGCCCGTAAGCGCCCCAAAGTGCGCAAGCTTGAGGCCAACCCTGGGCTGCGGGCCGAGGTTCTGCAACGCTTGGAGACACGCAACAGTCCCGAACAGATCGCGGGCCGGCTGCGTCAAGACTTCCCTGACGATCCGGAGATGTGGGTGTCACACGAGACGATCTACCAAGCCGTCTACGTTCAACCCCGCGGCGAGTTGGCCAAAGAGTTGAAGTCGGCACTACGCACCGGCCGGATCAAGAGAAAACCGCAGGGCCGCAATGAAATAGCCGATCGTAACCGGTTCAAGGCGGGCATGGTCGGCATCTCCGAGCGGCCCGCCGAAGCCGACGATCGCGCTATCCCCGGCCACTGGGAGGGGGACCTGATCATGGGCGCGGGCAACACCAGCGCGATCGGCACCCTGGTCGAGCGCACCACGGGGTTCGTGATGCTGCTACACCTGCCCGGTGATCACACCGCCACCACCGTCGCCGCAGCGATGACCGCCAAAGTCCCCGAGATACCCGCAATCCTGCGCCGTTCACTGACCTGGGACCAGGGCACCGAGATGGCGATGCACACCAACATCACCGAAGCCACCGGGCTACCGATCTACTTCTGCGACCCCCATAGTCCCTGGCAACGCGGCACCAACGAAAACACCAACGGACTGCTACGCCAGTACTTCCCCAAAGGCACTGACCTTGCGTTCTGGGGACCGGGATTCCTCGACCAAGTCGCCGCCGAACTCAACGCCCGACCCCGCAAACGACACAACTGGCGCACACCCGCCGAAGAACTCGACCGACTACTCTCAGATCCGTCCACGTACGTTGCAGCGACAGCTTAGATCCGCCCGGCGTGTCGCCCGCAGACACGCGCGCTCGTCGGGGAAGGCGGGGAGGGGCTAGGGGCTATCCGGCGTCGAACGTGCGCGCGCGCAGTGACCGCTCCACCCCGGCCCGGCCCTCGAGTACCAGCCGGCGCAGCGCAGGCGGGACCTCCGGGTCGGACAGGAACGTGTCCGCGGCGTCCAGCGCCTCGGTGCTGATGTCCCAGGAGGGGTAGAGGCCGACGACCACCGTCTGCGCGACCTCACTCGAACGTCGTTGCCACACACCGGAGATCGCACCGAAGTAGCGCTGTGTGAAGGGTTTGAGGAGCTCGCCCTGTCCCGGCTGGACGAAACCGCCGATGATCGCGCGAGCGGTGATGTTGGCCAGTGTGTCGTCTTCGGTGACCTGCTCCCACGCAGCCTCCTTGACGGCTTGCTGGGGTCGTGCGGCCGACGCCGCGGCGGCTTGGCGCCGGCCCGCGGCCGTGCGGTCGTTGTCGGCCTCGGCGTCGATGAGTGGCGTCGCCGGACCGTCGGCGTCGACGACCCCGGCGCGAGCCAGCGCGGTCACGATGCGCCACCGCAGGTCGGTGTCGATCACCAGGCCGGCCAGGTTCACCTCGGCGGGTTCGTTGTCCAGCAGCGTCGACAGCACGGCGACGTGGTTGGGCGAGAGCACCGACGAGCACAGTGCGTTGACGAACGCCAGCTGGTGATCCGAGCCCGGGGCCGACTCTCGCGCCAAGTCGAGCAGCGCGTCGCCGAATGCCGGCCACCCGTTCTCGGCCGCCCAGCCGGGGTCGGCGTAGGAGCCCAGCGCGGTCTGTGCCTGCAGCAGCAACCGTTGCGCGACACCGACTTCCGATTCGGCGTGCAGGCCGCTCATCACCAGCGCGACGAAGTCGCGGGCACGCAGTTCGGCGTCGCGCGTCATCTCCCAGGCGGCCGACCACGCCAGTGTGCGGGGGAGGGGGTCGGCGATGTCGGCGATGCGGGTGAGTACGGTCTGCAGCGAGTCGGGATCCAGCCGCAGCGAGCAGTAGGTCAGGTCGTCGTCGTTGACCAGGATCAGCTTGCCGCGCGAAACACCCTGCAGCGCAGGTACTTCGGTGGTCGCGCCGTCGACGTCGAGCTCCTCGCGGTGCACCCGCACCAACTTGCCCGACGCGTCGTCGTCGTAGACGCCCACCGCGAGCCGGTGCACCCGGGTCTCGCCGGCGCCCGGCTTGGCGCCGCCCTGCTCGATCGCGAACCGGCTGAAGGTGCCGTCGGAGTCGACGTCGAAGTCGGGACGCATCGTGTTGAGCCCGGTGGTCTTGAGCCATTGGTGGCCCCACCCCGACAGGTCGCGGCCCGACGACTTCTCCAGCGCGCCGAGCAGGTCGCCGAAGGTGGCATTGCCGAACGCGTGGTCGCGGAAGTAGTCCCGCAGGCCGGCGAGAAACGCTTCCAGGCCTACATACGCCACCAGTTGCTTGAGCACGCTGGCGCCCTTGGCGTAGGTGATGCCGTCGAAGTTGACCTCCACGGCGTGCAGGTCGGGGATGTCGGCGGCCACCGGATGGGTCGAGGGCAGCTGATCCTGCCGATACGCCCAGGACTTCTCGACGTTGGCGAACGTCGTCCACGCCTGCGTGTACTCCGTCGCCTCGGCCTGGCACAGCACCGACGCGAACGTCGCGAAGGATTCGTTGAGCCACAGGTCGTCCCACCACTGCATGGTGACTAGGTCGCCGAACCACATGTGGGCCATCTCGTGCAGCACGGTCTCGGCGCGCCGCTCATAGGAGTAGCGGGTCACCTTCGACCGGAACACGTAGTCCTCGAGGAACGTCACCGCGCCCGCGTTCTCCATCGCGCCGGCGTTGAACTCCGGGACGAACAGCTGGTCGTACTTGCCGAAGGCGTACGGTGTGCCGAAGTTGTTGTGGTAGAACGAAAACCCCTGCTTGGTCTCGGTGAACAGCCGCTCGTCGTCCATGTACTCGGCCAGCGACTTGCGGCAGAAGATGCCCAGCGGGATGTCGCCGTGGTCGTCGGAGTACACGTCGTCCCAGCGGGCGTAGGGACCCGCGATCAGCGCCACCAGATAGGTGCTCATCCGGGGAGTGGCCTTGAACGTGTGCCTCCGGGCGGCGCCGTCGTCGGCGACGTCGACCGTGGCGCCGTTGGAGATCACCTCCCAGTGCGCGGGAGCGGTCACGGTGACGTCGAAGACCGCCTTCAGATCGGGCTGGTCGAAGCAGGCGAACATCCGCTTGGCGTCGGCGGTTTCGAACTGCGAGTACAGGTACACCTCGTCGTCGACCGGATCGACGAAGCGGTGCAGGCCCTCACCGGTGTTGGAGTACCGGCAGTCGGCGTCGACGACGACCACGTTGCGGGCGGCCAGGCCCGTCAGCGGGATGCCGGTGGACTCGTCGTAGCCCGACACGTCGATGTCGGCGCCGTTCAGCGTCGCGCTGCGAATCGAGTCGGCCGCGATGTCGATGTAGGTGTCGGCGCCGGCGAGAGCGTCGAACTCGACAGTGGTCACCGAGCGGAACGTGCGCTCGCCGGGCCGACCGTCGCCGTCGGTCAGGTCCAGCGCGACGTGATAGCTGTCCACCGTGACGAGGGCGGCGCGTTCGGTTGCCTGGTCGCGCGTCAGATTAGGAAGGGCCACGGCCGTCAACACTAGCCTCAGCCGGGGAACACGGGGCGGCCGTGTGCGGTTGTGCTCCACGGAAGACTGCCACGGCCCGATTGGACCCGATTGGAGAGGACACGCTGATGGCCAACAAGGATGTCGCCGGTTTCTGGTTCGACCCGCTGTGCCCCTGGTGCTGGATCACGTCCCGCTGGATCCTCGAGGTCGAGAAGGTCCGCGACATCGAGGTGAACTTCCGTGTCATGAGCCTCGCGGTGCTCAACGAGGGCAGGGATCTGCCCGAGGATTACCAGAAGATGATGACGCGGGCGTGGGGTCCGGTGCGGGTCGCGATGGCCGCCGAGCAACGCGAGGGCCGCCAGGTCCTGTCCCCGCTCTACACCGCGATGGGCACCAGGATCCACGACAAGGGCTATCCGGAAACCGACCCCGACTTCACCCGCGTCATCGCCGAGTCGCTCGAGGAGGTGGGCCTGCCCGCCGAACTGGCCGAGGCGGCCGGCACCGACAAGTACGACGACGCGCTGCGCAAGAGCCACCACGAGGGGATGGACGTCGTCGGCGAGGATGTCGGCACCCCGACGATCCACGTCAACGGCGTCGCGTTCTTCGGTCCCGTGCTCTCCCGGATACCCCGCGGTGAGGAGGCCGGAAAGCTCTGGGACGCGTCGGTGATCTTCGCGTCCTATCCGCACTTCTGGGAACTGAAGCGCACCCGCACCGAGTCGCCCGAATTCGGCTGAGTGCTGCAGCGCCGGAGTTGTTCCGGCGGCTTGCCTCCGGTTGCGCCGGGCTACATTGTGCTGTGCCGTTCGAAGATCGCCGCAGCCGAAGTATGAAGTCCCAGCTGGAGATGCTTGATGTCGCGGTCGAGGAGGCCCGAAAAGGTCTGGCAGAAGGCGGGATTCCCATCGGCGCGGCGCTGTTCGCGGCCGACGGCACGCTCCTGGGCAGCGGTCACAACCGGCGCGTGCAGCTCGGTGATCCGTCCCTCCACGCCGAGACCGACGCATTCCGCAACGCGGGCCGGCAGCGCGGCTACCGCTCCACCATCATGGTCACCACGCTCTCGCCCTGCTGGTACTGCAGCGGCCTGGTGCGCCAGTTCAACATCGGGGCGATCGTGATCGGCGAGAGCTCCACCTTCACCGGCGGGCACGACTGGCTGGCCGAACACGGGGTCGACGTGACGGTGCTCGACGACCAGCGCTGCGTGACGCTGATGCGCGAGTTCATCGCGGCCAGTCCCGATCTGTGGGCCGAGGACATCGGTGAGTAGGGACCCGTCCGAGGTCATCGAGGAAGGCCTGGACGCGATCACCCTCCGCTGAGCTACCGTATCGGCCATGCGCGTCTACCTCGGGGCCGACCACGCCGGATACGAGCTCAAGAAGGCCATCATCGAGCACCTGACGGCGACCGGGCACGAGCCCGTCGACTGCGGGGCGTTCGACTACGACGCCGACGACGACTATCCCGCGTTCTGCATCGCGGCCGCGGAGAAGACGGTGGCCGACCCGGGCAGCCTGGGAATCGTGCTCGGCGGCTCCGGCAACGGTGAGCAGATCGCGGCCAACAAGGTGCCAGGTGCCCGCTGTGCGCTGGGGTGGAGCGTCGAGACCGCCTCGCTGGCCCGCGAGCACAACAACGCTCAGCTCATCGGTATCGGCGGCCGCATGCATTCCACCGAGGAGGCGTTGGCGATCGTCGATGCGTTCCTCACCACCAAGTGGTCGGAAGCCCCGCGCCACCAACGCCGTATCGACATCCTCACCGAGTACGAGAAGACGCACGTGGCCCCGCCGGTGCCCGGCGCCTAGGCGATGCCCGAAGGTCACACCGTCCATCGGCTGGCGCGGCAGCACCACAGGATTTTCCGGGGGCAGTACGTTGCGGTCAGCAGTCCGCAGGGCCGGTTCGTCGACGGCGCCGACGCGGTCAACGGGCGCCGGTTCGACCGGGCCAGCGCGTGGGGTAAGCACCTGTTCCACCACTACGCGGGTGGCCGCATCGTGCACGTCCACCTCGGGCTCTACGGCAAGTTCGCCGATTTCCGTGTCGATGCGGGCGTCCCCGAGCCGGTCGGGCAGGTGCGCATGCGCATCGTCGGCACCGAACGCGGCACCGACTTACGCGGGCCCACCGCCTGCGAGGTCGTCAACGAGGCAGAGGTTTCGGCGATCTTGGCGCGGCTGGGTCCCGACCCGCTGCGCAAAGACGCCGATCCGGCCACGGCCTGGGCTCGAATCAGCAAGTCTCGCCGCGTGATCGGGGCGCTGCTGATGGATCAGACCATCATCGCGGGCATCGGCAACGTCTATCGCAACGAACTGCTCTACCGGCACCGGATCGATCCTCACCGACTCGGCACCGGGATGGAGGAGAGCGAGTTCGCCGACGCGTGGACCGATCTGGTCGAGCTGATGAATGTCGGCGTCCGGAAGGGCCGGATCATCACCGTCCGTCCCCAGGACGATCACGGCGCCCCGTCCTACGGACCGAGGCGGCCGCGGACCTACGTCTACCGCCGTGCGGGGGAGCCCTGCCGCATCTGCGGAACGCCGATCCGGACAGAGGTGCTGGAGGGCCGCAATCTGTTCTGGTGCCCCACCTGCCAGACCTAGCGTGTAGAGCTACGCGCGCGCCGGGACCTATGAGGCCGAGCGGGGTGCGCGACGCCGCCGAAGGGGGCCGTGCGGAGGATGCCGAGCGCCTCTTGATCGGCAGGAGGCAGGCGTGGCGGCCGGAGTGGAGGGCAGGGGTCTAGAAGTCGAACCCGCCGCCACCGAAATCGCCACCGCCCCAATCGTTGCCGCCGCCGTCCCAGCCGCCGCCGTCCCAGCCGCCGCCGTCCCAACCGCCGCCACCGGGGTCGCCGCCGTCGAAGCCGCCGTCGTCGAGCTGGCCCTGCTCGAAGCCCTCCTGAAAGCCGTCCCCGTAGCCGTTCTCGAACGCCTGCGCGTCGTAGCCCACCCCTGACATGCCGGAGAACAGCGTGCTGAACAGCAGAGCCGATCCCACGCCCCAGGCGCCGGCCACCAGCGCCGGCTTCCACCACGGCTCGGAGTACCAGCCCGCCGGCACCGGACGCCCGGCGACCCGGCCGCCGGGGTAGTAGTTCGGCGTGCGCTGCGAGGGGATCGGCGACGCCTCGATCTGACGCCCGTTGAAGTCGACTCTGCGGTCCTCGGTGACGACGCCCGCCGACCGCTGACCTGACAGCGACTCCAGCTCCGGTCCGGGGTCCATGCCCATCGCCGAGCGGGCGGCCCGGACGTAATACAGCCCCTCCATCGCGCTCTCCTTGGCCAGCGCGGCCTGACGCGCCGTGGTGGCCTGATCGATCTGCGACGACGCCGCGGTGTAGCGCTCCGACGCATCGGCGAGCGCCTGCTTGGCCGCGTCGTCGTTCCCGGTCAGGGCGAACACCTGGCCGCCGAGCCGCTCGATGACGCGACGCGCGTCGGCCTTGGCGTCGGCCAGCGAGGCCGCGTTGCGCTGACTCGACGCCTTCGACGACGCGTACACGGCGAAGGCGATGGCCGCGACGACCAGGACGATGAGGACGAGCAGTGCGCCGTTCATGGCTCACAGCGTACCGACAGGAAGCACTGGCCCGTCGAGACCTGCGAGCGCGGTCACACCGTCACGGTGTGGCCGCGCTCGACGTCGACGATGCGCTCACCGAGCCCGCGCTCCGCCATGGCGGTGACGAAGTCCGAACGTGGAGAGGCGAATACGCCGTAGTCGTCGAAGTGGACGGGAATCACCTTCGGCAGCCGCAGCCGCTCGACCGTCTCGGCGCCCTGACGACCGTCCATCGTCACCGTCACGCCGAAGGGAAGCCGGTTGCCCGCGGGAAGCCGGGTGCCTCCGAGGTGCAGGACGCCCGCGTCGATCGACGAGAACCGGACCGGGATCTCGCGAAGCTCGTCGATGAGCAGGGTGTCGCCGGAGACGTACAGGCGTCGCCTCTGCCCGCCGTCGACGGGTCCGAATTCCAGCATGGTGCCCATCACCGGCGGCAACAGCCGGTTCAGGGGAGTCGGCGCATGCCGGCCGGGCAGCGCCGTCATCGTCACGCGCGTCGCGCCGCGATCGATCACGACGGCGTCCCATGTGCTCAGCCCCTTGGTCGTTTCGAACCCTCGGTGCCTCAGGCGTTTTGCGGCGTGGTGGGTCGTGATGATCGGGAGCGTGCGGTCCAGCCGGCGTTCGGCCACCCGGTCCCAGTGGTCGCCATGCATGTGGGACAGCACCACGGCGTCCAGGCGCGGTAGCTGATCTATCGAAAGCGCCGGTGGCCGAAGCCGTTTCGACCACAGGCCGTAACCGAGATAGGCGTGCTGTCCCTGGTGCAGGAAATTGGGGTCGGTCAGCACCGTGATGTCGCCGCACCGGATGAGCGTGGTGGCGTTGCCGATGAACGTCACATCGATCTGCACGGGCTCACCGTCCGACCGCGTCGGCGTGTTGCCTGCGCCGCGCCGCCGACGGGCACCGTGCCTGCGCGAGCAGGTTTTGCATTGCCGCCCCGAGTAACAGGGGCCCTGCGCGATCCTCCACGTGTCATCCTCCCGATCCGCGGTGCATAGCAGCTACCCGCGGGGGACGCGAACTATCCATCGCGGCCGAGGATTCTTCGTTTGGCGGCTCGAACGGCACATCGTGGAGTTGCTGGGCCGGCGCAACGCGGATCAGTAGTGGCCTACTGCAGTTTCGCCTCGTGGGGCAAATATTTACTGCACACGCGGTCCGGTCCGGCCGCCGGGCTGCGCCAAAGCCGGTATGCGTGCCGTCGGGCGTCAGTACGCTCATGGCGTGGCGGAGACGTCATACGCACCGTGCGGTGATCTCAGTCTGGCGTTTCAGGTATTCGGCGACGGACCGATCGAGCTGGTCTTCGTCGGACCTTTCGTCACCCACATCGAATTATGGTGGACCATCCCCGAATTCAAAGCCTTCTTCGATCAGCTCGCCGGCTTCTGTCGGATCGTCGTCTTCGACAAGGCGGGCGTCGGGCTGTCGGACCCTGCCCCGCGCATTCGCACGGTGGATGATCGAGCGACCGAGATCGAAGCCGTCATGGATGCCGTCGGCTTCGAACGGGCTGTTCTCTTCGGCATGAGTGACGGCGGATTCGCGGCCAGCGTTTTCGCGGCAACGCGACCGGAGCGAACACGGGCGTTGATCCTCGTCGACTCCTATCCGTTCTACGCGTTCATGAGGGAATGGGATGACGCCGAGTGTGACCCGATCGAGCTGTGGGACCGGACCCGCGAGCTCTACCCGGAGTTGGGGGAGCGCTACATGCCGTCGCTGGAGCAGATCGCCCGACTGCAGGAGATGGCCCGCTCGGTCCGTTGGCATTGGGGCAGCGGCGCGACGTTCAGCATCACCGCGCCGTCGGCGTACGCCCGCTTCCAACCGATGCTCGCCATGTTCGAGCGCATGTGCGCCAGCCCCGGGATGGCGCGCGCGTCCATGGAAGCGACGTTCCGAATCGACATCCGGCCGATTCTGCCTACGATCACCGCGCCGACCCTGGTCGTCCATGCCCGCGGAGACCTTGTCGTACCGGTGCAGGCGGGCCGATATTTTGCCGACCACATCCCGGGCGCGCGCTACCTGGAGGTCGACAGCGCCGATCACCTGCCCTGGTTCAGCGACCCGGACAGGATCCTGTCCGAGATCGAGGAGTTCCTCACCGGCAGCCACGCCGTACCCGCACAGGCACATCGCGCCCTGCGCACGGTGCTGTTCACCGACATCGTCGCGTCCACCCAACACGCGGCGGCCACCGGGGACGAGCGGTGGCGTGCGGTGCTGCAGCGTTTCCGGGAGATCACCGCCGACGTGACGCGACGATTCGGCGGCACGGTGGTACAGCACACCGGCGACGGCCACCTCGTCACCTTCGACGCCCCGACGCGCGCCATTCGCTGCGCCGAGGCGTTGCGCACCGACGCCGAAACACTCGGCATCCAAATCCGCGCCGGGATCCACACCGGCGAGTGCGCGCTGCTCGACGCCGACGTCGGCGGCATCGCCGTGCACATCGCGGCGCGGATCTGCGCGCAGGCCGGCGCCGGCGAGATCCTCGTGTCGCGAACCGTGCGCGACCTGGTGGTCGGCTCGGGCATCGGCTTCGAGAACCGCGGCAGCGTCGAGTTGCGCGGCGTGCCCGGTACGTGGCAACTGCTGGCGGTCGACCGCCACGGTCCGCGGGCCGGATCGGCCGAGGCGGAGCTGGTGTCGACGCCCACTCCCGGGCCCCGGTCCGCGATGCGCCGCTCGGACCGCGCCGTCGCCGCGATGGCCAGGCGGACGCCGTGGATCCTGCGCGGAGTCGCCCGCCTCGCCCCGGCGACCGGTCGCAACGGAGAAGCTCGAATCAGTTCTCTTGGTCGGCCGGCCCCGTGACGAGTAGTCGCGAGTGGGGCGTGATGGTGCTGTCGACGACATCGCGGGCTTTGTGAGCGCGCACTCCGATTTGAACGCCGATTGTGCGGCTTACTCTGTCGGGCGGCGATTTCGACTTACTGCCCAGAGGACGGACAAAACTAGGCCGGTCGTCCGTTCTCAAAATCCACCCAGTGTCGGTTCGAGTCCGACTGGGGCACAGACAACGAGACCGTTTCGGTCAAGCACCGGCTGTATCGAGCACCGCGGCCGCTAGCTCAGAAGAATTGCGTCGTCTCCGTCACCGCGCCGTTGTCGCAGGTGATTTTGACGTTCCAGTTGGCGAACTTGGGAATGGCCGGCACTATTTTCAGATCTGTGGACGAGTTCGCGTCGAGCCGGAACGTACGCGTGAAGCCGTCCGAGTTGTAGGTGCACTGCGACGTGGTGCCGCTGCGGTCAGTGACGTGCACGTTGAGGCCGCCGAGAATCGGCGAATATTCCACGGTCGGGCCCTCTTTGGGCGCTTGCTTCGCGCACTTGACGGTCCCCTGCGAATTCGCCGGAAGGTCGCGCACGAAGTCCGCTTTTTGGAGGTGGAGCGTGCCGTGAATCTTGTTGTCCGGGCCTACGTCGCCCGCGAAATTGATCAGCGACTGCGCATCCGCGACGTTCAGTTCGACGTGCCCACCGCCGTCGATGGCGGCGCTCCCGGGGGCGGACAAACCGGTCGAGGGTGCGCTGACGGGCCCATTGAACGTCGGGTCGTTAGACGTGAAGTTGATGTCGGTGACTTGTCCGTCCTGGGTCGCCCGAATGGTCGTGAACCCGTTGAAGGCGAATTGCTGGCAACCGCCGGGCGCCGCTTGGGCGGGTATCGGTGCGATCGACAGACCTGCACCGGTCAAGCCGGCGGCGACAACTACCGCCGCGCCGAGCGTCAATGAATTGGCAGTGAGCATGCTGCATACCTCCTACACGGGTGCCCATCACATGTTGAGCAGACCTGTGCAGACGCTAAGCGCAACTGCGCGCCCAGGAAATAAGGTGTTTCCCTACGTTTTAGCCGCGGAGAGTTTTCTCATCGATGGCTGCACTCGGCTCAATGGAGGCCGAGGCGAGCTATGGCCCGAACGTCGTAATCTCCGTGCGGTGGAGGTCAATTTGCGGGACCATCTGCGCCATTGGTTTGCGGACCCCCTGGCGCAGCGCGACCTCGTAGTAGACGTTCGGGTTCGCGAAACTGGGGTCCGCGATGACGAGCGCCGCCCGGATAGGTGACACGATGAACCAAATTTGGGGACAGAGCGGCTCGCGGAGCGTTGCCCGCGGATGTAGGTGCGGAGGCCGCGTTCTTGGAGGCGCCCAACGATCGGAACTGAATCACGTTGGCCGCCAACACATCGCGGCCACCGGCGGCATTACTTGCAGGAGAAGCCGCAGCCGAGGGGTCGGCGTCCATGTCATCGATAGCGGCATCGACGGAGACGAGGGTTGATTCGCCATATCGGCGTCGATGCCCGCTTCGATGAAGCTGTCCCGCATCACGTCGCTGGCCGGAAGCCGACCACCCTTGTCCTTGTGGCAGACGGTCTTGAAGCTGTCGATCCGCGTGATCGCGAGATTGATCTGAGCGCGTCGCTTCGCTCGCGCGGACGCTGCGAGGTCAGACGCTGCCGTCCCTCATCCGTCAGGTCCAGGAACTCGGCGGAGTAGCCGCCGGTCGTTAGGCCGTACTGCACTCTGCCGGTGATCAGCTTCCGCGTCAGCCCACTGTCGGGCGACCTCTCCAATGCATCGACAAGGGTCAGGCGACGGGTCTTCTGCCCGGAGCCTGCTCCTGACTTGGCTCGCCAAAACCAGCGCGTCATCGAACGAGATGTTCGGGAAGGGGCGGGCAGCCGCGTGCGCTTGGCCGGCTTGCCTTCGGTCTTTCTTTCGGGTTGTTCGAGTCAGTGCGACACCCCGGGGGGTGCGGGCTGACGCACGATGCAACATCAGACACAGCCACAACTGCCTCAGGAGCAACATTCGGCGCGTCGGACACGCGCCCGGTACGGGACCGATAAGGGACCGCCGAGCGGGGCGAAGGGGCTTCCGTTCGACCGTGCGCTGGTCCCGGTGGAGCGGGCGACGGGAATCGAACCCGCGTAGCTAGTTTGGAAGACTAGGGCTCTACCATTGAGCTACGCCCGCATGTCCTGCCGTGCTGACAGTACCGGCAGACTGTACCGGGCTGACCTCACTTCGATCCAATCGATGCCCCCATGGCGTCACCGGGGACTTCGGTTGTGGGGGATGCGTCCCCACCACGTAGTATCGCCGGTGGTCTGGCGCTGCGCGCGGGCGTGAACAGCGACGACCGGGGTGTAGCGCAGCTTGGTAGCGCATCCGCTTTGGGAGCGGAAGGCCGCAGGTTCAAATCCTGTCACCCCGACCAGCGACACCCACCCCGAGAACACCGATAGAGGAGTACCAACGTGAAGAGCACCGTCGAGAAGTTGAGCCCCACCCGGGTTCGCATCAACGTGGAAGTGCCCTTCACCGAGCTCGAACCCGACATCGACCGTGCGTTCAAACAGCTGGCCCAGCAGATCCGGCTGCCCGGGTTCCGGCCGGGCAAGGCGCCGCGCAAGTTGCTGGAGGCCCGGGTGGGCCGCGGTGCCGTGCTCGAGCAGGTCGTCAACGACGCGCTTCCCGGCCGCTACAGCGAGGCCGTGACGTCGTCGTCGTTGCAGCCGCTCGGACAGCCCGACATCGAGATCACCAAGCTCGAGGACAACGAAGAGCTGGTGTTCACCGCCGAGGTCGACGTCCGCCCGGAGATCGACCTGCCCGATCTGTCGGCGCTGAAGGTGACCGTCGACCCGATCGAGGTCGCCGACTCCGACGTCGACGCCGAGCTCGAGTCGCTGCAGAAGCGGTTCGGCACGCTCACCGGTGTCGACCGTCCCGCCGAGAACGGCGACTTCGTGTCGATCGATCTGTCGGCGACCGTCGACGGCGAGGATGTGCCCGAGGCCAAGACCGAGGGGCTGTCGCACGAGATCGGTTCCGGACAGCTGATCGAAGGCCTCGACGAGGCCATCGTCGGGCTGAAGGAAGGCGAGTCGAAGACCTTCACCACCACACTCGTCGCGGGCGAGCACGCCGGCCAGGAGGCCGAGGTGACCGTTGCCGTCAAGTCGGTCAAGGTGCGCGAGCTACCCGAACTCGACGACGACTTCGCCCAGCTGGCAAGCGAATTCGACACCATCGCCGAGCTGCGCGAGAGCCTGCGCGAGCAGGTCAGCCGGGTCAAGCGGGTGCAGCAGGCCGAGCAGATCCGCGACAAGGCCATCGAGGAGCTGCTGGCCCAGGTCGAGGTCCCGTTGCCGGAGAAGGTCGTGCAGGCCCAGATCGACGACACGCTGCACAACGCGATCCACGGCCTCGACCACGACGAGGACAAGCTGGCCGAGTCGCTCGCAGAGCAGGGCTCCAGCCGCGAGGAGTTCGACGCCGACAACCGCACCAACGCGGAGAAGGCCATCAAGACCCAGCTGCTGATGGACGCCATCGCCGACAAGCTCGACATCCAGGTCGGTCAGAACGACCTGACCGAGCGCCTCGTGCTGATGTCGCGCCAGTACGGCCTCGAGCCCCAGCAGCTGCTGCAGATGCTGCAGCAGAACAACCAGCTGCCGGCGATGTTCGCCGACGTGCGCCGCGGTCTGACCGTGGCCGCGGTCGTGCACGGAGCCACCGTCACCGACACCGACGGCACGGTCATCGACACCACCGAGTTCTTCGGCCCCTCCGGTGAGCAGGCGGCCGAGGACGCCGAGATCGCCACCGGCGAGGACGCCGACACCGACGAAGCCACCGGCGAGGTTGCCGACACCGACGAGGCCGGCGGCGAGGTTGCCGACACCGACGAGGCCGGCGGCGAGGTTGCCGACACCGACGAGGCCGGCGACGACGACGCGAAGTGATGCTCTGAGCGAACGCGCGCGGTCTGGGGCCTCCCCGGCGGCGCCGGTTGGTTAGTGTCGTTCGTAAGAGCGGTCACCGCGTCGGAAGTACACAAAGAAAGCAGGTATCCAGTCGTGACTGACATGCGTGGCGCCTCAGCGGGCCTCAACCTTGTCGACTCGGTGTATGAGCGTTTGCTGTCCGAGCGGATCATCTTCCTGGGCTCTCAGGTCGACGACGACATCGCCAACCGGCTGTGCGCGCAGATCCTGCTGCTGTCGGCCGAGGACCCGACCAAGGACATCCACCTCTACATCAACTCGCCCGGCGGCTCGATCAGCGCGGGTATGGCCATCTACGACACCATGGTGCTCGCGCCGTGTGACGTCGCGACCTACGCGATGGGCATGGCCGCCTCGATGGGCGAGTTCCTGCTCGCGGCGGGCACGAAGGGCAAGCGCTACGCGTTGCCGCACGCCCGGATCCTGATGCATCAGCCTCTCGGTGGCATCACCGGCGGCGCCGCGGACATCGCGATCCAGGCCGAGCAGTTCGCCTCCATCAAGAAGGAGATGTTCCGGCTCAACGCGGAGTTCACCGGTCAGACGATCGAGCGCATCGAGGCCGACTCCGACCGTGACCGCTGGTTCACCGCGCAGGAAGCCCTGGAATACGGCTTCGTCGATCACATCATCACCAGCGCCAGCATCAACGGCGACGGACCAGGAGCAGGACTCGACAAATGACCGATCACACAGATCCCCGCCGCGCCCCCCAGGCCCGCTACATCCTGCCGTCGTTCATCGAGCACTCGAGCTTCGGCGTCAAGGAATCCAATCCGTACAACAAGCTGTTCGAGGAACGCATCATCTTCCTCGGCGTGCAGGTCGACGACGCGTCGGCGAACGACATCATGGCGCAGCTGCTGGTGCTCGAGTCGCTGGACCCCGACCGCGACATCACGATGTACATCAACTCGCCGGGTGGTTCGTTCACCTCGTTGATGGCGATCTACGACACCATGCAGTACGTGCGTGCCGACATCCAGACGGTGTGCCTCGGCCAGGCCGCGTCAGCCGCGGCGGTGCTGCTGGCCGCCGGTACGCCCGGTAAGCGGCTGGCGCTGCCGAACGCCCGCGTGCTGATCCACCAGCCCGCACTGGGCGGGGTCATCCAGGGGCAGTTCTCGGATCTGGAGATCCAGGCCGCCGAGATCGAGCGGATGCGCACGCTGATGGAGGAGACCCTCTCGCGCCACACCGGCAAGCCGGCGGACGTGATCCGCAAGGACACCGACCGGGACAAGATCCTGACGGCCGAGGCGGCCAAGGACTACGGGATCATCGACACCGTCCTCGAGTACCGCAAGCTGTCGGCCCAGAAGGGCTGACCGGGCTCAGCCGTTTCCGTAGATCCGCGTCGGAGTGATCAGCACCGCCGTGCGGCGCTGCTCGCGCATCGTGCGGTCGTAGGCGTCCCAGTCGTCGTGGGTGCCGCCGGCGGCGGTGAAGATGTCGCGGAGCAGTTGGGGCAGCGCGTCTGACTCCAGCCATGGCTGCGGGTCGTCGGGCCCGGCGAGTTCGCCGCGTCCTTCGACGGTGGCCCAGTGCCAGCCCCTCCGGAACGTCACTGCGATCTGGGGCCGTGCCCGCAGATTGTTCAGTTTCACTTTTCCGTAGGTGACGAAGCCCAGTACCGGTTCACCGGTGGCCGGGTGAGACAGCGGCCCCGCGTTGATCACCGAGGACTGAATCGTGTCGTCGGCGCGCAGCGTCGCCACGACGGCCAAGCCGTTGTCGTCCCGGGCCAGAGCGAAAGCCTCGTCGATCGTCGTCATGTCTTGGACGGTACGTCAGGGGCTGGCCCGGCCATGGCCGGCGGGCCGGCCATCGGACATGGCCGGCGGGCCGGCCATCGGACATGGCCGGCAAATGCGGTGAAAAGCCATCGTCGCGCCGTCGCCGCGTGTCAACCTGTTAATCCACGCGGTCGTCAATTCGGTGAGCGACGCGTCCGGACCGACAGGGGAAGTCATGACGGTGGGGGTCAAGCGGAGCGCGGCGATCGCCGCGCTGGCGATGTCTGCAGCAGCGGCGTGGTGCGCACCCGCGGTGGCCGGTGCGCAAGAGCCGGTGTGCCCGGCCGGGATGTACTGGAACGTCGACACGGCGCAATGCGTCGCCGACGTCAACGTCTACGTCAACCCACCGAACCCGGTCATCGGTCCCGCCGGGCCGGTGGGCGTCGGTGGCGTGATCGGTCCGGTGGGTCCCGGTCCGGTGGGGCCGGGTCCGGTCGGGCCGGGCCCGCTGGGTCCCGGCCGCTGAGTGCTCTCACAGCGCGGCTAGCACGCCCACCAGCAACGTCGGTACAGCGCTCGCGGGCGTCGTGGCCGCATCGACCGGCCGCAGCGGACGGCTGTTTCCGCGGCGAGCCCGGTATCGTGGGTCCGAGTGAAAACCCGACGTCACAACACGGTTGACGTGCTGCTGACGCCCCGGTTCGAACTGCTCGAAGGGGCGCATCCGTGCGCGTGGGTACTCTCGTTCGGGTAACGGCGGCGACACGCCAGAGACACGGTGGTGCGTTCCATGACCACCGCGGATAGATCAGGCGATATGTTGGCGCAACCACACGTAAATATCACGGACGCTATTCGGCTTTATCGGTCGCACTGCGCTGGATTATGCGGGTAGCGTCGGGGCTACATGTACATGGGCCCCTGCGGAACCCGACGGAACCGAACGATCAGCGACAGCAAACAGGAAGTAGGACCCCAGCACCATGGCACGCATTGGAGACGGCGGTGACCTGCTGAAGTGCTCGTTCTGCGGCAAGAGCCAAAAGCAGGTGAAGAAGCTCATCGCGGGACCGGGCGTGTACATCTGCGACGAGTGCATCGACCTGTGCAACGAGATCATCGAGGAGGAGCTCGCCGACGCTGACGACGTCAAACTCGACGAGCTGCCCAAGCCGGCCGAGATCCGCGAGTTCCTCGAGGGCTACGTCATCGGGCAGGACACCGCCAAGCGGACGCTGGCCGTGGCGGTCTACAACCACTACAAGCGCATCCAGGCGGGGGAGAAGAGCCGCGACTCGCGGTCTGAGCCCGTCGAGCTGGCCAAGTCCAACATCCTGATGCTCGGCCCCACCGGATGCGGCAAGACTTACCTGGCGCAGACGCTGGCCAAGATGCTCAATGTCCCGTTCGCGATCGCCGATGCCACCGCGCTGACCGAGGCCGGCTACGTCGGCGAGGACGTCGAGAACATTCTGCTCAAGCTGATCCAGGCCGCCGACTACGACGTCAAGCGCGCCGAGACCGGCATCATCTACATCGACGAGGTCGACAAGATCGCCCGCAAGAGCGAGAACCCGTCGATCACCCGCGACGTCTCCGGCGAGGGCGTGCAGCAGGCGCTGCTGAAGATCCTGGAGGGCACGCAGGCGTCGGTTCCCCCGCAGGGCGGCCGCAAGCACCCGCACCAGGAGTTCATCCAGATCGACACCACCAACGTGCTGTTCATCGTCGCGGGCGCGTTCGCGGGGCTGGAGAAGATCGTGTCCGACCGCGTCGGCAAGCGCGGGTTGGGCTTCGGCGCCGAGGTGCACTCCAAGGCCGAGATCGACACTCAGGACCACTTCGCCGAGGTCATGCCCGAGGACCTGATCAAGTTCGGACTCATTCCGGAGTTCATCGGCCGCCTGCCGGTCGTGGCGTCGGTGACGAACTTGGACAAGGACTCGCTCGTGCAGATCCTGTCCAAGCCGAAGAACGCGTTGGTCAAGCAGTACACGCGGCTGTTCGAGATGGACGGCGTCGAGCTGGAGTTCACCGGTGACGCGCTGGAGGCGATCGCCGATCAGGCGATCCACCGCGGCACCGGTGCCCGCGGCCTGCGCGCGATCATGGAAGAAGTCCTGCTGCCGGTGATGTACGACATCCCCAGCCGTGACGACGTCGCCAAGGTGGTCGTCACCAAGGAGACCGTCGAGGACAACGTCTTGCCGACGATCGTGCCGCGCAAGCCGTCGCGCACCGAGCGTCGCGACAAGTCCGCCTGAGACGGCGCCGCGCAGGTCAGCTGCGCGAAGTCCGGTCCGCGCTTCGGTGCCGCTCTACGGCACTCCGCGTCCTGACCTGACGGCTTCCCGGATCAGTAACCCGTTCTCCGGTACTTCGGCCCTACCGGCGCGGCTGTCGCCGGGTGCACCGTCGAGGCATGGTCGAAGCGGTTCAGCACTTGGCCGTGGCCGCTCTGCCAGAAGTGCTGGCAGAGTTGGACGCCACGGCAGATGGCCTCACCTCCGCGCAGGCGCGCGAGCGTTTGACCCGGTATGGGCCGAACGAGATCCCTGAGAAGCACCGCAACCCGCTGGTCGTCTTCCTCGGGTACTTCTGGGCGCCGATCCCCTGGATGATCGAGGTCGCGCTGGCCCTGTCGCTCGCTGCCCGGCATTGGGCCGACGCGGTGATCATCGCCGCACTTCTGCTGATGAACGGACTCGTGGCGTTCGTCGAGGAGCATCAGGCCGCCGGGGCCGTCGCCGCTCTCAAACAGCGACTCGCGGCATCAGCGCGGGCCCTGCGCGACGGCGTGTGGACGACGGTCGGGGTGCGCGAGTTGGTGCCGGGCGACGTGGTGCGGGTCCGATTGGGCGACGTCGTCCCCGCCGACCTCCGGATACTCGACGACGCGACCATCGAGGTGGACCAGTCCGCCCTGACAGGCGAATCGCTGGCCGTCAGCCGCCGGCGAGGGGACACCCTGTTTTCGGGATCGGTGCTGCAACGCGGCGAGGCCGATGCGCTGGTGTACGCGACCGGGGCGTCCTCGTACTTCGGCCGGACCGCGGCCCTGGTGGAGACCGCGGGCTCGGTCAGCCACTTCCAGCGAGCGGTCGTGCGTATCGGGAACTACCTGATCGGCTTCGCGGCGATCCTGGTGACGGTGTCGGTGGCAGCGTCGTTGATTCGAGGCAACCCTGTGCTGCAGACCCTCGAGTTCGCACTGGTGGTCACGATCGCCTCGGTGCCGGTGGCGCTCCCGGCGGTGTTGTCGGTGACCATGGCCGTGGGCGCGCGACAGCTGGCGCGCCAGCAGGCCGTCGTCACCCACCTGCCGGCGGTCGAGGAACTCGGCGGCATGGATCTGTTGTGTTCCGACAAGACCGGCACGCTGACCCAGAACCGCCTCGAAGTCGCCGCTCGGTGGACCGCCCCGGGCGTCTCACCGGAAGACCTTCTCGGCGCTGCGGCGCTCGCATCCCGCCCCGAGGACGGCGACCCCATCGACCTGGCCGTCCTGGCCGCGGCGCAGATGCCGGCACATCTGCGAGTGGACGGCTTCACACCGTTCGACCCGATCTCGAAGCGCACAGAAGCGGTGGTGCGCGACCAGGACGGCCGGGTCTTCCGGGTGAGCAAGGGAGCCCCGCAGGCCGTCACCGCCTTGTGCGCCGCGGAGGGCCCCGCGGAGGCGGGCGCTGCCGTCGATCGGTTCGCCACTCGGGGCTATCGATCCCTGGCCGTGGCGCGCGTCGATGGCGACGCGGGCTGGCGGGTGCTGGGCGTGCTGGCGTTGGCCGACCCCCCGCGGGAGGACTCCGCCGCGACCATCGCAGAGGCCGAAAAACTCGGTGTGGCCGTGAAAATGGTCACCGGTGACCAGGTCGCGATTGGCCGGGAGATCGCCCGCCGGGTCGGGCTCGGCGACCACATTCTCGACGCCGCGGCGTTGGACGCCGGAGCCGACGAGCGCGAGTTGGCGCGGACGATCGACGAAGCCGACGGATTCGCGCAGGTGTTCCCCGAGCACAAGTTCCGCATCGTCGAGTTGCTGCAATCGCGCGGCCACATCGTGGGGATGACGGGCGACGGTGTCAACGACGCACCCGCTCTCAAACAGGCCGACGCCGGGATCGCGGTCGCTGCGGCGACCGACGCCGCTCGTGCGGCGGCCGACGTGGTCCTGCTGGCGCCCGGCCTGTCGGTGATCGTCTCGGCGATCCGGCAGGCCCGCGAGATCTTCGTCCGGATGTCGAACTACGCCACCTACCGCATCGCCGAAACGCTGCGGGTGTTGCTGCTGATCACCCTGTCGATCGTCGTGATGAACTTCTTTCCGGTCACCGCGGTGATGATCGTCCTGCTGGCGCTCCTCAACGACGGCGCGATCCTGGCCATCGCCTACGACCACGTGCGCGGCTCGGCGCAACCCGCCGCGTGGGACATGCGCGCAGTGCTGACCATCGCCACCGTGCTCGGGGTGTTGGGGGTCCTCGAGACCTTCATGCTTCTGTGGCTGGCGCAGACGGCGTTCGGACTCGACCACGATGTGATCCGCACGTTGATCTATCTCAAGTTGTCGGTGGCCGGCCATCTGACCGTGTTCGTCACCCGCACCCGGGGACCGTTCTGGTCACGTCCCGCTCCCGCGCCGCTTCTGCTGGCTGCCGTGGTCGGAACACAGGCGCTGGCAACACTCATCGCGGTCTACGGCGTGTTGATGACGCCGCTGGGATGGGAGCTCGCCGGCGTCGTCTGGGCTTATGCGCTGTTGTGGTTCGTTGTCGAGGATGTCGTCAAGAGGGCGACGTATCGCCTGATCGGTCCACACGGTCGGAGCGCGTGTACACGTTCATCGAGTCGCCACGCAGGAAAGCCACCAGCGTCAGGCCGGACTGAGCGGCGAGGTCGACGGCCAGCGACGACGGCGCCGACACCGCCGCCAACACCGGAATCCCGGCCATCACGGCCTTCTGGGTGAGTTCGAAGGACGCCCGTCCACTCACGAGCAGCACCGTGCCCCCCAGCGGTATCCGGCCCTGCTCCAGCGCCCACCCGATCACCTTGTCCACGGCGTTGTGCCTGCCGATGTCCTCACGGACCACCAGCGGCGTGCCGTCCGTACTGAACAACGCCGCCCCGTGCAGCCCTCCGGTCGCGGCGAAGACCCTCTGCGCGTCGCGCAGCTTGCCGGGCAGCGAGGAAAGCGTTCCTGCGGCAACGGTGGTCGGGTCGTCGCCGGGACCGTGCCTGCTGCTCAGTCGGACCGCTTCCAGCGAGGCCTTGCCGCAGACGCCGCACGATGAAGTGGTGTAGAAGTTGCGGGTCGGGTCGACGTCCGGCGCGGCGACGTCCGGCGCCAGCGTCACGTCGAGCACGTTGTAGGTGTTGACACCGTCCTCGGCGGCGCCGCGGCAGTAGCGCACCGCGACGATGTCGTCACGCTTGGCGACCACGCCCTCGGTGAGCAGGAATCCCTGCGCCAGTTCGACATCCGAACCGGGCGTGCGCATCGTGACGGTGATGGCGGCCCCGTTGACGCGGATCTCCAACGGTTCCTCGACGGCCAGGGTCTCGGGCCGCGCGACCGCATCCCGGGCGGTGACGTGCTGCGCGCGGCGGCGGGCTGTGACCCTGCCCATCAGTTTCGCTCTCGCCGGGACATGACTTCCATTCTGGTCGGTGGCCGAGGGGCGGCCTCGATGGGGGAGGACGGGAGAGGAGGTCGCCTCAGCCGGGGTCGACGATCTGCACCACGCCCGCGGTGACGCCGGCGATGAACAGCCGGCCCGTCATCGGGTCCACACCCAGGGTGTAGGGATTCTGCACGGTGGAAATGCGTTTCACCTCCCGCGGGGTCGCGTCGGCCATGGCGTAGCCGATCACCTCGTTGGTCCCGGAGGAGGCCACCCACAACGTGTCCCGCGTCGCGTCGTAGGTGATGCCGTACGGCCCGCCGGGCTGGGCGATCTCGGCGAGTTGGCGCGGCCGGGTGTCGAACACCCGCACGGCGTCGCCCCGGGTGTCTGCGGCGATCATGCGGCCGTGCTTGTCGGCGACCAGGTGCGTCGGCCCGTCGCCGGCGGGCGTCGCCCCGACGATCGTCAGCTTCTCGGTGTCGTAGATGGTCAGATCGTTCTTGCGGACGTCGAGCATGCCCATCCGGTCGCCGACGGCCGCCAGACCCGCCGGCTGCACGCTGTCGGTGAAGACCTTGACGATGTCGTTGCCTCGCAGCGCGGTCACGGTACCGCCGTGCTCGTTGGCGACGAACACCGTGCCGTTGGGTGCCTCCGACGCGTCGTGCGGCACGGTGCCGGTGACGATCTCAGGTTGCGCGCGGCCGTTGGGGAGATCGACGCGGACCAGCGCGTCCGCGCTCTCCACCGGCACCAGAACGGGACCGCCGGGCTTTGCGAGCTGCAGGTGTCGCACCACGCCGGGCAGCGGGGTGCGGTGGGTGATCTCGCCCGTGTCGGCGTTGATCAGCACCAGTTCGTCGGGGTTGCGCTTGGCGACGGCCACCGTGCGGGTGACCGCGTCGACGACGATGCCCTCGGGGGCGGCGCCGACGGCGACCTGCCGGCCCGGCGGCGGCTGCGACGGGGCGGGGGCCGACTGTGGCTCGGCCGGTGCCGGCAAGCTCTGGGCGGGAGGTCTGCTGCCTTCGGTCGGCACACCGGGCGGTAGCAGCCCGGTCGTCGTAGGGGTGGTGCTCGGCCCCGACGGCGTGGTCGACGGCGCGGCCTGGTGGGCCGGCCTGCTCTCGCATGCCCCGACCAGCAAGACCAACGCGAACACACCGCACAGCCGTCTCATGACGGGCCGGGTACCCGTTCCGGCCGATTCGCACAGTCGATGCCTCACGGGCGACCTCCCTGACGAGCGTGCGCGAACTGTCGCCCACGAGCGGCGTGTCTGGGACAGACACGCTCGCTCGCGGAAGTTGGCCGCAGTTCGCGGGAGGTGCCCCCAGCTCGCGGAAGTTGGCCGCAGTTCGCGGGAGGTGGGTCAGCCGTTTTGGGGGAAGCCGAGGTTGATGCCGCCGTGGCTGGGGTCGAGCCAGCGGCTGGTGATGGCTTTTTGGCGGGTGAAGAAGTGGACGCCGTCGAGGCCGTGGGCGTGGGTGTCGCCGAACAGGGAGGCTTTCCAGCCGCCGAAGCTGTAGTAGGCCATGGGGACGGGGATGGGGACGTTGATGCCGACCATGCCGACTTCGACTTCGTTCTGGAAGCGCCGGGCGGCTCCGCCGTCGTTGGTGAAGATGGCGGTGCCGTTGCCGTAGGGGTTGGTGTTGATCAGGTCGAGGGCTTGGTCGTAGGTCTCGACGCGCACGACGGAGAGCACGGGGCCGAAGATCTCGTCGGTGTAGACGCTCATGTCGGGGGTGACGTTGTCGAGCAGGGTGGGGCCCAGCCAGAACCCATCCTGACCGCCGTCGGGGGTGACGTGGCGTCCGTCGAGGACGACTTTGGCGCCGGCGGCTTCGCCGGCGTCGATGTAGGAGGCGACTTTGTCGCGGTGGGCGGCGGTGACCAGGGGGCCCATGTCGGAGTCTTTGGTGCCGTCGCCGGTTTTGATGTTGCGGGCGCGTTCGGCGATTTTGGCGACCAGGTCATCGGCGATCGGGCCGACGGCCACGGCGGCCGAGACGGCCATGCAGCGTTCCCCGGCCGAGCCGAACCCGGCGTTGACCATGGCGTCGGCGGCCAGATCGAGGTCGGCATCCGGGAGGATCACGGCGTGGTTCTTGGCGCCGCCGAGGGCTTGGACGCGTTTACCGGTGGCGGTGGCGGTGGTGTAAACGTACTGGGCGATCGGGGTGGACCCGACGAACGAGACGCTCTTGATCTTGGGGTTGGTCAGCAATTCGTCGACGGCGGTCTTGTCGCCGTGCAGGACGTTGAACACCCCGTCGGGCAGTCCGGCGTCCTTCCACAACGCCGCGAGCCACAGCGAGGCGGAGGGGTCCTTCTCGCTGGGTTTGAGGACGACGGTGTTGCCGGTGGCGATGGCGATGGGGAAGAACCACATCGGGACCATGGCGGGGAAGTTGAACGGGCTGATGATCGCGACCGGGCCCAGGGGCTGGCGGATGGAGTACGCGTCGACCTTGGTCGAGGCGTTCTCGGTGTAGCCGCCCTTGAGCAGGTGCGGGATGCCGCAGGCGAACTCGACGACTTCCTGGCCGCGGCTGACCTCGCCCAGGGCGTCGGAGACCACCTTGCCGTGCTCGGCGGTGATGAGCTCGGCCAACTCGGTCTTGCGCTCGTTGAGCAACTCGCGGAACCGGAACAACACCGCGGTGCGCTTGGACAACGAGGTGTCCCGCCACCCCGGAAACGCCGCCGCCGCGGCATCGATCACCGCGCGGGCATCGGCCACCGACGCCAGCGCCACCTCACCAGTCACCGCACCGGTCGCCGGATTCGTCACCGACGCCGTCACACCACTGTCACCGGCGAAAACCCCACCATCGACCCAATGAGAAATAACGTTCGTCATTTTCCTTCTCGTTCCTCGTCTTTCGTTCAGAGATGGTCTGCGAGTCGCACGTCGACAGGCAGGCCGGTCTGCAATGACTCGACGCCGGCGGCGCACACCGCCGCTGCGGCGTAGCCGTCCCATGCGGTCGGGCCGTCTGTGTGATCTCCGGTTCCGCGCCCGCTCGTCACCGCGTTGACCCAACGCTGGATCTCGGTGTCGTAGGCGCGACCGAATCGCTCCCGGAAGCCGGGCGTGATCTGGCCGCCCCAGGTGCCGGGGCCTGCTTGTCCTCGGGTGGAGGCTGCCGACTTGCGGATCAGGCCGACGTCCAGACCGATGATGGCGCTGCCGTGTTCGCCGACCACCTCGGTGCGTACTTCGTAGGCAACCCCGGTGGTGACGAACAGTTCCACGTCGACATGTCGCCCGGACACGGTCCGCAGGATCGCGATCTGCGGATCGATGACCCCGTCGGGTGCGCCGGGATTGGATGCCGGTGTGATGATCTGCACGCTGGCGATCTCTTCGCCGAAGAGGAACCGCGTCACGTCGACCTCGTGCACGAGCGAGTCCTTCACGATCAGCGAGCTGTCGAAATAGGACGGCACACCGGGATTGCGGTGGACGCAGTGCATGACCAGCGGCCGGCCCAGCTCGCCGGCGTCCAGCAGTGCCTTGAGTGCCATGTACTCCTCGTCGAACCGACGCATGAACCCGACCTGGATGAACCGGCTACCGAGCTCGGCCTCCCGCCGCACGATCTCCAGCGACGTGGAAACCTCTGTCGTCAAGGGCTTCTCGCACATCACCGGCTTGCGATGCTCGAGGCACGCCAGCAGGAGCTTCTCGTGTGTGGTGCCCGGCGTCGCGAGCACTATGGCATCGACGTCCTCGTCGGCGATCGCGTCGAGCGGATCGGCGACCGCGCGGCAGCCGTCGATCCCGGAGGCGATCTGCTCGGCCTTGTCGGTGACGTAGTCGTTGACCATCTTGACGCGAGCCCCGGAGATTCGCGACGTGATCCGCGTGACGTGATCGGCGCCCATCACCCCGACGCCGAGCACGGCGACCCTGAGTTCGGACATGCTCACCGGTCCGACGGATTGATCAACGGCCGCTGGACTTTCTTCCAGTCCGCGTACCGCTGATACGCCTGCTGCGTCGACTCCAGCGTCGACACCTGGCTGACCGGGACGTCCCACCACGAGTGGCTGTCCGGCGCAGAGATCATCGGGTCGGTCTCGACGTGGATCACCGTGGTGCGATCGCCGGCCTTGGCCACCTTGACCGCGTCGGCGAACTCGGCGGCCGTCGTCACCCGGATGACGTCGGCTCCCAGGCTGGCCGCATTGGCGGCAAGGTCGACGGGCAGCTTGCCGCCGTCCAGGCGGCCGTCGGCGCCGCGGTAGCGGTAGGAGGTGCCGAACCGTTGCGAGCCGAGCGATTCCGACAGCCCGCCGATGGAGGCGAAGCCGTGGTTCTGCACCAGCACCGCGATGACCTTGACGCCCTCCTGCACGGCCGTCACCAGTTCGGTGGCCATCATCAGGTAGGACCCGTCGCCGACCATGATGAACACGTCGCGGTCGGGAGCAGCCATGCGCACGCCGATGCCGCCGGCGATCTCGTAGCCCATGCAGGAGTATCCGTATTCCACGTGATAGCCCTTGCGGTCGCGCGTCCGCCACAGCTTGTGCAGGTCTCCGGGCATGGACCCGGCCGCGCACACCACGACGTCGCGAGTGTCCGACAACGTGTTGACCAGACCGATCACCTGGTTCTGGTTCAGCGCGGCGCCGTCCTCGGTGCGATAGACCTCCGATACCGTGTCGTTCCACTCGGACATCAATTCGGCTGCCCGGGCGCGATATTCGTCGCTGACCACATAGCCGCCGAGTGACTCGGCCAGCACGTCGAGGGCCTCGCGCGCGTCGGAGACGACGCTGATGCCGCCCTGTTTGACGGAGTCGAGCGACGCCACGTTGATGTTGACGAACCGCACGTCGGGGTTGTTGAACGCCGTGCGCGACGCCGACGTGAAATCGCTGTAGCGCGTGCCGATCCCGATGACGACATCGGCCTCACTGGCCAGCGCGTTGGCCGCCGTGGTGCCGGTCGAGCCCACCGCGCCGACCGACTGCGGATGCCCGTGCAGCAGCGACCCTTTCCCGGCCTGGCTCTCGCACACCGGGATGCCCGTCTGCGACGCCAGCGCCGCCAGAGCCTCGCTGGCGCCGGAGTAGATGACACCACCGCCCGCCACGATCAGCGGCTTGGCGGCCGAACGGATCACCTCGGCGGCGCGCGCGATCACCGAGCGCTCGGGCAGCGGCCGGGCCACGTGCCAGGTGCGCTCGGCGAACAGGGACACCGGCCAGTCGAAGGACTCGGCCTGCACGTCCTGGGGCAGGGCCACCGTCGCCGCGCCGGTCTCGACCGGGTCGGTGAGCACGCGCATGGCGCCCAGCAGCGCCGCGGGCAACTGCTCGGGGCGCCAGACGCGGTCGAAGTAGCGTGACAGCGGCTTGAACGCGTCATTGACCGTCACGTCGCCGCTGGAGGGCAACTCGAGTTCCTGCAGCACCGGGGAGCTGACGCGGGTCGCGAAAGTGTCGGCGGGAAGCAGCAACACGGGCAGCCGGTTGATCGTGGCGAGCGCGGCACCGGTCAGCATGTTCGTCGCACCCGGTCCGACGCTGGCGGTCACCGCCCACGCCTGCAGGCGGTCCTGCTGGCGGGCGTACGCCACCGCGGTGTGCACCATGGCCTGCTCGTTGCGGCCGAGGACGTACTTCAGGCCGGGCTCCGCACCGGCCTCGCAGGCCTCCACCTCATCCTGCAGCAGCGCCTGTCCGATGCCCGCGACGTTGCCGTGGCCGAAGATGCCGAAGCAGCCGGCGAAGAACTTGTGGCGCTGACCGTCACGCTCGACGAACTGGTTGGCCAGGAAGCGCACGGTCGCCTGGGCGACGGTGAGCCGCACGGTCGGTTCATTGTCGACAAGCTTCTCGGTCGACTTCGGCGCGGTGGAAACCACTGGTCATTCTCCTTTGGTGGCGCAGTAGGTCACGAAGAGCCGGTGAACGGCAGACGGGGGTCGATCTGCTGGTGCTCCCAGCTGCCACGCAGCCAGGTGTGAGCGGGGTCGTCGCAGATGAGCCAGGCGCGGGTGGGTCCGGAGCCGGCCATCACGTTGAGGTAGTACATGTGGTGGCCTGGCGCGGCGATCGACGGACCGTGGTAGCCATGGGGGACCAGGACCACGTCGCCGGTGCGCACCTCTTCGAGGACCTCGATCGGGCGCTCCGGTGTGCCGTACACCCGGTGATAGCCGAATCCCGGTGTGCCGGCGGGGCTATCGTCGATCTCGAAGTAGTAGATCTCCTCGAGCTGGGTTTCGACGTCGGTGTTCTCGTCGTGCTTGTGCGCGGGGTAGCTCGACCAGTTGCCGCCGGGGGTGATGACCTCGCACGCGATCAGCGAGTCCGCCTCGAAGGCCGTGGCCGTGCCGAAGTTGTGGACCTGACGGCTGCAGTTGCCGGCGCCGCGCAGCTCCACCGCCACGTCGGCCGCGGCGACCCGGCGGTTCGGGAACGACGTCGTGGCCCGCGCGCCGCAGATCGCGATCCGCCCGCGGCCCGACAGCGTGTACGTCTGGTCGATGCCGAGGTACACCATGTCGGCGGGCCCGTCGAAGACCGAAGCGCGGAGCGACATTTCGAACGTCTCGCCGCCGCACTCGACGGTGCCTGCACCGGCCAGCGGCAGGATCATCACCTCGGTGCCGGCGGTTTCCAGCGACACCGTCTGTCCGTCACCGAGGTCGACGACGTGCAGCGAGGATTCCGCCCAGCCGGCGTCCTCGGGCGTGATCGCGACGGTGAACGGCGCGGCGGCGCTCTTGGCGGGGATGTACAGCGTGCTCTTCATCGGATCATCGCCACCGCGGTCGCGACAGCCGAGCTGACGTCGTCATCGGGCGGGTAGAGCAGCGTCCGGCCGACGATGAGGCCTCTCACCGAGGGAAGGGCGAGTGCCTTCTCCCAGCTGGCGAACGCCTCCTCGGGGTCGGTCGGGTCGCCGCCGAGCAGCAGCGTCGGCATCGTGGTGGACTCCATGACGCGCTCCATCTCGTCGACGACCGGGAGCTTCATCCAGGTATACGCCGACGTCGAGCCGAGACCCTGGCCGATGTGCACGGACTTGATCACCGCGTCCGGGCTCAGGTCGTTGCGCACCTTGCCGTCGACGCGCGAGGACATGAAGGGTTCGAGCATCGCGATCAGCCCGTGGCCGGCGAGTTCGTCGACGGCCTTGGCGCATGCCGCCAGCGTCGCGACGGTCCCGGGATCGTCGAGATCGATGCGGCACAACATCTTTCCGCCGTTCATCTTGGCGGCTGCCGTGGACGCCGCGGTGGCCCCGGTCATCCGGTCGTCGAGCTCGAACGATGAACCGGCCAGGCCGCCCCGGTTGAACGAGGAGAACACGACCTTGTCTTCGAGGGCGCCCATCAGCAGCAGGTCGTCGAGGATGTCGGCCGTGGCCAGCACGCCGTCGACCCCCGGATCGGCCAGTGCGGCGCGCAGCCGGTCGAGCAGGTCGGTGCGGCTGTTCATCGCGGTGGGACGTGAGCCGACCGCGAGTGCGCCGCGCGCCGGATGGTCGGCGGCGACGATCATCAGCCGCCCGTTGCCGCGCAGCGTCGGCCGGGTCGTGCGGTGGTCCCAGGCGCGCGCGACGGCGGACGGGTCGTGAGCGCGGATCTCGGTGATCTCGGCGTAGTCCCTGCAGAGTGCGGACTCAGACATTCACGGCCTCCACTGCGGTCTGTTCGGCCAGCGCGGCGACCTCGGTGGCCGTCGGCATGGCGGTCGAGCATTCGAGCCGGCCGGCGACGATGGCACCGGCAGCGTTGGCGTAGCGCAGTGTCTTCTCCAGCGACCAGTTGGCCAGCAGGCCGTGGCACAGGCTGCCGCCGAAGGCGTCCCCGGCGCCGAGGCCGTTGACCACGTCAACCTCGTTGGGCGGCACGGTGACCGACGACCGGCGGCTCTTTCCGAGCACGCCGCGCGGCCCCTGCTTGACGATCGCGATCTCGACCCCGAGGTCGAGCAGCGCGTCGGCGGCCTTGTGCGGATTCGTTTCACCGACCGCGATCTCGCACTCCTCGCGGTTGCCCACCGCGACGGTGACATGGGTCAGTGCCTTGCGCACCTGTTCGGTGGCGGCGGCGGGGGAGTCCCAGAACATCGGCCGGTAGTCCAGGTCCAGCACTGTCAGCGGTGCTCTGCCCCTCGCTTCCCAGGCTGCGAAATGCGCACTGCGGCTGGGCTCTTCGGACAGCCCGGTGACGGTCGACCAGTAGAGGCGCGCCGAGCGCACTGCGTCCACGTCGATCTCGTCGGGCCGGATCTGCAGGTCCGGTGCGCTGGGCTTGCGGTAGAAGTACAGCGGGAAATCGTCGGGCGGGAAGATCTCGCAGAACGTCACCGGCGTCGGGAACTCACCGTGCGTGGCCACGAAGCGGTTGTCGACCCCGAGGCGCGCGAGCTCGGCGCGCACGAAGCGGCCGAACGGATCGTCACCGACGCCGGAGATCAGTGCCGAGCGGTTCCCCAGCCGCGCCGCCGCGACCGCGACGTTGGCGGCGCTGCCGCCGAGGAACTTGCCGAAGGTCTCGACGTCTTCCAGGCCGACGCCGACCTGAAGCGGGTACACGTCGACGCCGCAGCGCCCGATGGCGAGCACGTCATATGGCTGATTGGTCATCACAAGTCACTCCGACGGATGTGGTGTGGGTGGCTGGTACGACTGTGCCCCTCGTCACGGCGTCGTGTCAATACTTTGTCCTGACATTCTATCTTTTGGCCATTCGGTGCTAGGATTCGGCTACTGTTTGTCCGGCCCAACACGAGATCGGAGCCGACGTGCCCCTGACGGTGGAGCTCGACAGGTCAAGCCCTGTCCCCCTCTACTATCAGCTCGCCCAGGCGATCGAGGCTGCCATCAGGGATGGCGAACTCGCGCCCGGCGACCGGTTCGAGAACGAGCTGGCTCTCGCCAAGCGGCTGACGCTGTCCCGCCCGACCACCCGGCGCGCCATCCAGGAACTCGTCGACAAGGGTCTGCTGGTCCGCAAGCGCGGGGTCGGCACCCAGGTCGTGCAGAATCCCGTCCACCGGCGCGTCGAGCTGACGAGCCTGTTCGACGACCTGGCCCGCGCCGGCCAGGAGCCGACGACCCAGCTGCTCGAGTACCGCGTCGGGCCGCCCGACGAGGAGGTGGCTCGCGAGCTGAACCTCGCGGCGGATCGCGAGGTGGCGGCCATCCATCGTCTGCGCTGTGCCAACGGCGAGCCGCTGGCGCTGATGACCAACTACCTGCCGGCCGACCTCGCGCCGGACCCCGAGGAACTCGAGAGCAACGGGCTCTACCAGTCTTTGCGCGCCCGCGGCGTGCACATCCGGCTGGCGCGGCAGCGGATCGGCGCGCGCAGCGCTACCCGCGCCGAGGCGCAGCTGCTCGACGAGAAACCCAATGCGCCCTTGCTGACGATGGCGCGCACCGCCTTCGACGACTCCGGCGCCGCCGTCGAATACGGCACCCACTGCTATCGCGCGTCGCGGTACTACTTCGACACCACGCTCGTCGACCGCTGACCCTCCGCCGAAATTGCATTCCGCGTGGGCCTTTCGCGCTCTTTCGCGCACGGAATGCAAGTTCGGCGGAGGGTGGGTCAGGAGAAGGCTGCGCGGAAGGCCTGCAGCGCGGCCTCGCTACCCGCAGCGCCGGCCTGCGACGCCCAGGCTTCCATGCCGATGGTCCCGGTGTAGCCCATATCGCGGAGCGCCGCCGCGATCGCCGGGTAGTTGATCTCACCGGTGCCGGGCTGGCACCGGCCGGGCACGTCGGCCACCTGGATCTCACCGATCGCGTCGCCGCAGCGGCGCACCAGTTCGATCAGGTTCCCTTCGCCGATCTGTGCGTGGTAGAGGTCCAGCATCATCTTCACGTTCGGATGACCGACCCCCTCCACCAGCGCGAGCGTGTCCTTGGCCCGGGCCAGCGGGACGCCGGGGTGGTCGACGATCGTGTTCAGGTTCTCGACGACGAACGTCACGCCGGCCGCGGCGCCCAGCTCCCCGACGCGCTCGAGCGTGCGCGCGGCGGTCAGCCACATCTGCCCGGTGGCCCGTCGGCGCGGTCGCGCGGCCCGACCGTCGACGAGCTCGGCGGTGTGCACGTTCAGTCGGGTGACACCCAGTGTCTCAGCGGCTTTGATGCTGAGCTCGGCGGTGCGCACCACTTCATCGCAGGTCGCGGGGTCCACCAGGTCGCCGTGCAGATAGCCCGTCATCGACGTGAACACCGCGCCGGTCGCGGCGAGTGCGTCGAGATCCTTGTCGTGCCAACTCCAGATCTCGGCCGCGAACCCCAATTCGTCGATGCGCTTCACCCGCTCCAAGATCGGCAGCTCGGTGAACACCATCTCCGAGCACACGGCCAACTGAAAACTCACTGCAGCACTCGGTCCAGAACGACCGGGGTGCCGGTCTCGACGGATTCCCGGGCAGCCAGCGCGATCTCGAGAGCAACGCGGGCATCTGCGCCGGTCACCGACGGCTCGGTGCCTGCCTGCACCGAGTCGACGAAGTGGGCGAACTGCGCCACGTAAGCGTCACCGAAGAGTTCGATGTTGGCGCCGGCTGCCTGCTGAGGCTCGCGCCCGGCGAGTAGGACGCCTCCCGAGCCGAACACCTCACCGCGGACGTCGTAGCCGTAGACCGCCTGGAAGCTCGCCTCGGCGACGGCGAACGCACCGTTGTCGAAACGGAGCTGGACGACGGAGGTGTCCAGGAAACCTCGGTCGCGGAACTGGGGTCGCACGAGGGCATCGGCCTGTGCGAACACCTGGATCACGCGAGCCCCCGGATTGAGCCAGCACAGCGTGTCGAAGTCATGGATGAGCGTCTCGTTGAAGATCGTCCACGGCTTGACCCGCGCGGCGACCTCGGCGGAGATGCCCGGGTCACGGGTCAGCGACCTCAAGAGCTGGGGCGTGCCGATCGCACCGTCGGCGATGCGCGCGTGCATCGCCGCGAAGTCGGTCGCGAACCGGCGGTTGAAGCCGACCTGCAGCGCGACGCCCGCGGTGCGCGCGGCCTCGATGGCGCGGTCGGCGTCCTCCAGCGTCAACGCCATCGGCTTCTCGCAGAACACGTGCTTGCCTGCCCGTGCCGCGGCGACGACGAGGTCGGCGTGGGTGGCCGCGGGGGAGGAGATCGCGACCGCCTCGACTGCCGGATCGGCGATGAGTTCCATCGGGTCGTGGTAGCTCTTGGGCGCGCAGAACCGTTGTGCAGCACCGGGTACCGGGTCTGCGACGGCGACCAGCCGTGCGTGGGGAAGGCGACGGGCCAGGGTCTCGGCGTGGAAGCTGCCGATCCAGCCGGCGCCGATGAGTCCGAAGGACAGCGGGAAAGGCATGGTGGTCTCCGATTGCGGGACAGTGAAGAGAACTAGAACGTTCTAGAACGGTATGCGCGCCCGCGCGTTCTCGTCAATAGCGGAACTGGAACGTTCTAGGCTGGGGCCATGCAACGCCGACCGACGCTGGAAGATGTCGCCGCGCGCGCGGGGGTCTCGCGTGCCTTGGTGTCGATCGTCATGCGCGGCGCGGCGGGTGCGAGCGACGAGACCCGGGCGCGCGTCAAACGGGCCGCCGACGAGATCGGTTACCGCCCGGACCCTCAGGCGCGCCGGCTCCGCCAGCAGCGAACCAGGCTCGTCGGCGTGACGTTCACCGCGGGACAGGAATTCCACGCCGATCTGGTCGACGGCGTGTACGTCGCCGCGGAGACGCTCGGCTACGACGTGGTGCTCAGCGCCGTGACGCCGCACCGCGACGAACCGCGCGCACTGCGGACACTCGTCGACGACCGTTGCGAGGGACTGGTACTCATCGGTCCGCAGATGCCGGCGCGTCAGCTCGTCGACCTGGCGTCGAGCATTCCGGTGGTCGTCGTGGCGCGTCGGGTGCGGGGGGTGGACGCGGTGCGCAGCGACGACGTCGCCGGAGCGGCGATGGGCGTCGAGCACCTGCTCGGGCTGGGCCATCGACGGATCACCTACCTCGACGGCGGTGGGGCGCCCGGCGCCGCCGAACGACTGCGCGGATACCGGCGCGCCGTCCGGGCGGCCGGCGTGGCCGAAGTCGTGCGGCCGGGCGGTCTGACCGAACGCGAGGGGGCCCTCGCGGCAGCCGAAGTTCTGGAATCCGGCGAGCTTCCCGAGGCGGTGTTCGCGTTCAACGACCGATGTGCGCTCGGCGTTCTGGATGTCCTGATTCGAGCGGGGGTGTCAGTGCCACAACAGATTTCGGTGATGGGTTTCGACGACAGCCCGCTGGCCGGACTCGCGCACATCGACCTCACGACCGTGCGCCAGGACTCGTGCGCATTGGCGGCCGCGGCGATGCACCGGCTGGTGGCGCGCCTGGACGAGACCGTCGACCAGAAGCGCACCGTCGATGTCGTGTGCGAACCGGCGCTGGTGGTGCGCGGGTCGACCGCCGCCCCGGGCAGCTGAGCTGCGCCGACGTGTCGAACGTATGACTTGCGGTCCTAATGTCAGGACAAAGTCTTGACTTTCCGGTGTGAGCCGTATTACATCACCTGTGAGGCGTGTCGCCCGGCACAACCCCGAGTGGTCGATGAGGGCGTTGCGGCGAACTCGAGAGAAGAAAGAGAGGCGACGATGACCGCTCGCGCGAAGAGTGACAGGCCGAAGACGTTCACGCGACTCGCGGTGCTCGCGGGAGCCGGCGTGCTGGCGTTGGGGATCGTGTCGTGTTCGTCCACCGGCGGACGGCCCCAGGGGTCCGGCGCGGGCGGCGGAGGCGGCACGGTGGACACGCCCCGCATGACCGTCGCGATGATCACTCACGAGGTGCCCGGCGACTCGTTCTGGGACCTCATCCGCAAGGGCGCCGAAACCGCCGCGAAGAAGGACAACATCGAGCTGCGCTACTCGAACGACCCCGAGGCGCCCAACCAGGCGAACCTCGTTCAGAGCGCGATCGACAGCGGGGTCGACGGCATCGCGGTCACGCTGGCCAAGCCCGACGCGATGGCACCTGCCGTCAAAGCCGCAGAAGCCAAGGGCATTCCGGTGGTCGCGTTCAACTCCGGCTTCGACGACTGGAAATCGATGGGTGTGCAGGAGTACTTCGGCCAGGACGAGAAGCTGGCCGGAGTCTCGGCAGGTGAGAAACTCAACGCCGACGGCGCCAAGAAGATCATCTGCGTCATCCAGGAGCAGGGCCAGGTCGCGCTCGAATCCCGCTGCGCGGGCGTCACGCAGGGTTTCAAGGGCCAGACGGAGCTGCTGAACGTCAACAGCAAGGACATGCCGTCGGTCGAGTCCACGATCACCGCGAAGCTCCAGCAGGATCCGTCGATCGACACCGTCGTCGCGCTGGGGGCGCCGATCGCGCTGACCGCCGTCCAGTCGAAGAAGAACGCGGGCAGCAACGCCAAGGTCGTCACGTTCGACACCAACGCCGCGCTCGTCGACGCGATCAAGAGCGGCGACGTGCAATGGGCGGTGGACCAGCAGCCCTACCTGCAGGGTTACCTCGCCGTGGATGCGCTGTGGCTGTATCTGAACAACAAGAACCTGATCGGCGGCGGCCAGGCCACGCTGACCGGGCCGTCCTTCATCGACAAGTCCAACATCGACGCCGTGGCCGAACTGGCCAAGGGCGGAACCCGATAACGACCCGGGGGTAGAGAGATGACCACGCAAGCCGACCTCGACGTCGCCGCCCACGCGGTGGTACGCGACGAACGTGTGAAAGAACGAAATCGACTGCAGCGCCTGCTGATCCGGCCTGAAATGGGTGCCGGCATCGGAGCGATCGGGATCTTCGTCTTGTTCCTGATCGTCGCCGCTCCGTTCCGTGAGGCGGCGTCGCTGGCGACCGTGCTGTACGCGAGTTCGACCATCGGCATCATGGCCTGCGGCGTGGCGCTGCTGATGATCGGCGGCGAGTTCGACCTGTCGGCCGGCGTCGCGGTGACGTTCAGTTCGCTGGCGGCCTCGATGCTGTCCTACAACCTGCACCTCAACCTCTGGGCGGGCGCAGCGCTGGCGCTGATCCTGTCGCTGGCGGTCGGGTTCTTCAACGGGTTCCTGGTGATGAAGACCAAGATCCCCAGCTTCCTCATCACGCTGAGCACGTTCTTCATGCTCGCCGGCATCAATCTCGCGGTCACGAAACTCGTCTCGGGCCAGGTGGCCACGCAGAGCGTCAGCGACATGCAGGGCTGGGACTCGGCGCAGAAGGTCTTCGCCTCCTCGTTCACGCTGTTCGGCGTCGGCATCCGCATCACCGTGGTGTGGTGGCTGGTGTTCACCGCGATCGCGACCTGGGTGCTCTTCAAGACCAAGATCGGCAACTGGATCTTCGCCGTCGGCGGTGACGCGGACAGCGCTCGCGCCGTGGGTGTTCCGGTCACCAAGGTCAAGGTCGGGCTGTTCATGTTCGTCGGCTTCTGTGCCTGGTTCGTCGGCATGCACCTGCTGTTCGCCTTCAACACCGTGCAGTCCGGCCAGGGCATCGGCAACGAGTTCTTCTACATCATCGCGGCGGTCATCGGCGGCTGCCTGCTGACCGGTGGCTACGGGACGGCCATCGGCGCCGCGATCGGCGCGTTCATCTTCGGCATGACCAACCAGGGCATCGTGTATGCCGGTTGGAACCCGGACTGGTTCAAGTTCTTCCTCGGCGCGATGCTGCTGTTCGCGGTGATCGCCAACAACGCCTTCCGCAACTACGCAGCAAAGAAGTGATCCGATGACCATTTCCGTCGAAAAGCCCACCAGCGACTCGCATTCCGGAGGCAAGGTGCCGCTGGTCGAGCTCAAGAACGTCGGCAAGACCTACGGCAACATCACTGCGTTGAAGGACATCTGCCTGCGGGTGCACGCCGGCGAGGTGACCGGCATCCTCGGCGACAACGGCGCGGGCAAGTCCACGCTGATCAAGATCATCGCCGGCCTGCACCAGCAGAGCGAGGGCGAACTCCTGGTCGACGGCGAACCGACAAAGTTCGCCTCGCCCGCCGAAGCGCTGAACAAGGGCATCGCGACGGTTTACCAGAATCTGGCGGTCGTCCCGCTGATGCCGGTGTGGCGCAACTTCTTCCTGGGGCAGGAACTGCGCAAGAAGTCGTTCCCGTTCTCGCTGGACGCCAACGCGATGCGCGCCACGACGCTGACCGAGTTGTCGAAGATGGGCATCGATCTGCCCGACGTCGACGTGCCGATCGGCTCACTGTCGGGAGGTCAGCGGCAGTGTGTCGCGATCGCCCGGGCGGTGTTCTTCGGAGCGCGCGTGCTGATCCTCGACGAGCCGACCGCGGCCCTGGGCGTCAAGCAGTCCGGCGTGGTGCTCAAATACATCACCGCGGCCAAGGAAGCCGGGTTCGGCGTCGTGTTCATCACGCACAACCCGCACCACGCCCACATGGTCGGGGACCACTTCGTGCTGCTCAATCGCGGCCGGCAGAAGCTGGACTGCACCTACGACGACATCACGCTGGAACATCTCACCCAGGAGATGGCCGGCGGCGACGAGCTCGAGGCGCTCTCCCACGAACTGCGCGCCGCCAAGGGCTGACCGGCTCGACCCCGGGGGCCCCGTCGACCGATTGGCCGGCGGGGCCTTCGGGTATGGAGCCCCCATGAGCACTTCACCGGTGAAGACCGAGGACGCCGGGCCACGCGCGGTCAGTCGCAGCGTGCAGGTCGGCGCTCCGGCCGCGCAGATCTTCGCGCTGAGTGGAGGAAAACCGCGTCGTCGAGTGGCAGCATTCGCTGGGGCATCGCTGGCGCTGGGAACTGGCCGAGGTGGGTCAGGACGCGACGAAGGTGACGGAGACGTTTGACTACTCGACTGCCAAGGCGCCGATGCTGATCGAACTGCTCGGCATGCAGAACAAGAACGCCCAGGGCATCGAGTCGACGCTGGCGTCACTGGCCGACCGCTTCGCCGTGCTCTGATGTTCACGGTCTCGACATGGTGTCGCTGCCTGCGTGGACAGGCCGACGGCGGCCGGAGACGGCACAATGGTTGTCATGGACAGGGCTCCCGGATCACAGGCGGACACTCCCGTCTGGCGTGACCCGCTGTCGGTGGGGTGGCGTGCGCACCGCAACCTGCTGTTGCTGCGGCTGCGCTGGCACGAACGGCGTGCGGCCAAGGGCGATCAGTACTGAGTCTATGTCGGCGGGCGCGTCCGACTGCGTCCGGTTTCGGCGAGGGGCACCAGAACCCACCCGCACCGAAAAGTGACCGGGCATGACACCAGATTGCCGAACCCGCGCGGTGAGGCAAACAGCGGCGGCCGATATCAAGATCACTTTTCGTTGCCGGGTGACCTGACTGCTTGCAGCGGCTCCCCCGGCAACGCCTCGAATTTCGCTCCGGTCGGTAGCGTTGCGGGTCAAATTTCCCCTGTTACGTGCGCTTCTGGTGATGCCCGTGCAGGGATGTCGCCAGTGAGACGCTCGGGCTAGATCACGTACGCGCCGCGAGCCCGCAACATTTGCCGTTATGACGTTCTGGCGTCCGAACTGCAGCCGAACCGTGAGGTTCGCTGTTCCGCAAATATGTTGCTGACGTGGACATCAACCCCCTATGCGTGAATGATCTTGACGTTAACCGCAGACATGTCAACTTACCTATGAGTAAATTACTCGCCGTTAACATTTTCACTCACAACTGAGGAGACCCCGTGCACGTTGCAGTGAAGCCGCCGCTGGCAACCGCTGTTGCTCTTGTAGGAGCCGGTGCGATCGCGTTGACTCCGGTCTATCCATCGCTACCGGAAGTCGCTGTTCCGACCGTCTCGTCGGCAGCCGTCCACCTCGTCGCGCAGCCGAATCCGATCGCGCTGTGGTCTGAGGTCATCGCCGGAGCGATCCACAACGCCGGCGGCATCGGCCAGGAGGTGCTTTCCGATCCCGTGCCCGTGCTGCGTCAGATCCTGACCAATCAGCTGGGCAATCTCAACATCGTCGGCAGCGCGGGGAAGGGGGTCATCGAAGGGTTGGCGGAATACTTCGCGCCGGACAATCCCTTCGGTCTGCGCGCCGGCATCCAGGATGCTGTCGAGCAGATCAAGGCTGGACAGATTGCGGCGGGGTTCGCCACGCTGACGTCGACCGTGATCGCGGGCCCCCTCGTGGTCGGTGTCGGGTTGCCGCTGCTCATGTCGGGGCTGCTGCAGGTTCCGGTGAAGATCGCCCAGAACGTGACAGATGCGGTCGGCGCGCTGTTCGACAACGCCAACATCGTGCCGCTGCTGACGGCTGCGATGGGCCCGATCGTCGCACCCATCAACGCATTCGGCGCGTCCCTGCAGGATTTCGTCGAGGCACTCGGTGCCGGCCACCTTGGCGACGCGCTCACCGCGGTGATCAACGTGCCGGCGCGGCTCGTCGGGGCGGTCCTCAACGGCTACACCGACGCCTCAGGTGGCTTCGCTGCCGGTCTCCTGACCGTCAGTAACGATCCGTTCAGCGCGGGCCTGCTCCAGGCGGCTTTGGTGAACCTTCCCCGGGCCATGGCGACGGCGCTGGGCGCGCAGTCAGCCGCGCCGGCGACCACCAGGCTCGTCGACAAGGTCGCCTCGCCGGTCATCCACGCGTCAACGACCGTGACGCTGGCGGTGCCCTCCACCGAGACCGGCCCGGCGACAACCGATGGCGTACCGGTGCCGCACGACGCGCCGCCGACCACCCACGGCGCAGTCGAGACCCCGGTCGACAGGGCGCCCAACGAGGAAACGGCTGCCAAGAAACCCGACGAGACCCCGGTCGAGCAGCCTGCTGCCGTTGACAAGACCGACGTCGCCGAAAGCCCCGGCACGGAGGCCGGTGACGTGGACGGCACGCACACCGGTGGCGCCACCGACGGCACCGACAGCGACGGTGCAGACGGCGGCAGCGCCTCCGAGACCACCGATGGCGCCTCCGGTGGCGCTTCCTCGGGAACCGGTGCGTCCGAGCGGACTTCCTCGGGAACCGGTGCGTCCGAGCGGACTTCGTCGGGAACCGGTGCGTCCGAGCGGACTTCGTCGGGAACCGGTGCGTCCGAAGGCGCTGCCTCCGGAACCGGCGCCTCGCACGAATCGTCGCGGACCGACAAGTCCTCCGGCGAGTAATCCCGACAGCGGCAGGCCCCCGCCCGGCGCGGGGGCCTGCCGCTTCGGCGGCCGACCAACAGATCGACGAGGACGTCAGCGCGGGCTCAGGCCAGCGGCCCGGTACGCCTCATCGACGAGCGCCATGTTCGCGACGGCGTCGGCGGTGTCCAGCGGCACCGGTGCGCCGTGCTGGACGTGGGCGGCGAACGCTTCCAGCTGATAGGTGTACGACGGGCGCCGCCCCAGGTGTTCGACGCGGGTGTCATCGTGCGTGCGGACCGTCAGTCTGTCGTCGTGGTGGGGCTTGATGAAGTCGTGTACGAACGCCTCTCCGCGCGTCCCGATGACCCTCAGGGTGAAGGAGTAGTCGTCGGCCTCCATGGTGTTGGTCGACAGCCCCGTGGCTCCTGAGGGGAAGGTCAGTTCGACGTCACACCAGGCGTCCACCCCCGGGCTGCGTTCGCCTGCGGTGGCCCGGTTGACCGACGGCTCGCCGAACCGCCGCATGATGTGCAGGCCGTAGCAGCCGAGATCCATCAGCGCGCCGCCGGCGAGCTCCAAGGACCATCGCGGATCGGCGGCCTGTGGCGCGGGCATGCCCATCCGGACCTCGACGCGGGTGAGTTCGCCCAGCGTGCCGTCGGTGGCCAGCTCGAAAGCTCTGCGCGTCACCGGATGGAACAGGTAGTGGAACGCCTCCATGACCGTGACGCCCGCGGCCTGCGCGGCGGCCGCGACCTGCGCGGCCTCGACCGTGTTGCGGGCGAACGGCTTCTCGCTCAGCACCGGCTTGCCCGCGGCCACCGCGGCCAGGTTCCACGGCGCGTGCAGCGCGTTGGCCAGCGGGTTGTAGACGACGTCGACCTCGGGATCGGTCACCACGTCCCGGTACGACGGCAGCACTCGCTCCACACCGTACTTGTCGGCGAATGCGCTGGCGCGCAGCGGATCCCGGGCCGCCACGGCGACCAGGCGGTGACCCAGCTGCCGGGCGGGGCCGACGATCGCGTCCTCGGCGATGCGGGAGGCGCCCAGGACGCCGATCCGCAGGCTCACGCCCAGACGCCCGACGCGGCTCCTTCGAGGAACGCCACGCTGGCCAGCACGTCGGCCAGCGGTCCTTCTCCGCCGGGTTCGCCGTCGAGGATGTTGTCCTGCTCCATGACGTACCAGCCGTCGAAACCGCTGTCCTCCAACGCTGTGACGATGCCCGTGATGTCCACGTCGCCGGCGCCCAGCGGCACGTACATCCCCGCGGCGACGGCGTCGGTGTAGGTCAGCTCACCGGACTGCACCTTGGCCGCCAGCGCGGCGTCGACGTCCTTGAGGTGCGCGTGCTTGATGCGCTCGGGGACCGCGCGCGCCAGCTCCAGCGGATCGGTGCCACCGATCAGCAGGTGCCCGGTGTCCAGGCACAGCGGGATGCTCGACCCGGCGAGCACCCGATCCACCTCGGCGCGGTTCTCCACCATGGTGCCGACGTGCGGGTGCAGCACCGCGACGAGGCCACGCGCCGCGACCACACCGGCGAGCCGATCCAGATTGAGAAGCAGTGTCGCCCATTGTGATTCGGTGAGTTCCGGCCGGGCGTCATACCCCTCGGCGCCGGTCGCGGCGGCCAGCACCACCACACCCGCACCGGCGGCGACCAGTGACTCCAACGGCCCGGCCAGGTCGTCGAGCGGGTCATGCCCCTCGTCGAACAGCACGGCCGGGACGAACCCGCCGACGCAGCTCAGGCCGTGACGGTCGAGCAACGACACCAGTTCGGCGGTGTCGCTGGGCAGGAAGCCCTCCGGCCCGAGTTCGGTGGCGGTCAGCCCGACCTGCCGCATCTCGGACAGCACCCGGTCCGGGCTCAGCTGGTAACCCCAGCCCGGCACCTCGCACACGCCCCATGAAATCGGTGCACCTGCGACCTTCACTGCTTGACCTCCTCGATACGTACCGGGACACCCCGGCGCAGGGACTCCGTGGCGGCTTCGGCGATCCAGGCCACCTCGACCGCGTCGGCGACTGTGGCACCCTGAATCGGGCCGCCCTGAACCACCTTCACGAATGCGCTGAGCTCGGCGCGGAACGCCTCGGCGAACCGGTCCATGAAGAAGTGGTGCGGCATGCCGGAGGGGAATCCGGACGGGCCGCTCTGGGCAGGATCGACGTTGCGCACCGGGACTCCCCGGTCCCAGCCTGCGACGACGGTGTCGTCGAACCCGTGCACCTCCAGCCGGCAGTCGTAACCGCGCCCGTTGTAGCGGGCCGCCGACACGACGCCGAGCGCTCCGCCGTCGAAGCGCACCACGATCGCGGCGGTGTCGACGTCGCCGTATTCGGTGAACAGCGGGTCACCCTGGACGCTTCCGGTGGCGTACACCTCGAGGACCTCCTGACCGGTCACCCAGCGGATCACGTCGAAGTCGTGCACCGCGCAGTCACGGAAGATGCCGCCCGATCCCCTGATGTAGTCCATCGGCGGGGGAGCCGGATCCATCGTCGTGCTGCGAACCGTGTGCAACGCGCCGAGGGCGCCGCTGTAGGCGGCCTGCTTGGCCGCGGCGAACGCGGCATCGAAGCGGCGCTGGTAGCCGACCTGCACCGGCACTCCGGAGCGCGCGATGACCTCGGCCACCCGGGCGCTCTCCGCGGCGGTCGCGGCGATCGGCTTCTCGCAGAAGGTGGGCAGCCCACGCTCCACGGCGGCCAGCGCCAACTCCGCGTGCGCTGGGGTGGCTGCCGCTACCACGACGCCGTCGATCCCGGAGGACAGCAGCTTGTCCACCGAATCAACCGGCGTGGCATCGTATTTCGCCGCGACTTCCGCGACGCTGTCCGGCCGTTCGTCGGTGACGACGAGGCCGCTGATCTCGGGCAGGTTGGTCAGGGTGTCGGCATGGAACGCACCGATCCTGCCGAGCCCGATCAGGCCGAGGGTGGTCATGGGTGTCTCCGTTCGTTCTGGTCGCGCAGTGCGACGGCGAGGTCTTCGGCGGTGAGGGCGTGGGCCAGCGCGCCGAGCACGGTGTCGACCTGGCTCGGCGGCGCCAGGCTGCCGACGGGCTGATCGCTGTCCAGGTTCGTGGGAAACGCATAGCCCTCGGCGGTGGCGACCACGACGTTGTGCAGATCGCGCCATGGCCGGCCGGCGGCCTTCATCGCCCGCAGCTCGGGATAGACGGCGGCCACCATCGCGGTGCGGTCCATCGCCTCCATCGCGCGGCCGAACGGGGAGCTGATCTGCAGCAGGTTCGCGATCCGCCGGATCGCCGGCGTTGCGGCCGAGACGTTGGCTCCCGCGCCGTGATACAGCGCAGGATTGAAGAACACCGCGTCGCCCTTCTGCAGGGGCAGCTGCACGTGATGGGCGGCGAAGTAGTCGACGAACTCGGGGCGGTTGAAGGCGACGTACCCGCCGGCGAAACGCTGTGAGTGCGGCAGCAGCATCGTCGGGCCGCTCTCGACCGGCATGTCGCAGTGCGCCACCGCGCCCTGCAGCGTCAGCGCCGGTGACGCGCGGTGGACGTGGGCCGGGTACTCGGCGAGATGCTCCTCGGGCACGAAGCCGAGATGGTAGTCGCGGTGCGGAACCTGCGCCGTACCACCGGGATTGACGACGTTGACCTGAGAAGTCACCTGATACCGCGGCCCGAGCCAGGCCTGACAGATCAGGGCCACGGCGTCGTTGGCGTAGTACTCGGCGAACACCTGCGGAGCGTGCAGCGCCAGCTTCTGCGCGGCGTTCCAGATGCGGTCGTTGGCGCCGGGCGTGCCGAAGTGGTCACCGGCTTCCCGGCCGCCGGCCCGCTGCGCCTCGATGAGCGTGAAGAAGGCCTCGTTGGCACGGTCGACGACGCCGGCCTCGAACGCCTCGGTGAACACGACGACGCCGGGGCCGTCGGCGAGAGCCCGGATCAGCTCCGACTGCAGCGCACGCCGACCACCGGCGCGTTCCGTGACTTCGGCAAGGGCGTCCGCCGAGTACACCAGCACCTTGCTGCGCACCTCGGCGGCGTGCGGGTAGTCCGCGAGGTCGGTGTCGCGTTCGACCTGAACGCGAAACTCGTCCAGGTCGACGTCCGACTCGCCGATCCAGGCCGCCGACGCGCCGGTGGAGGGGGTGCGGACGGGAGCGGCCATGGCGGTTAGTCTTGCTGTGATCAGCACCGCAATCAACAGCAGAAAACCATCAAAAACACCTCAACGGAGTCCGCCATGGCGCATCGCTACAAGGTTCGCGAGATCGCTCAGCAGTCCGGACTAAGCGAGGCCACCGTCGACCGCGTGCTGAACAACCGGCCCGGCGTCCGGGAGAACACGATCGCCGAGGTCAAACAGGCCATCGCCGATCTGGACAAACAGCGCGCGCAACTGCGGCTCAACGGCCGGCGCTATCTCGTCGACGTCGTCATGCAGACTCCGCAGCGGTTCTCCGACGCGTTCCGCGCCGCGGTCGAGGCCGAACTACCCGTCTTCGCGCCCGCCATGGTGCGGGCCCGGTTCCATCTGTGGGAGGCCGGCTCGACCGCGCAGATGGTCGACGCGCTCGGGCGGCTGCGCGGCAGCCACGGTGTGGTGCTCAAGGCCCAGGACGACCCCGAGGTCGCCGAGGCCATCGACCGCTTGGTGGACTCGGGCGTTCCCGTGGTGACGTACGCGACCGACGTACCGGCCAGCGCCCGCTGCGCCTACGTCGGCATCGACAACCACGGCGCCGGCGTGACGGCCGCCTACCTCGTCCAGCAGTGGCTGGGGGAGGCGCCGTCGGACGTCCTGATCACGGTGAGCAGGTCGGTGTTCCGCGGTGAGGGAGAGCGGGAGGTCGGGTTCCGGTCGGCACTGCGCAACTCGGGGCGCTCGCTGGTCGAGGTGAGCGAGAGCGACGGCATCGACGCCACCAACGAGCGCCTGGTGCTCGAGGCGCTCGAGGCTCACCCGAACGTGGAGGCCGTCTACTCCGTCGGCGGGGGCAACGTCGCCACGGTCGCGGCGTTCGAGAAGATCGGACGGTTCTGCCGGGTCTTCGTGGCCCACGACCTCGACGCCGACAATCGGCGGTTGCTGCGCGAAGGCCGGATCTCGGCGGTGCTGCACAACGATCTGCGCGCCGACGCGAGGATGGCGCTGCGCCTGATCCTGCAGGAGCGTGGGGCTTTGCCGGTCGAGCCGGCGCGCCCGGTGCCGATCCAGGTCATCACGCCGTACAACCTGCCGGTGCAGTGCTAGCTGGTGGCTACTGATTAGTAACAAATTCTAAGAACGGCGCTTAGCGCGACATGGCCGGTAAACGTGACGAACAACACACTTCTGTCTTATCCTGCCCGCCGCGATGGCGTCTGAGCAGTGCGTTCGCCGGAAGGCTACCGGCGCGTCACCCCAGCGTCCGGTCAAGGGTCACCTAAGAGAAGTGCCATAATCGGTACTGGCAGTGACACCAATTTCGGTGAACGCCCATCGACGGCGCGTCGCGTCGACTGCGACTCGATGGGTATTCGCCAGATTGCGGGCTCACGCGGACCTCGAGAACGATCCGGAAGGCAGGCGAGTGGGAGAGAACGGCAACGTGACAGGTAGCGCGGACCGCACGCCCCGGCAGAAGCTCGAAAAGGTCGTCATCCGGTTCGCCGGCGATTCCGGCGACGGTATGCAGCTCACCGGTGACCGATTCACCTCCGAGGCGGCGCTGTTCGGCAACGACCTTGCGACGCAACCGAATTACCCGGCCGAGATCCGGGCGCCACAGGGCACCCTGCCGGGTGTCTCGTCCTTCCAGATCCAGATCGCCGACTACGACATCCTCACCGCCGGCGACCGGCCCGACGTGCTGGTCGCGATGAACCCGGCCGCGCTGAAGGCCAATGTCTCCGATCTGCCGCGCGGCGGCCTGATCATCGCCAACTCCGACGAGTTCACCAAGCGCAACCTCGCCAAGGTCGGCTACGACGCCAATCCGCTGGAGACCGACGAGCTGTCCGACTACGTCGTGCAGGCGGTCGCGATGACCACGTTGACCCTCGGTGCCGTCGAATCCATCGGCGCCACCAAGAAGGACGGTCAGCGCGCCAAGAACATGTTCGCCCTGGGGCTGCTGTCGTGGATGTACGGCCGCGAACTCGAGCACAGCGAGGCGTTCATCCGCGAGAAGTTCTCCCGCAAGCCCGAGGTGGCCGAGGCCAACGTGCTCGCGCTGAAGGCGGGCTGGAACTACGGCGAGACCACCGAGGCCTTCGGCACCACCTACGAGGTGGCGCCGGCCAAGCTGAAAACCGGTGAATACCGGCAGATCTCGGGCAACACCGCGCTCGCGTACGGCATCGTCACCGCCGGACAGCTGGCCGACCTGCAGGTGGTACTGGGCACCTACCCGATCACGCCGGCGTCCGACATCCTCCACGAGTTGTCCAAGCACAAGAACTTCAACGTGCTGACCTTCCAGGCCGAGGACGAGATCGCCGGCATCGGCGCGGCGATCGGCGCCTCCTACGGCGGCGCGCTGGGCGTCACCAGCACCTCCGGCCCCGGCATCTCGCTGAAGTCGGAGGCGATCGGTCTCGCGGTGATGACCGAGCTGCCCCTGATCGTGATCGACGTCCAGCGCGGCGGGCCGTCCACGGGACTGCCGACCAAGACCGAGCAGGCCGATCTGTTGCAGGCGATGTTCGGCCGCAACGGCGAGTCCCCGGTCGCCGTGCTGGCGCCGCGCTCGCCCTCGGACTGCTTCGACATCGCGGTGGAGGCCGTCCGCATCGCGATCAACTACCGCACGCCGGTGATGATCCTGTCCGACGGCGCCATCGCCAACGGCTCGGAGCCGTGGCGCATCCCCGACGTGAGCGCCTACGCGCCCATCGAGCACACCTTCGCCAAAGAGGGCGAACCGTTCCAGCCCTACGCCCGCGACCCCGAGACGCTGGCCCGTCAGTTCGCCGTGCCCGGTACGCCGGGGCTGGCCCACCGCATCGGTGGCCTGGAGTCGGCCAACGGCTCCGGCAACATCTCCTACGAGCCCAAGAACCACGACCTGATGGTGCGGCTGCGGCACGAGAAGGTCGCCGGGATCTCGGTCGCCGACCTAAAGGTGGATGACCCGACCGGTGACGCCGACCTGCTGATTCTCGGCTGGGGCAGTAGCTACGGGCCGATCGGCGAGGCCTGCCGGCGGGCCCGGCGCAAGGGCACCAAGGTCGCCCACGCTCAGCTGCAGAACCTCAATCCGTTCCCGGCCAACCTGGGCGAGGTGCTCAACAGTTACTCGAAGGTCGTCGTGCCGGAGATGAATCTCGGTCAGCTGGCGCTGCTGCTGCGAGGGCGCTATCTGGTGGACGTCCAATCGGTGACCAAGGTCGAGGGCATGGCGTTCCTCGCCGACGAGGTCGAGGGCATCATCGACGCCGCGCTGGACGGAACGCTCGGGGACAGGGAAATAGAGAAGGCCAAGTTCGCACGGCTGGCCGCGGCCACCGTCGAGACTGGAGTGAACGCATGACGGACGTGATCGGCACCGACCTGGGGTTGACGCCGCTGACCAAGACCAGCGGAGTCCCGACGACCGACCAACCGCAGAAGGCGAAGGACTTCACCAGCGACCAGGAAGTCCGCTGGTGCCCCGGTTGCGGTGACTACGTCATCCTCAACACCATCCGCAACTTCCTGCCCGAGCTCGGTCTGCGTCGTGAGAACATCGCGTTCGTCAGCGGTATCGGCTGCTCCAGCCGGTTCCCGTACTACCTGGAGACCTACGGCTTCCACTCGATCCACGGCCGCGCGCCGACCATCGCCACCGGTCTGGCGCTGGCCCGGCCGGACCTGTCGGTCTGGGTCGTCACGGGCGACGGTGACGCGCTGTCCATCGGGGGCAACCACCTGATCCACGCGCTGCGCCGCAACATCAACATCACGATCCTGCTGTTCAACAACCGGATCTACGGCCTGACCAAGGGGCAGTACTCACCGACCTCCGAGGTCGGCAAGATCACCAAGTCGACCCCGATGGGATCGCTGGACTACCCGTTCAACCCGGTGTCGTTGGCGCTGGGCTCCGAGGCGACGTTCGTCGGCCGTGCGCTGGACTCGGACCGCAAGGGCCTCTCCGAGGTCCTGCGGGGTGCCGCCGAGCACCGGGGCGCGGCGCTGGTGGAGATCATGCAGGACTGCCCGATCTTCAACGACGGATCGTTCGACGCGCTGCGCAAGGAAGGCGCCGAGGAGCGGCTGATCACCCTCACCCACGGTGAGCCGATCACGTTCGGCGCCGACGGCGAGTACTGCGTCGTCAAGTCGGGTTACGGCCTGGAGGTCGCCAAGACCGCCGACGTGTCCGCCGAGGACATCGTCGTTCACGACGCGCAGCTCGAGGATCCGGCCTACGCCTTCGCGCTGTCCCGGCTCTCGGAGCAGAACCTCGATCACATGGTGATGGGCATCTTCCGCCGGGTGAGCAAGCCGACCTACGACGACGCCGCTCGTGCGCAGGTCACCGCGGCGCGCGACGCGAAGGCCCACGACACGGCGGCCCTGCAGACGCTCCTTCGAGGCAAGGACACCTGGACGGTCGACTGACCGTTCTTCCGCTCTCTTCGCAGCGGGCTGAGCTAACGTCACGAGGGTGACGTCTTCGCTGCCGTTGGCTGCCGTGGTGCTCGCCGGTGGAGCCTCCCGGCGGATGGGCCGGGACAAGGCCACGATGCCGTTCCACGGCCCCTCGGGGGCCACCACCCTGGTCGAGCAGGTCGTGTCGGTCGTGCGGTCCCGCTGCCGGCCGGTGCTGGTCATCGCCGCTCCCGGTCAGGCACTGCCGGAACTGCCCGCGACGATCCTCCGCGACGAGGTGCGCGGCGTGGGTCCCTTGCTGGCCACCGGGCGGGGGTTGCGGGCCGCCGCCGAGGCCGGTCTGTCCCACGCCTTCGTCTGTGCCGTCGACATGCCACTGCTCACAACGGAGGTGATCGATGCGCTGGCAGGTCCGGCGCAGCGGCTGGGCGCCGACGTCGTGCTGCCGTGGGACGGCAGGGACCATTACCTGGCGGGCATCTACCGCACCGCGCTGTTCGAGACCGTGGACGCTCTCGTGAAAAACGGTGAGCGGAGCATGCGTGCGCTGGTCGACCGCGTCGACACCCAGCGGATCGTGATGCCCGAACAGCCGGCGTTGGCCAACGTCAACACTGCGGCCGATCTGGAGAGCGTCGTCCCGCCGCGGCTGTCCTAGCAAATTGCTTTGGTGAATTCGTCACATTCGCCGTCGAATTCGTTCCCATTATTCGCTGCATGTGATCAATTCGCCCGCCGTTATCGAGCTGGAAGAATTCAGCGGCGAGTTCCTGGGAGCCCCTCGTGTGGTGACTCCTAACCTGTTGGGGTTCACCAACATTCATTTGGCTCTTGTCGAGAATCCAGTCATTTAGCCCACCTCACGATGGTTTTCTAGCCCCGATCGGCCTCGCAGCTCGTTGGCGACCCGGTGGGGAACGAACGTCCACGGCCGGCGTGACCTGCCGGCTCACGGCAGAGCTGTCAGCCGAATGTACTGGCACACAGATATTTACGGTCAGGTGCGCCGAAGGCTGTGGTGCCGGGCAGCTCGCTGTGGCTATCCGAAAGCCCCGTTCTTTCACATGAAAAATACTGTCCTGCAGTGGATTAGGCGAGATCACGATCATCTGGCAATCGGATTTGTCCAGCGAACCGCTCATCGAGGAGGCATCGTCACACAGGGCGATTCTGGCTCTGCAGAGGCATTTTGGCCGGGCCGTAACCATTCGAAGGCACCGTCAACCGTGGCTCAGCTCACAATTTGATCGTGATTTGGCTCACGGCTGCGGCGGTTTCGGTCGCCGCCGACGCGCGCGTCAAAGTCGACGTTGACCTGCGGTGACCACGCGGCAAGCGGGTCCGTGATCAAGCCGTGATCTGCGCGCGACGCGGCGAGTGGCGACATGACTTTGCGCGAATCGGTTTGTACCGTCCGAAACGGCTTCAAACGAAGCAAATAACTCAAAACCACGAACCAGCGTGTGTGGGGCTATCGGGGGCGGATCGCCGCCCTCCGGCCATCGGGTGTGAAGCCCGGTGAGGCCTCCAGGCCCTCCCAGTCGCGCCCGACCGAGACGGTGCGACCCGACCACCCCGCCTGAATCCAGGCAGCTACGACCGCGTGTCCACGCGGCCGGTTGTCGGCGCGCGCTTGGCGAAAGGATCGAAGTTGAAGAACATCCGCAAGACGTTCGGTATGGCCACCATCGCCGGTGCGCTCGCAGTCGCACCGATGGCCCTGGCGACCGGTACCGCGAATGCGGACAGCGTCAACTGGGACGCCGTGGCTGCCTGCGAGTCGGGCGGCAACTGGTCCATCAACACCGGTAACGGTTACTCCGGCGGCCTGCAGTTCACGCAGAGCACATGGTCGGCCAACGGCGGCACCGGCTCGCCCCACAATGCGAGCCGTGAAGAGCAGATCCGCGTGGCCGAGAACGTGCTCCACACCCAGGGCATCGGCGCCTGGCCGGTCTGCGGCAGGCGCGGCTAGAAGGCTCAGCCATCTGCCGAGGAGACGGCGCCGGCTTCCGCCGGCGCCGTCCCTTTGTTCTCAGAGGCCTCTTACACCAAATAAGTAACGATTAAAACTTTCGCCTCTCTCGTAACACGTGATGTTCGTCACCCGACAGGTCTGATAGCCGCATCGTGAGAACGCAGCACCACCTCACCTGCGGGCCTTGAGTCACAACGGTCGGGGAAGGACCGCAGAGATGAACGTTCGCACCGCAGTCAACAAGGGCCTCTTGGCCGCCGCCATCTCCGGAGCCATGGCCGTCGTGCCGATGGCGCTGACGGAGGGGGCCACGGCCACCGCGCACGCCGACTCCGTCAACTGGGACGCCATCGCGCAGTGCGAGTCGGGCGGCAACTGGTCCACCAACACCGGTAACGGCGCCTACGGCGGACTGCAGTTCAAGGAGGCGACCTGGTCGGCCAACGGCGGCGTGGGCAGCCCCGCGGGCGCGTCGCGTGCCGAGCAGATCCGGGTCGCGGAGAACGTGCTGCAGAGCCAGGGCCTGCAGGCCTGGCCGAAGTGCGGTGCCAAGGGCCTCGCGGCCCAGGTGTGGGGCAACCCCGCCACGTCCACGCCTTCGGTTGTGCCGGTGGCCCAGGCCAAGGGCTGCGCCACGATGCCCACGTCGCTCTTCGGCGGCATCCTCGATCTGCGCAAGATGTGCTCGGCGATCTTCACGCCGCGCGCGGCCCGTTGACGACGGCCCGACCGGTCAGGTCGCGCGGTCGCCGGCCGTCGGCAGCACGAATGCCGAGCGTGCCGCGATCCATGCCAGGTGACGGGTCACCACCGGCTCCGGGATCAACGCGGTGGCACGACTCGCGACGCCGCTCAGGAACGCCGGCCGCAGGTTGACGACCCTGCCGATCGCCGCCGACTCACGCACCAGCGCCCGGACCCGGCGCCTGCGGAACGCGGCGAACCGCCCGAACGCCTCCGCCAGGTTCGTGCAGTCGGTGACGCAGCGCCCGAGGATCGCCGCGTCCTCGAGCCCCTGGCATCCGCCCTGGCCGAGATGGGGCCGCATGGGATGCGCCGCGTCGCCGACGATCACCACCGGCCCGGCCGACCAGACCCTGGGCTGAGCCCGGTCGTAGAGATCGTTGCGGAGCAGGTCCGCCGGGGCGGTGGAGGCCACCAGCTGCGGAATGGGATCAGCCCACCCGGCCAGCTTCGCGGTGAGGTAGGCGTGCTCCCCGCCGGTCGCGGCGCTGCCCTCCGGTGCGCGCTCGGTGGCGAACCAGTAGGTGTGGTCGGGGCCGAGGGGGACATGGCCCACCTCTATACCTGCGCCCATCGTCTCGCCCGCCAGATCCGGATCCAGCGCGAACTGGGCCACCCCGCGCCACGCGGTGTAGCCGACATAGCGGCTGGAGAGTGGCCCGTTCAGGGTGCGGGCCACCAGGGAATTGACTCCGTCGGCGCCCACCACTGCGTCCGTCTCCCGGCTCCGGCCGTCGGACAACGTCACGCGCGCCGACGAACCCGTCGCCGTGAGGTTCGTCGCGCAGAAACCGGTCTGCACCGCCCCGGGGGGCAGCGCTTCACGGAGGATGCCGGTCAGTGCCGCGCGGCGCACCACCACCAGAGGCTCACCGAGAGCGGTCACCATGCGCTGGGCCGACGGCCGGCGAAGCCACGCGCCGTCCCGCCACCGGATCGCCCCGGCGGTGACCCTGCCGCCGGCATCGCGCACCGCATCGCCCAGCCCGATCTCGTCGAGGGCCGCCAGCGCATTGGGCCAGATGCTGATGCCCGAACCGGACGCGAGGTCGGTGCGTTGCTCGACGACGGTCACGTCGTGACCGGACCGGCGCAGCGCCACCGCCGTCGCCAGCCCGGCGATCCCGGCGCCGACGACGAGGATGCGCGCTGGCATGGAGGCGACGATATCGGGCGTGTGTTACGAAGTGGGACATGGCCTGCGATCCGCCCCTCGGAACACCGTTTCATGAGCTCGACGACTTCCTCGCCGTGCCGCGGGTGTCGGGTCTGGCGGTGTCGCCCGACGGCTCACGGGTGGTCACGACGGTGTCGCGGCTCAACGACAAGCGGACCGAGTTCCTCAGCGCCGTCTGGGAACTCGACCCCGCCGGCCGCCGGGACGCACGGCGGATCACCCACGGCGCCAAAGGGGAGTCCTCGCCGCGGTTCACCTCCGACGGTGACCTGCTGTTCCTCGCGGTCCGGCCGGGCGACGACGACGAGCCGCCGAAGTCGCTGTGGTGTCTGCCCGCCGGCGGCGGGGAGGCCTATCAGCTCAGCGCACCGCCCGGGGGAGTGGACGGCGTCGTGTCGGCCCGCGCGGCGGACGCGACGGTGATCGCATCGTCGCTGCTGCCGTCGGCGACCGATGTCGACGACGACCGCCGACTGCGAAAGGCGCGCAAGGACAACAACGTGTCGGCGGTGCTGCACAGCGGTTACCCGATCCGGCACTGGGACCACGATCTCGGTCCGCAGCAGACGAATCTGTTCCTCACCGACGGGTGCCGCAATCTCACGCCGGATCCGGGAACCGGGCTGCGCGACGCCGCCTTCGACCTCAGCGGCGACGGCAGCTTCGTGGTGACCACATGGCAGGAACCCGCCGCCGGAGCCTCGGTCCGCAGCCTGCTGGTGCGGGTCGACGTGGCGACGGGACGGCGGTCGACGATCGCCGAGGACCTCGACGCCGACCTGGGCCTGCCGGCGATCTCCCCTGACGGCAGCTCGGTCGCCTTCACTCGCGAGACCCACTCCACTCCGGAGCTGGCCCCGCGAATCACGCTGTGGCTCCTGCACTTCGGCGGGGAGCCCCGGGAACTCACCGCCGAGTGGGATCGGTGGCCGACGTCGGTCGCGTGGAGTTCCGACGGGGCCTCGTTGATCGTGACCGCCGACCAGAACGGCCGCGGCCCGATCTTCGCCGTCGACCCGTCGTCCGGGGAGGTGCAGCCGATAGTCGACGACGACTTCACCTACACCGATGTGCACACCGCACCGGGCGGAGTCCTGTTCGCGCTTCGCAGTTCCTACCGTCGTCCACCGCACCCGGTGCGCATCGAGCCCGACGGCTCGGTGACCGAGTTGCCGGCCGTCCCCGCGCCGGAGCTGCCCGGAACCCTGACCGAAATGACCGCGGCCGCGGACGACGGGCAGCCGGTCCGCTCCTGGCTGGCGCTCCCGCACGGCGAGGCGCCGGCACCTCTGGTGCTCTGGGTTCACGGCGGCCCGCTGGGCAGCTGGAACTCCTGGCACTGGCGGTGGAACCCGTGGGTGATGGTCGCCCGCGGCTACGCGGTGCTCCTGCCCGATCCGGCGCTGTCCACCGGCTACGGCCAAGACTTCATCCAACGAGGCTGGGGCGCTTGGGGATCCGCGCCCTACACGGATCTGATCGCGGCGACCGACGCCGCCTGCGCCCATCCCCGGGTCGACGAGTCGCGCATCGCCGCGATGGGCGGATCCTTCGGCGGCTACATGGTGAACTGGATCGCCGGCCACACCGACCGGTTCGCCGCGATCGTCACCCATGCCAGCCTGTGGGCGCTCGACCAGTTCGGCCCGACCACGGACGGGGCGTACTGGTGGGCCAGGGAGATGACACCCGAGATGGCGTCCGCGAACTCGCCGCACCGGTTCGTCTCGAAGATCCGCACGCCGATGCTGGTCATTCACGGCGACAAGGACTACCGCGTGCCCATCGGTGAGGCACTGAGGTTGTGGTACGAGTTGCTCAGCAGCTCCGCGTTGCCCGCGGGAGACGACGGCACCACCGATCATCGCTTCCTGTTCTTCCCGTCGGAGAACCACTGGGTGCTCAGCCCGCAGCACGCCAAGCTCTGGTATCAGGTGGTGCTCGCCTTCCTGGGCCGTCACGTGCTCGGGGAGGACATCGAGGTGCCCGAACTGCTCGGGTAGCGTCCGGTGTCATGAGCGCATCCGATCGCGAGCACGACATCGTTCTCTACGGCGCCACCGGATTCGTCGGCAAGCTGACCGCGCAGTACCTGGCCGCCCACGGCGGGAACGCGCGGATCGCGCTGGCGGGCCGGTCGGCCGACCGGCTGCTCGCGGTCCGCGACTCGCTGGGAGAGGCGGCGCAGTCCTGGCCGCTCGTCGTCGCCGACGCGTCGGAACCCTCGACGCTCAACGACATGGCGGCGTCGACCCGGGTGGTCGTCACCACGGTCGGCCCGTATCTGAAGTACGGGCTGCCGCTCGTCGGCGCCTGCGCGGCCGCCGGCACCGACTACGCCGACCTGACCGGTGAACCGCTCTTCGAGCGCAAGGCGATCGACCTCTATCACAAGCAGGCGCTCGACAACGGCGCCCGCATCGTGCACGCGTGCGGATTCGATTCCATCCCTTCCGATCTCACCGTCTTCGCGCTGTACCGTCGGGCCGAGAGCGACGGTGCCGGCCAGCTCGGTGACACGAACTTCGTGGTGCGCAGGTTCGCCGGCGGAGTGTCCGGGGGCACCGTGGCCTCGATGGCCGAGCTCGCCCGGGAGGCGTCGCTCGATCCGGAGGCGCGGCGGCTGCTCGACGACCCGTACACGCTGTCCCCGGACCGGGCCGCCGAACCGGAGCTGGGTGCCCAGCCCGACGCGCGGTGGCGCCGCGGCCGCGACATCGCCCCCGAACTCGACGGCTACTGGGTGGGTGCGTTCGCCATGGCGATCCCCAACACCCGGGTGGTCCGGCGCAGCAACGCGTTGCTCGACTACGCCTATGGCAGGCGCTTCGAGTACGCCGAGCAGATGAGTCTCGGCCGCTCGATCCTCGCGCCGGTGGCCGCCGCGATGGCGACCGCCGGCAATGTCGCGACGGTCGAACTCGGCAGCAGATTTCTCAACCGGGTCCCGCGTTCGGCGCTGGAGCGGGTGCTGCCCAAGCCGGGCACCGGGCCCAGCGACCGGGCCCGCGAACAGGGCCACTACACGGTGGAGACCTACACGACGACGTCGAGCGGTGCCCGCTACGTCGCCCGGATGTCGCAGAAGGGCGATCCCGGGTACAAGGCGACGTCGGTGCTGCTCGGCGAGAGTGGCCTCGCGCTGGCGCTCGACCGCGACAAGCTCTCCGACCTGCACGGAATCCTGACGCCCGCCGCCGCGATGGGCGACGCGCTCCTGGCTCGTTTCCCCGGTGCCGGAGTGTCGCTGGAGGTCTCCCGGCTCAACTGAGCCGAACGCCTGGTCGGCGCCGGCAGGCGGGTCTACTGTCGGTCCATGGCAGACCTCGACGAACTCTTCAACGAGATTCCCACCCAGCAGATCGCGACCAGGCTGGGCGTCGGCGAGGCCGAGGTCGACAGTGCCGTCAAGACGCTGGTGCCCGTTCTCGTCGGCGGCCTCGCCCACAACGCGCAGGACCCCGCCGCGGCCGACAGCATCGCGTCGGCGGCCAGCGACCACGCCGCCCGCGGGCTGCTCGACGGCGGGGTCAGCGTCGACCAGGTCGACGAGGCCGACGGCTCCCGTGCCGTCGCGAAGATCTTCGGCGGCAACAACCCGGATCAGGTCTCCTCGGCACTGGCCGGTGGCGGGGCAGGCAACAGCGACCTGATCAACAAGCTGCTCCCGATCCTGACGCCGATCGTGCTGGCCTACCTCGGCAAGCAGCTCTCGAAAGGGCAGGCCGGGGGCGGGGGCGGAGTCGGCGACATCCTGGGCGGCATCCTCTCCGGCGCCGGCGGCGGACGGGACAACCCGCTCGGCAGCATCCTCGGCACAGTGCTCGGTGGTGACAAGGGGGGCGGTCTCGGGGACATCCTGGGTGGCTTGTTCGGCGGGAAGTCCGGCAGGGGGAAGTAGGCCGGGAGTCGGGCGGCAGGAAGTAGTCCGCCGCTTCTTCCTAGAATGGCTCGGTGACCTCCCAGCCCATCGCCGATCACAGCCCCCCAGGGCTTGATGCCCTGCCCAAGTCGTGGGACCCGGGGGCGGTGGAGAGTGAGCTGTACGACGGCTGGGTCAACGCCGGCTACTTCACCGCCGATCCCGCCAGCGACAAGCCCGCGTACTCGATCGTGCTGCCGCCCCCCAACGTCACCGGCTCGCTTCACATGGGTCACGCCCTCGACCACACGCTGATGGACGCGCTCACCCGCCGCAAGCGCATGCAGGGGTACGAGGTGCTGTGGCTGCCGGGAATGGATCACGCGGGCATCGCCACCCAGACCGTGGTGGAGAAGCAGCTCGCGCTCGACGGCAAGACCAAGGAGGACCTCGGCCGCGAACAGTTCATCGAGCGGGTGTGGGATTGGAAGCGCGAGTCCGGCGGCACCATCGGCGCGCAGATGCGCCGTCTCGGCGACGGCGTGGACTGGAGCCGCGACCGGTTCACCATGGACGAGGGCCTGTCCCGCGCCGTTCGCACGATCTTCAAGAGGCTCTTCGACGCCGGCCTGATCTATCAGGCCGAGCGCCTGGTCAACTGGTCGCCGGTCCTTCAGACCGCGATCTCCGACCTCGAGGTCAAGTACGAAGACGTCGAGGGCGAGCTGGTGTCCTTCCGGTACGGGTCGATGTCCGACGACGAGCCGCACATCGTGGTGGCCACCACCCGACTGGAGACGATGCTGGGCGACACCGCCATCGCGGTGCATCCCGATGACGACCGGTACCGCGCGCTGGTCGGCACCACGTTGGCGCACCCCTTCCTGGATCGTCGCCTCATCGTCGTCGCCGACTCGCACGTCGACCCCGAGTTCGGTACGGGCGCAGTCAAAGTCACCCCGGCGCACGACCCCAACGACTTCGAGATCGGCCTGCGGCACCAGCTGCCGATGCCGTCGATACTGGACACGAAGGGCCGAATCGCCGACACCGGCACGCAATTCGACGGCATGGACCGGTTCGCCGCGCGCGTGGCGGTCCGCGAGGCGCTGGCCGAGCAGGGCCGCATCGTGGCCGAGAAGCGGCCCTACCTGCACAGCGTGGGTCACTCCGAACGCAGCGGTGAGCCGATCGAGCCGCGGCTGAGCCTGCAGTGGTGGGTCAAGGTGGAATCCCTGGCCAAGGCGGCCGGCGACGCGGTTCGCAACGGCGCCACCGTGATTCACCCCGCCAGCCTCGAGCCGCGCTGGTTCGCCTGGGTCGACAACATGCACGACTGGTGCATCTCCCGGCAGCTGTGGTGGGGCCACCGGATCCCGATCTGGCACGGCCCGGACGGCCAGACCGTGTGCGTGGGCCCCGACGAGGCGCCGCCGGAAGGCTGGGAACAGGACCCGGATGTGCTGGACACCTGGTTCAGCTCCGCGCTGTGGCCGTTCTCGACGATGGGCTGGCCCGACCACACGCCCGAGCTGGCGAAGTTCTACCCGACCACGGTGCTCGTCACCGGCTACGACATCCTGTTCTTCTGGGTGGCGCGGATGATGATGTTCGGCCAGTTCGTCGCCGGCGACCCGGCGGTCACGGGGGACGGGGCGCGCGGCCCGCAGGTGCCGTTCGAGCACGTGTTCCTGCACGGCCTGATCCGCGACGAGCACGGCCGCAAGATGAGCAAGTCCCGCGGCAACGGCATCGACCCGCTCGACTGGGTGGAGATGTTCGGCGCCGACGCGCTGCGCTTCACGCTGGCGCGTGGCGCGAGCCCGGGCGGGGACCTCGCGATCGGTGAAGACCACGCGCGCGCCTCGCGCAACTTCGCGACCAAGCTGTTCAACGCCACGCGTTTCGCACTCCTCAACGGCGCGACCCCCGCCCCGTTGCCGGCCACCTCCGACCTCACCGACGCCGACCGCTGGATCCTCGGCCGCCTCGAAGAGGTGCGCGCAGAGGTGGATTCGGCACTGGACTCCTACGAGTTCAACCGGGCGTGCGAGGCGCTGTACCACTTCGCCTGGGACGAGTTCTGCGACTGGTACGTCGAACTGGCGAAAGTCCAACTGAGCGAGGGCATCTCGCACACGACGGCGGTGCTGGCGGCTGTGTTGGACGTACTGCTCAAACTCCTGCATCCGGTGATGCCGTTCGTCACCGAGGTGTTGTGGAAGACGCTGACCGGAGGGGAGTCGCTGGTCGTCGCGGACTGGCCCCGGCCGACCGGTTTCGCGGTCGATCCGGGCGCCACCCAGCGGGTCGGCGACATGCAGAAGCTGATCACCGAGGTCCGCAGGTTCCGCAGCGACCAGGGCCTGGCCGACCGTCAGAAGGTGCCCGCGCGGATGTCCGACGTCACCGCCGCCGGCCTCGATGCGCATGTGCCGGCGGTCTCCGCGCTGGCCTGGCTGACCCCTCCGGCCGAGGGCTTCACGCCGTCGGCGTCGGTGGAGGTGCGCCTGTCCGGCGCCACCGTCGTCGTCGAGGTGGATACGTCCGGCACCGTCGACGTCGCGGCCGAGCGGCGCCGGCTGGAGAAGGACCTGGCCGCTGCACAGAAGGAATTGGCAGGCACCACAGGCAAACTCGGCAACCAGGGCTTCCTGTCGAAGGCGCCGGCCGAGGTCGTGGACAAGATCCGCACCCGCCAGCAGGTGGCCGGCGAGGAAGTGGAGCGCATCACCGCCAGGCTCGCCGCTCTACCGGCGGAGCGATGAGCGCAGCCGACCCGGAACCCGCCCCCGACGAGATCGCGTCGTTGCTGCAGGTCGAGCATCTGCTCGACCAGCGGTGGCCGGAGACCAGGATCGAGCCGAGCACCGCCCGCATCGCGGCCTTGATGGAGATGCTCGGCGCACCGCAGCGCGGCTATCCGTCGATCCACATCGCCGGAACCAACGGCAAGACCTCGGTGGCCCGGATGATCGACTCGCTGCTGACAGCGCTGCACCGTCGCACCGGCCGCACGACGAGCCCGCATCTGCAGTCCGCGGTCGAACGCATCTCGATCGACGGCAAGCCCGTCAGCCCGGCGACCTATGTGAACACTTATCGCGAGATCGAACCGTTCGTGCAGATGGTGGACCAGCAGTCCGAGGAGGCCGGCGGCCCGCGGATGAGCAAGTTCGAGGTCGTCACCGCGATGGCGTTCGCGGCGTTCGCCGACGCCCCCATCGACGTGGCGGTGGTGGAGGTCGGTCTCGGCGGCCGCTGGGACGCCACGAACGTCGTCAACGCCCCCGTCGCCGTGATCACGCCCATCGGGATGGACCACACCGACTATCTCGGCGACACCATCGCCGAGATCGCCGCGGAGAAGGCCGGGATCATCACCCGGCAGGCCGACGACCTCGTCCCGACCGACACCGTCGCCGTGATCGCACGCCAGGTACCCGAGGCGATGGAGGTGCTGCTCGCACAGGCAGTGCGCGCCGACGCCGCGGTGGCCCGCGAAGACTCGGAGTTCGCCGTACTGGGCCGGCAGATCGCCATCGGCGGGCAGCTGCTCGAGTTGCAGGGTCTCGGCGGTGTGTACTCCGAGATCTTCCTGCCGCTGCACGGTGAACACCAGGCGCACAACGCGGTCCTGGCGCTCGCGGCCGTGGAGGCGTTCTTCGGCGCCGGTGCGGAACGCCAACTGGACATCGACGCCGTGCGGGCCGGCTTCGCCGCCGTGACCTCGCCGGGCCGGCTGGAGCGCATGCGCAACGCGCCCACGGTGTTCATCGACGCGGCACACAACCCGGCCGGCGCCACCGCGCTGGCCCGGGCGCTGGCGGACGAATTCGACTTCCGCTACCTCGTCGGCGTCGTGTCCGTGATGGCGGACAAGGACGTCGACGGCATCCTGGCCGCGCTCGAGCCGGCCTTCGACCAGATCGTCGTCACGCACAACGGGTCGCCGCGGGCGCTGGAGGTCGAGGCGCTGGCGGTCAAGGCCGAGGAGGCCTTCGGGCCCGAGCGCGTCATCGTTGCCGCGACGCTGCCGGACGCCATCGAGACCGCGACCGCGGTGGTCGAAGAGTCCGGCGGGGGCGCCGACGGAGCCGGCGGCATGAGCGGCGCGGGCATCGTGATCACCGGATCGGTGGTCACCGCGGGCGCGGCGCGCACCCTGTTCGGGAAGGACCCCGCATGAGTGAGCACCCGCCGCCGCCCGACCCGTGGAAGAGCTTCCGCGGCGTCATGGCGGGCACGCTGATCCTGGAAGCGATCGTGGTGCTGCTCGCGCTGCCCGTGGTCGGTGCGGTCGGCGGCGGTCTCACCGCACCGGCGACGGCCTACCTCGTCGGCGTCGCCGTGGTGCTGGTATTGATGGCCGGGGTGCAGGGCCGGTCGTGGGCGATCTGGGCGAATCTCGCGGTGCAGCTGCTGCTGATCGCCGGGTGGGTGCTCTATCCCGGCGTGGGCTTCATCGGGCTGCTGTTCACGGTGGTCTGGCTGCTCATCGTCTACCTGCGGGCCGAGGTGCTGCGCCGGCAGAAGCGCGGACTTCTTCCGGGCCAGCAGAACAACGACGGCTAGGCTGTCCGCCGTGACTGAGCGAACTCTCGTACTGATCAAGCCCGACGGTGTGCAGCGCCGCCTCATCGGAGAGATCATCAGCCGGATCGAAGCCAAGGGCCTGACCGTCGCCGCCCTGGAGCTGAAGAGCGTCAGCGATGAGCTGGCCCGTGCGCACTACGCAGAACACGAAGGCAAGCCGTTCTTCGGATCGCTGCTGGAGTTCATCACCTCCGGTCCGGTGGTGGCGGCCGTTCTCGAGGGTCCCCGCGCCATCGCCGCGTTCCGGCAGCTGGCCGGCGGCACCGACCCCGTCGAGAAGGCGATCCCCGGCACCATCCGCGGCGACCTGGGTCTGGAGACGCAGTTCAACCTGGTGCACGGCTCGGACTCGCCGGAATCGGCCGCGCGCGAAATCGAGCTCTGGTTCCCCGCCCGGTAGTCGCCGGCCCGGCCGGGCCGACCCGGCCTCCGCGGGGCACCCCCTGACGTATGGGATACTGGGAGCGGGTGACCGGCCTTACAACCCGGGTCGGCCGCCCGGATGAAGACTTCGACGAGCGCGACCACCGCTACCCGCAGTGCGGCGCAGACCGTCCAGCCATCATTCAGACCGGCACCGAGACCGTTCCCCCGGGAGCACTCGGAGCGAGACCATACAAGTTCGGGAGTGCCGAGAGATCGGAGCCCGGGCACAGAATCGGAAGCCCTCGCGTGGCCGCGTCAGCAAATGACGCGCCCGGGGGCTTGAGGAGAATACGTGGCCGACAATGAGAATCTTCAAGCTCCAGCCCACGAGCTCCCGGAAGAGACCCAGCAGGTCGCTGGCTCTTCAGGTGAGGCCAAGGACGCGCCGCCCGAACGGCTGAGGGTCCACTCCCTGGCCCGGGTATTGGGCACGACGAGCAAGCGGATCATCGACGCGCTCGTCGAACTCGACGGTCGGGCGCGCAGCGCACACTCGACCGTAGGCCGCGAAGAAGCCGACCGGGTGCGCGAGGCGCTCGCGGAGCCCGCCCCCGAGCCCGAGCCGCAGGCCGCTCCCGAGCCGGCCGCCGAAGCCGAGGCGCCCGAACCCGAGCAGGAGCCCGAAACCCCCGCCGAGGAGGAGCCGGAGTCCCGGCTGATCCTGGAGACCCCGGCCCCGCAGACCGCCGAACCAGCCGACTACCTGCCGCTGTTCGTGGCCCCGCAGCCGGTGCGCTTCGACGACGCCGCCGACAAGAGTGACGAGGGCGGCGACGAGGACGACGACAGCACCGAGGACGACACCGACTCCGACGACGAGCAGTCCGAACGCCCGGCCGCCAAGCGCCGGCGGCGCGGCCGACGGGGGCGCGGCCGGGGGCGCGGTGAGCAGAACGGTGACGACTCCGGGACCGACGACACCGACGCCCAGGCCGAGGGCGAATCCTCGGAGACCGGGGACGACTCGGACGACGACAGCGGCGAGGACGACGGCGCAGGCGGTGACGGCAGCAGCCGCAGGCGGCGTCGCCGCCGCCGCCGCAAGTCGGGATCCGGCGACGACAACGACAACACCTCGGTCGACGACCCGCCCAACACCGTCGTGCACGAGCGAGAGCCACGGCAGTCCGGCAAGTCCGACAAGTCCTCCCAGGGAGACTCCGAGATCCAGGGGATCAACGGATCGACCCGGCTGGAGGCCAAGCGTCAGCGACGCCGGGACGGCCGCGACGCCGGCCGCCGTCGGCCGCCCATCCTGAGCGAGGCCGAGTTCCTGGCGCGCCGCGAGGCCGTCGAGCGCATGATGGTCGTCCGCGACAAGGTCCGCTCCGAGCCGCCGCACGAGGGCGCCCGCTACACGCAGATCGCCGTGCTCGAGGACGGCGTCGTCGTCGAGCACTTCGTGACCTCCGCGGCGTCGGCGTCTCTGGTGGGCAACATCTACCTCGGCATCGTGCAGAACGTGCTCCCGTCGATGGAGGCAGCGTTCGTCGACATCGGCCGCGGGCGCAACGGCGTGCTCTACGCCGGCGAGGTGAACTGGGAGGCCGCCGGCCTCGGCGGTGCGCAGCGCAAGATCGAGCAGGCGCTCAAGCCCGGCGACTACGTCGTGGTGCAGGTCAGCAAGGATCCGGTCGGTCACAAGGGCGCGCGCTTGACCACCCAGGTGTCGCTGGCCGGGCGCTATCTCGTCTACGTGCCGGGCGCGTCGTCCACCGGCATCAGCCGCAAGCTGCCCGACACCGAACGTCAGCGGCTCAAGGAGATCCTGCGCGAGGTCGTGCCGTCCGACGCCGGCGTGATCATCAGGACCGCGTCGGAAGGCGTGAAGGAAGACGACATCCGCTCCGACGTGGACCGGCTGCAGAAGCGGTGGAACGAGATCGAGGCCAAGGCCGCCGAGATCAGCGCGAAGAAGGCCGGCGCCGCGGTCGCGCTCTACGAAGAGCCCGACGTGCTGGTCAAGGTCATCCGCGACCTGTTCAACGAGGACTTCACGGGTCTGGTCGTCTCGGGCGATGACGCCTGGAAGACCATCAACGACTACGTGACTTCGGTTGCGCCCGAGCTCCTTCCGCGGATGACGAAGTACGAGCCCGCCTCGCCGGAGGGGCCGGACGTCTTCGCCGTGCACCGCATCGACGAACAACTCACCAAGGCGATGGACCGCAAGGTGTGGCTGCCGTCGGGCGGCACGCTGGTCATCGACCGCACCGAGGCGATGACGGTCGTCGACGTCAACACCGGCAAGTTCACCGGGTCCGGCGGCAACCTCGAACAGACCGTCACCCGCAACAACCTCGAGGCCGCCGAGGAGATCGTGCGCCAACTGCGGCTGCGCGACATCGGCGGCATCGTCGTGATCGACTTCATCGACATGGTGCTGGAGTCCAACCGCGATCTGGTGCTGCGCCGGCTCACCGAAGCGCTGGCCAGAGACCGCACGCGGCACCAGGTTTCGGAGGTGACGTCTCTGGGGCTGGTGCAGTTGACGCGCAAGCGACTCGGGACGGGGCTGATCGAGGCGTTCTCGACCGCGTGCACACACTGCGGCGGCCGCGGCATCCTGCTGCACGGCGATCCCGTCGACTCGACGTCCTCGGCCGGCCGGAAGTCCGAATCGGGCGGTGGCCGGCGCAGCAAGCGCGGCAAGCGTGGCGGCAAGGAGCAGGAGGTCCAGGTCGCCAAGCTGCCGTCGCACAGTCCGGGTGACCATCCCATGTTCAAGGCGATGGCCGCCGCCAACGGCAAGCACGACGACGACGAGCACGAGGAAGCGGCCGAAGAGGTCGCCGAGCTCGAGCCCGACTCGATCCGCCAGGCCGTCGCCGGCCCCGCCGACGGGGAACTCGACGACGATTTCGAGGAGGACGACGAAGACGACGACTCGGACGACGAGACCGACTCGGACGACGAGGACTCCGACGAGATCGACCTCGACTCCGATGACGAGGACGACGAGATCGACGACGACATCGAGGTCCTCGACGACGACTCCGACGACTCGGACGACTCTGACGACTCGGACGACTCTGATGAGTCGGGCGACTCGGGCGTTGACGAGGACTCCGACGACTCGGACGACGAGGCCGAACCGCCAGTCGCTGCCACCCGGCCCGGCCGGCATCGGCGCCGCGCCGCGGCGCGACCCGCCGGCCCGCCCGGTCACGACTGAGCGGTTTGACCCTCTCCCTGCTGGTCACGTAACCTTGAGCAGTTGTCTCCAGGGCTTGCCGACGGCCGGCCCGGGGCAGGGACGAGATCCCACCCAGACCCGCACGCACGCCCTCGGGTGATGCGCGCCCGCACGCGAAGCAGAGGAAGACCAACGATGGCAGCTCAGACAGCCACGTACGCGATCGTCAAGACCGGCGGTAAGCAGTACAAGGTCGCCGCCGGCGACATCGTCAAGGTGGAGAAGCTCGACGTCGAGCCCGGCGCCTCGGTCTCGCTGCCCGTCGCCCTGGTCGTCGACGGCGCCAACGTCACCACCGACGCCAAGGCGCTGGAGAGCGTTGCGGTCACCGGCGAGGTCCTCGAGCACACCAAGGGCCCGAAGATCCGCATCCACAAGTTCAAGAACAAGTCCGGCTATCACAAGCGCCAGGGCCATCGTCAGCAGCTGACGGTGCTCAAGGTCACCGGCATCAAGTAACGGAGCGAGGGACATGGCACACAAGAAGGGCGCTTCCAGCTCACGTAACGGTCGCGACTCCGCCGCACAGCGGCTCGGCGTCAAGCGGTTCGGCGGTCAGGTCGTCAAGGCCGGCGAGATCCTGGTCCGGCAGCGCGGCACGCACTTCCACCCGGGCGCGAACGTCGGCCGCGGCGGCGACGACACGCTGTTCGCCACGGCGCCCGGCGCTGTCGAGTTCGGTACCCGGCGCGGCCGCAAGTTCGTCAACGTCGTTCGCGTCACCCGCGTCGAGGCCTGACTTTCACGTCGAGATCCGCGTCGTGCCGCGAGCGCTCATGCTTCGGCAGCACCACGTAGATTTCGTCATGGAAAGGACGTCCGATGCCCCGTTTCATCGACCGCGTCGTCGTTCACGCGCGGGCGGGCAACGGCGGCAACGGCTGCGCCTCGGTGCACCGCGAGAAGTTCAAACCGCTCGGCGGTCCTGACGGCGGCAACGGCGGGCGCGGCGGAAGTGTGGTGTTCGTCGTCGATCCGCAGGTGCACACGCTGCTCGACTTTCACTTCCACCCGCATGTGGTCGCCCCGTCGGGCAAGCAGGGGGCAGGCAGCAACCGCGACGGAGCCGCGGGCACCGATCTCGAGGTGAAGGTCCCCGACGGAACGGTCGTGCTGGACGAACACGGCCACATCCTGGCCGACCTCGTCGGTACGGGCACCCGCTTCGAGGCCGCCGCCGGGGGGCGCGGCGGGCTCGGCAACGCTGCGCTGGCGTCCCGGGCGCGTAAGGCTCCAGGCTTCGCGCTGCTCGGTGAGAAGGGCGAGGTCCGCGACCTGACCCTCGAGCTCAAGACCGTCGCCGACGTCGGCCTCGTGGGCTTCCCGTCGGCGGGAAAGTCGTCGCTGGTGTCCGCGATCTCGGCGGCGAAGCCCAAGATCGCCGACTATCCGTTCACCACGCTGGCGCCCAACCTCGGGGTGGTCTCCGCAGGAGAGCACACGTTCACGGTGGCCGACGTGCCCGGCCTGATCCCCGGCGCCTCCGAGGGCCGCGGGCTCGGGCTGGATTTCCTCCGGCACATCGAACGCTGCGCGGTGCTGGTACACGTCGTCGACTGCGCGACGCTGGAGCCGGGCCGCGATCCGATCTCCGACATCGAAGCGCTCGAGGCCGAGATCTCGGCGTATACGCCTACGCTTCAGGGTGATTCGACGCTCGGCGACCTCGCCGAGCGGCCCAGGGCGGTGGTACTCAACAAGATCGACGTACCCGATGCCCGCGAGCTCGCCGAGTTCGTCCGCGAGGAGATCACCCGCAAGTTCGGCTGGCCGGTGTTCGAGGTGTCGACGGTGTCGCGGGAAGGCCTGCGGCCGTTGACGTTCGCGTTGTGGGACATGGTGGCGGCCTACCGGGCCGCCCAGCCGGAGGCGGTGCCGCGGCGTCCGGTGATCCGGCCCGTGGCCGTCGACGAGACAGCGTTCTCCGTCGAGCCCGACGGACAGGGTGGCTTCGTCGTGCGGGGCACGCGCCCACAGCGTTGGGTGGCCCAGACGAACTTCGACAACGACGAGGCGGTCGGTTATCTCGGCGATCGATTGGCCCGCCTGGGTGTCGAAGACGAGCTGCTCAAGCTCGGCGCGCGGCCCGGGTGCGCCGTGACGATCGGGGACATGACGTTCGACTGGGAGCCGCAGACGCCGGCCGGCGTCGACGTGCGGATGTCCGGTCGCGGCACCGACATGCGGCTGGACCAGACCGACCGTGTCTCGGCCGACGAGCGTAAGGCTGCCCGGAAGGCGCGCCGGGAGCACGTCGACGAGCGCTTGCGCGAAGAGTGACGGTCAGCGAGTGAGTCAGCACCGGGAGGCGATCCGCACCGCGCGGTCCGTGGTGGTCAAGATCGGCACCACGGGGCTGACCACGCCGACGGGCGTGTTCGACACGGGCCGTTTGCAGGACCTCGCCGAAGCCATCGAGGCGCGGATGAAGTCGGGATCCGACGTCGTGATCGTGTCGTCGGGGGCCATCGCGGCGGGTATGGAGCCGCTCAGGCTGAGCCGGCGACCCACCGATCTGGCGACCAAGCAGGCCGCGGCGAGCGTTGGTCAGGTCGCGCTGATCAACGCCTGGAACACGGCGTTCCGCCGCTACGACCGCACCGTGGGGCAGGTGCTGCTGACCGCCCACGACATCTCGATGCGCGTGCAGCACACCAACGCCGCCCGCACGCTGGACCGGCTGCGTGCTCTGCACGCGGTGGCGATCGTCAACGAGAACGACACGGTCGCGACGAACGAGATCAGGTTTGGCGACAACGACCGGCTTTCGGCGCTCGTGGCCCATCTCGTCGGCGCCGATGCGCTGGTGTTGCTCAGCGATATCGACGGTCTCTACGACGGTGATCCCCGCAAGGCGGCCCCCGGCAACCCGGCGCGTTTCATCCCCGAGGTGGCCGGACCCGACGATCTCCAAGGCGTGACCGCCGGCCGCGGCAGCCACCTGGGCACCGGCGGCATGATGTCGAAGCTGTCGTCGGCGCTGCTGGCCGCGGATGCGGGCGTGCCGGTGCTGTTAGCCGCCGCCTCGGATGCCGCGGCCGCGCTGACGGACGCATCGGTGGGCACGGTGTTCGCGCCACGCGCGGGCCGCATGTCCGCGCGCAAATTCTGGGTGCGCTACGCCGCGGAGGCAGCGGGCACGCTGACGCTCGACGATGGCGCCGTCAATGCCGTTGTGCGGCAGCGTCGTTCGCTTCTGCCCGCCGGCATCACGGCGTTGACCGGTCGATTCTACGGCGGCGACGTGGTCGAACTGCGCGCCCAGGACTCGACCATGGTGGGTCGCGGAGTCGTCGCGTACGACGCGACCGAACTGGCCACGATGCTCGGCCGGTCGACGTCGGACCTGCCCGCCGAGATGCGCAGGCCGGCTGTGCACGCCGACGATCTCGTCGCCGTCTAGATGTACCGCCGCGCCCCCTAATTGGCGCTCGGTGGTGGTTGGGGTTGGAAGGGTTCGTACCACCACCAGTCGGCGCGTTCGCCGGTGGGGCCTTTGTAGGGTGCCGCCGCGGGTGGCGGTGTGGTCGGGGTGCGGGCCAGCGAGGCGCTGCTCAGGGCGCGGCCGGCGCCGTCGGTGACGACGAGCTGGTCGGCGGGTCCGGTGATGGTGATCAGGCCGCGGTGGTGGGCCCGGTGGTGGTAGGGGCAGACGAGGACGAGGTTGTTCAGGTCGGTGGGGCCGCCGTCTTCCCAGTGCCGGATGTGGTGGGCGTGCAGCCCGTGGGTGGCCCCGCAGCCGGGCACGGCGCAGCAGCGGTCGCGGTGTTCGAGGGCGCGGCGCAGCCGCCGGTTGACCGTTCGCGTCGTGCGGCCCGCGCCGATCGGCCGGCCGTGGCGTTCGAACCACACCTCGCAGGTGGCGTCGCAGGTCAGGTATCGGCGGTCGGCGTCGGAGAGCAGCGGACCCAGGTGTAGGGCGGCCACCGGCTTGTCGAGGTCGAGGTGCGCGACCACGGTGGTGTGCTGCCCGTGCGGGCGGCGGCTGGCCTCGGCGTCCCAGCTCGCTTCGACCAGGGCCAGGAACGCGTCGCCGGTGGTGGGCATCGGCGGCCGCTGCCCCGAGCCGGGTTGCCCTGGGCCGTCGGCGGCCTCGGTGTCGTGGGCCTCGGTGTCGTGGTCGCGCTTCCAGTCGGTGATCAGCGCGTCCTGGTGGGAGGCCAGCGCGGCCTCGAACTTCGCGGCCTCCAGTGCGGGCAGGGTGATCCGCCAGGTGGTGCTCTGGCCGTCGGTGGACTTGCTGATCGACGGCTCCGGCACCGGTGCGGGCTCCGGTGTGTGGTCAGGCTCCGGCTCCACCTCGGGTTCGGGCCTGGGTTCGGGTTTCGGCTTGGGGGCGAGCTTGAGGGCGAACCGCAGCTGGGTCACCGTGGCCGAGGCGGCCAACTCGGCGTAGTGCTCGTCGGAGCCGTCGGCGGCCCGCTCGGCGATGGTGCCGACTTGATCGAGCGATAGCCGGCCCTCGCGCAAGCCTTGATGACACACCGGGAACCCCTCGAGCCGGTGGGCCAGGGTGGCGATGGTCTCCGCGCGTGCCGGGGTCACCCCGGCCTTCCACGCCACCAGCGACGCCACCGACCGTGCTCCCGCGGCCGCCCACAGCCGGTCGCGGTCGACTTCGGCGACGATCTCCACGATGCGGCCGTCGATCGCGTTGCGCTGACCGGTCAGCTCCGCCAACTCCTCGAACAACACCGCCAACCGCTCATCGGCACGCCGCGAAGCGGCCAAAGATGGTGCAGGCGAGGACATGACCCCATCATCACAGCCACCACCGACATTTAGCTTTGGAGTGTGAGTTCGCGGGCGGGCCGAACATCCGACTGGGACGCGTGGTGATCCCTGAGATTTGAGTGGTCCGCTCGCGAGCTCGGTGTCTGGTCGAGCGGTGTCCTTGTTCGGGAACTTGGAGCCGGCCGGTCGGTGTGGACTCCTGCTTAGAGAATGTCTGGGCCACAGCCGCGATGGTCAGCCACCTGGGTGAATAGGGATTGATGGCTGACAGGAGCACACAACGATGGCATGGACATTAGGGATCGACGTAGCGGTGCGCGCGGCGCATCAAGCGACGCTGGCCCGCGACGGGACCACGGTATGGCGGGGCCGGAAATTCTCGACCCGGCCGGCGGACCTGGAGCGGCTGTGGGCCGATCTGTTCCTGGCCGACGCCACGGACGTGACCGTGGTGGTGGAGCCGACCCGTAACGCGTGGATCGTGCTGGCCGAGTGGTTCCGCCGCCGCGGCGCCCGGGTGGTGATGGTGCCTACCACCCAATCGGCGGATCTGCGCAAGTACTACTCCAAGCACACCAAGAACGATCGGATCGACTCCGAGCTGCTGGCCCGGCTGCCGCTACTGCATCCCGAAGGGTTGCGCGAATATTCCGGCCAGGGGCCGGCAGACCCGTTGCGGCGCTTGGTCAAACAGCGCTCCACCATGATTAAACGCCGGGTCGCGGTGTATTCCCGGCTCGATGCGCTCGTCGAGCTCCTCGGGCCGGCGTGGTATGCGGTGCTCGGCTCGAACTACGGCACCGCGGCGTTGGAATTCCTCGCTCGTTATGCCGATCCGAATACGGTGATTCGACTCGGCCAGGGACGTCTGAGCCGGTTTCTGATCGCCCGCTCCCGCGGCGCGTGGCGTGAAGACCACGCCGCCGGACTCATCGTCGCAGCCAAGGAAACCCTCATGCTGTGGGGACCGGATGGGATGAACTTCGCCGAACTGGGCGACGACATCGCCCACGAGGCCGAACAGGCACTGTTTTTGACCCGGCAAATCAAGCAGATCGATGAACGGGTCGCTAACCTCTACGCCGACGCCGACCCCGAGGCAATCGTGGCTTCTGCTCCCGGCGTCGGACCCGTCATCAGCGCCGTGATCGCCGGACGCATCGGAGATCCCCACCGATTCACCTCGCTGGCCGCGATCCGCGCTTACACCGGACTGATCCCCAAGGTCAATCAGTCCGGACTGAGCAAGGTCGAATCCTCGATCACCAAGGCCGGCGACCCCCTGCTGCGCGAAATGCTATGCACCGCCGCTGATCAAGCCCGCAAGATCGACCCGCAGATCGCTGCGAAATACCAGCGACTGATGACCGGCAACCGCCACCACGACTCGGCGATCTGCCACCTGGCCACCCTGCTGGTCACCCGGATCGCTACCTGCATGCGCAACGGCCAGCCCTACGTCCTGCGCGATGTCGACGGCACCCCCATCACCAACGCTCAGGGCCGCAAGATCGTCAAAGAGCGCTATCACATCGAGCCCCGGCGCCGCGACAACATCCGTCACCAACGCATGCGAGACCGCCGCAAACAGGCGGCGGGCCAGGAGTCGCAGGAGTCGCCAAGCGCCCCAACATCCAGGCCCGCCAAACACAAGCCTACGGGCCAACACGTCGCTTGACATCCGTTAGGAACTCAAATCCCGCGTGCCGACGGTCAGCGGTCCTTGAGCCACCGCACGCGCCGCTCGGCGGCGTCGAGCGCATCGTCGTCGGCGCGACGCACCGTGACACCGTGTGCCCGCGCCGTCTCGACCAGTGCGGCCCGCACCGCCGGATCGGCCAGCAGCACGGTGGCCAGCACCCCCGCGGTCAGCGTGCGATTGCGCAGCGTGCCGCGATAGTTCACCTCGGCGGGGATACGGACGTCGAGCACCGCTGCCGCCGCGTTGCCCACCGTGGCGACAAGAGCGGTCAGCGCCGTATCCGAGGCGACGTCGAGCAGCAGCCGGCGACCGGGAAACCAGGGCAGCGGCAACCTGTTCGCCTGCTTGCTCAGCGCGCCGGAGAGCAGATACCCGACCAGGCTGTGAGTTTCGATGCTCTGCACGTCCGACCAGTCGACGGCGTCACCGTCGAACTCCACGGACTGATCGCTGATGACCAGGCCGCCGAAGTTGTCGAGCAGGCGGATGACCCTGGCCACCGGCCGCGGCGCGCGGACCAGACCGGCGATGGTGTCTCCGACGGCGAACCCCCACCGCCCCGAGACAGGGCCGGGCGGCGGTCGTAGGCGTGGCAGCAGCGCGGTCACCTCGGTCGTCTAGGCCGAACTGGCCAGGGCGGGAAGCTCGTCGGCCAGCAGCGCCATCATGGGCGAACAACCGTTGTCGATCTTCACCGTGGCCAGATCATCACCCCGGGTCCGGCCGCGATTGACGATCGCGATCGGCTTGCCCTGTGCCGCAGCGTGACGCACGAACCGGTAGCCCGAGTACACCGTCAGCGACGAACCGGCGACCAGGAGCGCATCGGCGTCGTCGATCAATGAATAGGCAAGGTCCACAACCGGTTTCGGCACGTTCTCCCCGAAGTACACGATGTCGGGCTTCAGCATGCCGCCGCACGCCGGGCAGTCGACGATGCGGAAGTTCGCGGTGTCGCCGACCACGGCGTCGGCGTCGGGCGCGACGGCGATGCTGCCGACGTCGTGTGCGCGCTCGAGGAACCCGGGGTTGGCCGCTTCGAGCAGGTCGGCCAGTTCGGCGCGGGACATGGTGTGCCCGCAATCCAGGCACACGACCTGTACATAGGTGCCGTGCAGGTTGACCACGGCGCGGCTGCCGGCCTTGGTGTGCAGCAGGTCGACGTTCTGAGTGATCAGGCCGGTGACCACACCGGCACGTTCGAGCGCGGCCAGTGCGCGGTGGCCCGCGTTGGGCCTCCGCTGGTCCATGTGCCTCCAGCCCACGTGGTTGCGCGCCCAGTACCGCTGGCGGAAGACCCGGTCGGAGGTGAACTGCCGGATGGTCATCGGGTTGGCCGGCGGTGAGTCGGGGCCGCGGTAGTCGGGAATGCCCGAATCGGTGGACATCCCCGCACCGGTCAGCACGGCGACGCGGCGTCCACGCAACAACTCGACCAGTTCCGGCGCTTCCACTCCACCGAGAGTAGGCGCTGCCTGTGACAGCGTCAGGGCAGGCACTCCGCGGACGGGATGATCTCGGCGCTCATGTTGCGCTCCATCATTTGCAGCGCCGCATCACCGAGCGCGGGATCGATGTGTGCCACGGCGTCCGGCGGCACCACGACCGGGAAGTGGCGCACGTAGGCGTCCAGCGCGGTGTACAGAATGCACTGCTCGGTCACCTGGCCGGTCAGGATGAGCCGCTCCGGTTTGAGCTGTGACAGCAGATAGGCCAGCGACGTCGCGTAGAAGGCGCTGTGCCGGACCTTCGTCATCACCCGGCAGCCGTGCTGCGGGACGATCGGCTTCACCAGGTCGGGCCGTTCGCCGTCGAGCGCCCCGCGCACGATGTCGCTGAACTCGGCGCTGAAGTCGCCGTAGTTGTCGTTGACGTAGACGAGGTCGACGTCGCGCTCGTGGGCCGAGGCGACGAGCCGGCTGAGCGGGTCGATGATCGGCTCGACATGCGGGATCAGCTTGTCCGCATCGGGGTGCCGGTAGGTGTTCATCATGTCGATGACCAAGACAACGGTGTCGCTCATGGGGCCGTGCATACCCCGAATAATTTGCGGGCAACAATATGAGTATGGATTTCTACTCGGCGTATCGGCACGGCTTCGCGCGCATCGCCGCGTGCACCCATCACACCGCGCTGGCCGATCCGGCCGCCAACGCAGAGTCCGTCCTGCGGATCGCTCACGAATGCCATGACGACAACGTCGCGCTGGCGGTCTTCCCCGAGCTGACCCTGTCCGGGTACTCGATCGAGGACATCGTCATGCAGGACGCGCTCCTCGAAGCTGTCGAGGAGGCGCTGACGACGATCGCCGCGGGTTCGGCGGCCCTCCTGCCGGTGCTCGTGGTCGGCGCGCCGCTGCGATTCCGCCAACGGGTGTACAACACCGCCGTCGTCATCCACCGCGGCCGGGTCCTCGGTGTCGTGCCGAAGTCGTACCTGCCGACCTACCGCGAGTTCTACGAGAAGCGCCAGATCGCCGCAGGCGACGACGAACGCGGTGAGATCCGGCTGGGGGGCGACGTCGTGCCGTTCGGCCCCGACCTGTTGTTCGCCGCGACCGACCTCGCGGGATTCGTGCTGCACGTAGAGATCTGCGAGGACATGTTCGTGCCCGTGCCGCCCAGCGCGGAGGCGGCGCTCGCCGGTGCGACGGTGCTGGCCAACCTCTCGGGGAGTCCCATCACGATCGGCCGGGCCGAAGACCGCTCCCTGCTGGCGCGCTCCGCGTCCGCGCGCTGCCTGGCCGCCTACGTCTACGCCGCAGCGGGCGAGGGGGAGTCGACCACAGATCTGGCGTGGGACGGCCAGACGATGATCTGGGAGAACGGTGTCTGCCTCGCGCAGTCCGAGCGCTTCCCCAAGGGCGAGCGGCGCTCGGTCGCCGATGTCGACCTCGAGATGTTGCGCAACGAGCGCACCCGGATGGGCACGTTCGACGACAACCGCCGTCACCACCTGATCGACGACGACACCTACCGGCGCGTCGAGTTCCGACTCGATCCGCCCGACGGCGACATCGGGCTGCGGCGGGAGGTGGAACGGTTCCCGTTCGTGCCCGCCGATCCCGCTCGGCTGGAACAGGATTGCTACGAGGCCTACAACATTCAGGTCTCCGGTCTGGAACAGCGGCTGCGCGCGCTGGAGTACCCGAAGGTGGTGCTCGGCCTCTCCGGCGGCCTGGATTCCACGCACGCCCTGATCGTCGCCGCCCGGGCGATGGACCGCGAGAAGCGGCCCCGCAGTGACATTCTGGCGTTCACACTGCCCGGATTCGCCACCGGCGACCGCACCAGGAGCAACGCGACCCGGCTCGCAGAGGCCCTCGGTGTGACGTTCGAGACCATCGACATCACCTCCACCGCGGAGTTGATGCTCAAAGAGATCGACCATCCGTTCTCCCGCGGTGAGAAGGTCTACGACGTCACGTTCGAGAACGTGCAGGCCGGCCTGCGCACGGATTACCTGTTCCGGCTGGCCAATCAGCGCGGCGGCATCGTGCTCGGCACCGGCGATCTGTCCGAATTGGCGCTGGGCTGGTCGACCTACGGCGTCGGCGACCAGATGTCGCACTACAACGTCAACGGGGGCGTGCCGAAGACGTTGATCCAGCACCTAATTCGTTGGGTCATCTCCTCGGAGCAGTTCGAGGACACGGTCAACGAGGTGCTGGCCGACGTCCTCGACACCGAGATCAGCCCGGAACTGGTCCCGGCCGGCGAGGACGAAGAGATCCAGAGCAGCCAGGACAAGGTGGGGCCGTATGTGCTGCAGGACTTTTCCTTGTTCCACGTACTGCGCTACGGCTTTCGGCCGTCGAAGGTCGCCTTCCTGGCGTGGCACGCCTGGAGCGACAGCGAGCGCGGGGACTGGCCGTTCGGAATTCCGGAGGACAAGCGGCCGTCGTTCACGCTGAAGGAGATCCGGCACTGGCTGCAGGTGTTCGCTCAGCGGTTCTACTCGTTCAGCCAGTTCAAGCGCTCGGCGCTGCCCAACGGGCCCAAGGTGTCAGCCGGTGGGTCGCTGTCCCCGCGCGGCGACTGGCGGGCGCCCTCGGACATGTCGGCGCGCACGTGGCTCGACGAGATCGAACGGTCCGTGCCGGAGAGCTAGCGGGCGAAGACCCTCGGGCGCGGTCATGCGCAGCACGCGTCCCCGCGCCACGCGTTGACGCCTTCGCGTGCAGCGATCACCGCGATGGCAAGCGCGGCAACCGAGTCCGCCCACGACCAGCCAAGAGTGCTGTTGAGCACCAGGCCGGCGAGCAGCACCGCCGAGAGATAGGTGCACAGGAGCGTCTGCTTCGAATCCGCCACTGCCGACAGCGATCCCAGCTCGCGGCCCGCGCGGCGCTGCGCCAGCGACAGTGCAGGCATCACGACGAGACTGAGCGCCGCGACGACGATCCCGATCACCGTCGGTCGGGGATCGCGCACCCCTGCAAGGGCCAGCACCGCGTCGACGCTGACGTAGGCGGCGAGGGCGAAGAACGAGAAGGCGATGAATCGCAGGGCGGCCTTCTCCCGCGTCTCGGGGTCGCGGGCCGAGAACTGCCAGGCGACTGCGGCCGCGGACGACACCTCGATCACCGAATCGAGCCCGAAACCGATCAGCGCCGTGGACGATACCCGCGCGCCTTCACCCAGGGCCACGGCCGCCTCGAGCACGTTGTAGGTGATCGTCGCGGCGACCAGCAGTCGCACGCGCCGCGTGAGGACGGCCCGGCGCGCCGAGGCGGTCGGCATCAGCAGCACGCCAGTTCGTCGGCGGCCGCACAGCAGGCCGGGTCGACCGCCAGCACGAGACCGATGAGGTCGTCGAGGGCGCGGGCGATTCTCGGGTCGGCGAGTTCGTAGCGGCTGCGCCGACCTTCGGGGCTGACGGTCACCAGCCCGCATCCACGCAGGCAGGCCAGGTGGTTGGACAGGATCTGCCGCGACACCCCGATGCGGTCGGCGAGGTCGGACGGGTAGCCGGGGCCGTTCCGCAGGATCAGCAGGATCTGCGCGCGGGTCGGGTCGGACAGGGCGCAGCCAAAGCGGGAGAGGGCGTCGCCACCGATCGCTGTCTGCATGCTCGAACGGTACAGCGAGATCTGTATTCAACCAAGGCTGAACTTTGTCCGGCGTTCAGAGCCGTCCGTCGATGCGCAGCTGCGGATGCACCCAGTCGGGGGACCGGCGCTCCTTGAACGCCAGGAATCCCTCGATCGACTCGGGGGCGCCCAGACTCGCCTGCATGCCGATGCGGTCGTAGAAACCGAGGTAGTTGTCGAGGCTGGACTTGATGAGGGTGCGGGCCGCAGGGGCGGTCCGGCAGCACTGGGCGAGAACCTCGCGCGCGGTGTCCGCGAGCTCGTCGTGGGCGACCACTCGGGCCACCATGCCCCAGTCGAGCGCCTCCGCCGCCGACAGCGTGCGCCCGGTGAACATCAGGTCGCGGGTGCGGACCGGTCCGATCAGCCGCGCCAGCATCTGGCTGTAGTACGTGTCGGCGATCCCGCGGTACAGCTCGGGCACCCGGAACGTGGCGCGGTCGCTGACCACCGCCATGTCCGCGCACAGCGCGATCTGCAGACCGCCGCCCTGGCAGAGACCGTTCACGGCCGCCACGACCGGTTTCGACGACTGCCGCAGCGTGTCGAACGGCAACGCGTCCATGCCCAGAGCGGACCCGAACGTGAGCCAGTTGTCGGCGCCGCCGCCGCCCATGTCGCCGCCGGGCGCGAACACGTCGCCGGTGCCGGTGATCAGCAGACCGGCCAGGTCGGGGTCGCCGTCGACGTGCTTGACCGCGTACTTGATGCCGAAGTACATCGCCGGTGTCATCGCGTTGCGCGCCTCGGGGCGGTCGAGCGTGCACACCCCAAAGGCGCCCTCGCGGGTGAACCGCAGGTAGGGGGTGCCGAGCCAGTCGCCGTCCGGTGGGCGGGGTGGGGTGGTCACGGCGGTCGTCCTTCCGGTCAGGACGTCACATGCCTTGTCCGATGACGTCGTCGATGGCCTCACTGTAAGGCCCACAGTCACCCGCACCGGGTACCAGTGTCGCCAACGCCCCCGCGGCGCACGCGCGCCGCAGCGCGGCCTCGATGCCGGCGGGCCAGGACGCCGCCGGACTCCGGCGAACACGTCACCCGCGCCGGTGGTGTCGACCGCTTCGACCGCGGGCGCCGGCACGTCGAAGCGTCTCCGGCCGAGACAACTGGCGCCTCGGGCGCCTCGCGTGATGACCAGGTGCTCGACCCGCGCCGCGCCGTCCTGCCACGGCGTCGACTCGGTCTCGTTGACCACGACGACGTCGGAGGCGCGGGCCAGCGCCACCAGTTCGGCGGGCGCCACGCCGGCCGGGGAGGCATTGACGATGACCGCCGCGCCGGCCGCCTTTCCTGCGTGCGCGGCGGCGATGGCGGTGGCCATGGGGATCTCCAACTGCAGGAGCACGACGTCGCTACCCGCGATGGCCGATCGGATCGCCGACGAACTCAGGGTGAGGTGGGCATTGGCGCCCGGCGCCACCACGATGGTGTTCTCCGCTCGGGTGTCGACCAGGATCGCCGCCGAACCGCTGGGCCCCGGCACGCTGGTCACGGCGTCGAGCCCGACTCCGTTGGCGCGCAGGTGCGCGCGCAGCAGGTCGGCCGCCGGATCGGTTCCCAGTGCCGCGACGAGCCGCACCTGGGCTCCCGCCCGCGCCGCGGCGACCGCCTGGTTGCCGCCTTTGCCGCCGGGGGAGGTCGTCAGCAGCGAGGCGAGCACGGTCTGCCCGGGCCGCGGCAGCGCGTCGACGCTGAAGGTGAGGTCGGCGTTGACGCTGCCGACCACGCACACCCGTGCCACGGCGGCAACGCTACGCTGGGCTGATGAGTCTGCATGCACCGGAGCGCAGCGTCGGTTCGCAGGCGGTGGCCGACGATCTGCGCGGGCAGGTGCATGACGCGGCCCGCCGCGCTCGTGTCGCGTCGCGCGCGCTGGCGACACTGAGCACCGACGCCAAGAACCGTGCGTTGCGTACCGCCGCCGACCACGTGCTGATGAACACGCGCGCGATCCTGGAAGCCAACGAGGCCGACCTGGCCGCCGCGCGCGAGGCGGGCACAGCGGACGCGATGCTCGACCGGCTCGCGCTGAGTCCCACCCGGGTGGAGGGCATCGCCGACGGTCTGCGCCAGGTCGCGGGTCTCGCCGACCCGATCGGTGAGGTGCTGCGCGGGCGTACGTTGCCCAACGGTCTGCAGTTGCGTCAGCAGCGGGTCCCGCTCGGCGTGGTCGGGATCGTCTACGAAGGCCGCCCGAACGTCACCGTCGACGCGTTCGGCCTGACGCTGAAGTCGGGCAACGCCGTTCTGCTGCGCGGAAGTTCGTCGGCGGCACGGTCGAACGCCGCACTGGTCGACGCGCTGCGCGCGGCGCTGGCGACCGAGGACCTCGACGTCGATGCGGTGCAACTGCTGCCCAGCCACGACCGCGCCAGCGTCACCCACCTGATCCAGGCGCGCGGCCTGGTCGACGTGGTGATCCCGCGTGGCGGAGCCGGATTGATCGACGCGGTCGTGCGCGACGCACAGGTGCCGACGATCGAGACCGGGGTCGGCAATTGCCATGTCTACGTTCATTCCTCGGCCGATCTCGAGATGGCCGAGCGGATCCTGCTCAACGCCAAGACGCGCCGGCCCAGCGTGTGCAACGCCGCGGAGACGCTGCTCGTCGACGCCGCCGTCGCCGACATCGCGGTGCCCCGGCTGACCGGGGCGCTGCGCGACGCGGGCGTGACCGTGCATGCCGATCCGTCGGAGGACGAGTTGCGCGCCGAGTTCCTGTCGTTGGACATCGCGCTGGCGGTCGTCGGCGGGATCGACGCCGCGATCGCACACATCAACGAGTACGGCACCGGGCACACCGAGGCCATCGTCACCACGGATCTCGCTGCCGCACAACGCTTCACCGAGCGCGTGGATGCCGCGGCGGTGATGGTGAACGCCTCCACCGCGTTCACCGACGGCGAGCAGTTCGGGTTCGGGGCCGAGATCGGCATCTCCACCCAGAAGCTTCATGCCCGCGGACCCATGGGTCTGCCGGAGTTGACGTCGACCAAGTGGATCGTCTGGGGAGACGGCCAGATCCGGCCGGCCTGAGTAGGGAGAGAACAGAATCGTGAGCGTCCCAGCACGCCCGGCGCCGCTGTTCGCCGACATCGACGATGTCGCGCGACGGCTGGCCGAGACCGGTTACCTGCCCGACACCGCCACCGCGACTGCGGTGTTCCTCGCCGACCGGCTGGGTAAGCCGCTGCTCGTCGAAGGGCCGGCGGGCGTCGGCAAGACCGAACTGGCCCGCGCCATCGCCCAGGCCACCGGTTCGGGGCTGGTGCGGCTGCAGTGCTACGAGGGCGTCGATGAGGCCCGCGCACTCTACGAGTGGAACCACGCCAAGCAGATCCTGCGTATCCAGGCGGGGTCGGGCGATTGGGACCAGACCAAGATGGACGTCTTCTCCGAAGAGTTTCTGCTCTCCCGTCCGCTGCTAACGGCGATCCGGCGCACCGAGCCGACGGTGCTGCTGATCGACGAGACCGACAAGGCCGACATCGAGATCGAAGGCCTGCTGCTCGAGGTGCTCAGCGACTTCGCCGTGACGGTGCCGGAACTGGGCACTATCGTCGCCGAACGCAAGCCGCTGGTGGTGCTGACGTCGAATGCGACCCGCGAGCTGTCCGAGGCGCTCAAGCGTCGCTGCCTGTTCCTGCACATCGACTTCCCGGATGCCGACCTCGAACGCCGTATCCTGCTGTCCCGGGTGCCCGAGTTGCCGGAGCACCTGGCGGAGGAGCTGGTGCGCATCGTCGGGGTGCTGCGCGGCATGGCCTTGAAGAAGCTGCCGTCGGTCGCCGAGACCATCGACTGGGCCCGCACCGTGTTGGCGCTGGGCCTCGATACCGTCGACGACGAGGTGATCGCCGCGACACTGGGTGTCGTGCTCAAGCACCAGTCGGATCAGATCAAGGCCGCCGGGGAGCTGAGGCTCAACTGATGGCCGTCCGACGCACCCGGCCGCCGCAGCCGCTGGCGCCCCACGGGATTCCCGGCCATCTGGTCGAGTTCGTGGAAGCGCTTCGCGGGTCGGGCATTTCGGTGGGCCCGTCGGAGACCGTCGACGCCGGACGGGTGATGAGCGTTCTCGGCCTGGGGGACCGCGGGGCGCTGCGCGAGGGGATCGCATGCGCGGTACTGCGCCGCCCCGACCACCGCGAGACGTACGACGCGCTGTTCGACCTGTATTTCCCGGCGGCGCTGGGCGCCAGGACGGTGCTCGACGAGGACGGCGCGGATGACTCCGACGGCCTGCCGCCGGAGGACATCGAGGCACTGCGCGGCGCGCTGGTCGACATGCTCAGCGGCAATGACGAACTAGCCGACGTCGACGAGCGGCTGGCGGCGATGATCGCCCAGATCGTCGAGGCGTACGGGCGGTACAACTCCAGCCGGGGTCCGTCGTATTCGTCCTACCAGGCGCTCAAGGCGATGAGCCTCGACGATCTCGAGGGCCGGCTGCTGGCCGGTCTGCTCGCACCCTACGGGGAGGAGCCGACGCCGACGCAGGAGCAGATCGCCAAAGCGCTTGCCGCCCAGCGCATCGCGCAGCTGCGCAAGATGGTCGAGGCCGAGACCAAGCGGCGCACCGCCGAACAGCTGGGCCGCAAGCACGTGCAGACCTACGGCGTGCCCCAACTGGCCGAGAACGTCGAGTTCCTGCGGGCCTCGGGCGAACAGCTGCGTCAGATGCGCCGGGTGGTGGCCCCGCTGGCACGCACGCTGGCCACCCGGCTGGCCGCCCGCCGGCGACGCTCCCGCGCCGGCGAGATCGATTTGCGCAAGACGCTGCGCAAGTCGATGTCGACGGGCGGCGTGCCGATCGACGTCGTGCTCAAGAAGCCGCATCCCGCGCGCCCCGAGTTGGTCGTGCTCTGCGACGTGTCCGGCTCCGTGGCGGGTTTCAGCCACTTCACGCTGCTGCTGGTTCATGCGCTGCGCCAACAGTTCTCGCGTGTTCGCGTGTTCGCCTTCATCGACACCACCGACGAGGTCACCGAACTCTTCGGGCCCGACTCAGACCTGGCGGTCGCGGTGCAGCGCATCACCCGCGAGGCGGGCGTCTACACCCGCGACGGCCATTCGGATTATGGTCACGCGTTCGTGTCGTTCCTCGACAAGTATCCGAACGTGTTGTCGCCGCGCAGTTCTCTGCTGGTGCTCGGCGACGGCCGCAACAACTACCGCAATCCCGAGAGCGAACTGCTGGCCCACATGGTCAATGCCAGCAGGCATGCGCACTGGCTCAACCCCGAGCCCCGGCACCTGTGGGGCAGCGGCGATTCGGCGGTGCCCCGCTACGAGGACGTCATCACCATGCACGAGTGCCGGTCGGCCAAGCAGCTGGCTTCGGTGATCGACGCACTGCTGCCCGTCTAGCTTCCCCCCGCCGAACTTGCATTCCACGCGGTCGCATCTCGCTCTTTCGCGCGTGGAATGCAAGTTCGGCGGGACGGGTGCTACGCCAACGACAGCGTGATGTCGCCGCCCTTGGGGTCGGCGTCGGCGACCAGCGACCAGGGTGCCCGGAAGATGCGCCCGGGAGCGGCCGGCCAGGGCGTGCGCTTGACCGCAAGCACCCGGCCGTCCTGCGTGGCACGCAGCCGGGGCAGCCGGCGGTATTCGTCGGTCCACAGCAACAGGTCCCCGCGCGCCGGGAGCCCGCCGTCGGACGAGACGAGCTGCGGCGCAACCCATCTCAGCGGCGCCTCGGTGCGGATCTGCGCCGCGGCGGGGCTGATGTCGGCCTCGTCGCCGCTGCGCAGCCACGCCGCCACCGCCGACGCGACGTGGCGACCGTCGAGCGCGGCGCCGTCGGCGGTGTCGACGGGGTGGCACAGGTTGCCGACTGCGAACACCCCGGGCTTGCTGGTGCGCAGCGCGGCGTCGACGACCGGTCCGCGGGTCCCGCGGTCCATCTGCAGGCCGGCGGTGCGGGCCAGCTCATGGTCGGGAATCCAGTCTCCGGTGAATACGACGGTGTCGCAGGCGATCTCGCGCCGTTCACCGGTGTCGGTCCGCTCGACGGTGACGGAGCGCACCCGGCCCTTGCCGTGGATGGCGACCAGCCTGCTGTGTGTCAGCACGGGTCCGTCCATCAGCAGCCGGCCGGGCACGCGGAACGCGGCATAGGCCTCGGCGCGGCGGTGTCCGGTGATCATCGCGGCTGTCGCGCAACCGGCTTCACGCAGCGTCAGCACCGCCGACCAGCTGACCAGTTCCGCGCCGACGATCACGGCGCGCTCACCGACCCGGCCGTGGTGCAGGTGCACCAGGTTCTGCAGCTGACCGGTGGTGTACACGCCGTCGGGTCGGTCGCCGGGGATCAGGCGGGCGGGGCGCGGGCGCTCCCGCGCTCCCGTCGCGAGGATCACCGCGTCGGCGGTGACGGTGCGCACTCCCCGCGGTGAGGTGATCTGCAGCGTGCGGTCGCCGGCCCACCCCGTCACCATCGCCTCGGTCTCGAGCACAGCGCCGGCCTCGGAGGCCATCGCGGTGAGGCGCCCGGCGTAGGCGGGTCCTGTGATGAAGCGCCGCAGATCGCGCATGCCGTAACCGAGATGGTCGCTGTGCCGCGGAATCCCACCGGTGCGGGCTTCGCGCTCGAGCACGAGGATCTCGCCGTCGACCTGGGCTGCGAGCGCCGTCGCGGCGGTCAGCCCCGAGGGCCCGCCTCCGACGATGGCGACCGCGACGTGGTTCATCGCGCCGCCCCGGCGGCCAGCAATTCAGCGGTGTGCGCGCCGCAGTAGAAGCCCTGGCAGCGTCCGTTCATCACCCGGGTACGGCGGCGCAGGCCGTCGAGGTCGGCGGGCGGGATGGAGGAGTCGAACGTGTCGCGGATCTCGCCGGCGCTGACCCGCTCGCAGAAGCACACGATGCGGCCGTATTCGGGGTCGGCCGCGATGCGTTCGGCGTCCTGGTAGGGCCGCATGCCGGCCTCGCCGATGTTGGGCATCCGCGGCGGCGCGGGCAGGTGGTCGCGTTCGGTGACGTCGACGCCGGCCTCATCGAGGAGGCCTGCGACGTGTTCGGCGACCGCCATGCCGGATGTCAGCCCGGTCGAACGGATCCCGCCGACGAGCACGTATCGTGCCGCGCGATCGACGTCGATGAGGTAGTCGTCGTGATCGATGGCGGCGCGCAGTCCCGCGTACGTCGCGGTGATCTCCTCGTCGAACAGTGCGGGCATCAACGCGCGGCCCTTGGCCACGAGGAACTCGAAGCCCTCCTCGGATGTGCCTGTGGCAGTGCGGTCCTCGAGATTCTCCGACGTCGGGCCCACCATGACGTTGCCGTAGATCGTCGGGCTGACCAGCACCCCCTTGCCGCGAGACGACGGCACCGCCAGCACGATGAGCGGCACCATCGGCCGCGTCAGCTTGTCGAACACCAGCAGCTCGCCGCGGCGCGGCGTGACCGTGAAGCGGTGGTAGCCGAATTCGGCGTCGAGCCGGTCGGCGCCCAGCCCTGCCGCGTTGATCACCCACCGGCCGCGCAGGTCGCCGCGCGTGGTGCGCAGCGTCGTGTACTCGGGCCCGTGGACGGCCGCGGTCACCCGGGCACCGCGCAGCAGCCGGGCACCGCGCGCGACGGCGTCGGTCGCCAAGGCGAGATTCGTGGTCCACGTGCAGATGATCGACTCGCCCGGCACCGCGAGGCCGGCCAGCGCGCCGGGCCCCAGATCGGGTACGCGGCGGTAGATCTCGTCGGCGCGCACGATGCCGCACTCTCGATAGCCGTTGCGTTCGGCCTTGACCATCAGCCCGGGGAGCGCGTCCGCCTCCTCCTCCGTCCAGGCCACCAGCATCGCGCCGGTGCGCTCCACCGGGATGCCGGTCTGCTCGGCATAGGCGCCGAGAAGGTCGTAGCCGCGGGCGACGAGACGAGATTCCAGCGTGCCCGGGGTCGCGTCGAAGCCGGTGTGCAGCAGCGCCGTATTGGCCTTGCTGGTGCCGTCGCCGACATCGGCGCGCGCCTCGACGAGCGTGACCGACAGCTGCGTGGCCGCCAGCGCCCGGGCGATCGCACATCCGACGATCCCGGCCCCGACGACGATGACGTCGCTGATGACGTCGCTGCTCATGACGTGGTCTCCTCTACAGCTCCTCGCCACCTGCCGAGGAAGTCGGCGGCGCGATCGGCTGACCACCGGGGTTGATAGGTGTGTTGCGCCTCCCACGGTCCGACGGCGTCGGCGACGGCGAGGTCGGCATCGCACGCGAGGCGTGCGCACGCCGCCGCGCCGAGCGCGGTGGCGTGCAGCGACGGATACACGTCGACGGGCATGCGCGCCAGGTCGGCCTGCGCCTGCATCAGCACCGCAGACCGCGTCAGTCCGCCGTCGACCCGCAACCGGGTGAGCGGGCGGCCGAGGTCCGCCGACACCAGATCGGTCAGAGCCGTCACCTGGGCGGCGATGCCTTCGAGCAGCGCGCGCACCAGCTGTCCGCGGCCGCTGGACAACGTCATGCCGGTGAACGACGCGGTGGCGGCCGAGTTCCACCACGGGGCGGCGAGGCCGGCCAGAGCCGGCACGCACAGCACGCCGTCGCTGGATTCGGCTGCCACGGAATCGATTTCGGCGGCAGAGGGCACCAGGCCCAGGTCGACGGCCCACCGCACGGCCGAGGCTGCGGTGTAGACCTGGCCGTCCGCACAGTAGGAGACCCGGTCACGCAGCCGCCAGGCCACCGACGTCGTCAACCCCCATCGGGACCGCACCGGTTCGGCCCCGAGTTGCGCCAGCAGGAACGCCCCGGTGCCATAGGTGCACTTCGCGGATCCCGGGTCGAGGCAGCTCTCGGCCAGCAGCGCGGCCTGTTGATCGACGATCAGACCGGCCACCGGCAGCGTCGGCCCGAAAACGTCTGTGTGGCCGACGATCTCGTCGCTCCCGACGATGTCGGGCAGGGCTTCTCCGGACAGCCCGAACAACGCGAGCAGGTCGTCGTCCCAGGTCACCGCGTCCAGTCCGGTCAGCAGCGACCGGCTGGCGGTGGACGCGTCGGTGACGAATGCGCCGCACAGTCGGTGGACGAGCCACGTGTCGGTGGTCGTCACCACGCCGTCGGGGGTCAGGTTCGCGCGAACCCACGCCATCTTCGGCGCGGAGAAGTACGGATCGAGCACCAGCCCGGTGCGGTGCGCGACGTCGTCGGAGTGGTCGGCCAGCGTGGCGCAGAGCGACTCCGCGCGCCGGTCCTGCCAGACGATCGCAGGGGTCAGCGGGCGTCCGGTGGCGCGGTCCCACGCGAGCACCGTTTCGCCCTGATTGGCCAGTGCCACCGCGGCGACGGGCACGCCGGCCTGCGCGAGGGCCTGACGTCCCGCCGTCACGACCGACTGGAACATCGCTTCGGGATCCTGCTCGACGCCGCCTCCGGGCAGATACTCAGGGCGCAGGGCGATCTCGGCCGTGGCGAGGACCGCTCCCCGCCCGTCGACGACGACGGCCTTGGTGCCCGAGGTGCCCTGGTCGATGGCCAGGAGGGGTTCGCTCACTCCCGCAGCTCGGCGTCGATGGAATGCATATCGGGCATCGACAGACCGTGCATTCCCCGGCGGATCAGCAGATAGGCGAGATAGGCCGCCCCGATGGCCACCATGACGATCACGTACGCCCAGGCCTGCTTGAAGCTCGCGTCGCGGAACAGGGCCAGCTCGAAGACCAGCCAGACGATCGCCACCACCAGGATCGGGATCTCCCACACTCCCAGGTCGAATCTGCCGTTCTGCGGCAGGCTTCTGCGTTTGACCAAGTAGAGCACCACCGTGGAGGCGTACATGACGGCGGGCAGCAGTGTCGCGGCGCTGAACAGGGTGAACAGTGCGGTCTCGGAGTGCGCGAAGATCGCCAGGATCAGCTGCGCGAGGCAGAAGTACAGCAGCGTGGCCTTCAGCGGCGTGTGGAACCGCGGCGAGATCTGCTTCCACTGCTGCCACCCCGGGAACCGCTCGTCGCGCGACATCGCCCAGGTCAGCCGGACGCCGGTGATCATGATGACCAGACCGCACGCGAAGATCGCCAGCACCACCATGAGCAGCAGCAGGGTGGCGACGACCGAGCCCAGCGTGTGGTCGATGACGTCGGCGATCGGCGTGCCGGATTCGGCCAGGGCCGCCGGGTCGCCGGCCGCCAGCGTCACCGCGACGAGGAAGATGAAACCCAGCACGCCCGAGGCCAGCACCGCCTGCCACATGGCGCGCGGCACCACCCGCTCCGGGTCGTGGGTCTCCTCGGCCAGATTCGCGGCCGACTCGAAACCCACGATCGTGAACGCGCCGAGCAGGAAGCCGAGCATCCACGGGCCGGCCGAGGTCCAGTCCCCGAAGCTCCAGTAGTTCGCGTCGGCGGCGACGGCGCCCTTGCTGAACAGGTTCGAGAAATCCATGTCGCCGCGGATCGCGGCCACGACCAGCAGCAGCACCGTCAGGGTGGCCATGCCGATCAACTCGAGGGTGACCAGGCTGTTGTTGACGCGCTCGGCCCACGGCGTCGACAGCGCCACCAGCAGCGCCTGGATGAGCAGCACTCCCGCCGTCATCACCCACGCGATGGTGGCCGTGCTCTCGTAGTTGAGCAGCACGGGAAGGATCGTCGAGGCGATCGTGTAGTCCACCGCGACCACCACGATGGCCAGGAACGTGAACGAGATCCAGCCGATGATCCAGCCCAGCACGGGATTGGCCAGCCGTGACATCCACTGGTAGTGGTAGCCGGTCACCGGGATCCGTGACGCGAGAGCGCCGAGCACGAATGCGACGGCGAGTTGCCCGGCGACCGCGATCGGCCACGTCCAGATACCGACCGGGCCGGAGGTGTTCAGAACGGATCCGTACGTGGTGAAGATGCCGGTGGCGATCGACACGAATGCGAATGCGACGGCGAACGAGGCGAATTTGCCGGTGCGCCGTTCCAGCGACTGCTCGTAACCGAACTTGGCGAGTTCGGCGGAGTCGCTCCGGGATGACGGGTCGGTCATGGACTCATCTCCATTGTCGTCTGCTTGGTATAGACCATTTGGTTGGACCAGAGTATCGCCAGGGGTCGGCCCTCCGTCAACGTTTGCGCCGAGGATTTACACAGTCATCTACACACTCGTAGTACCGACCGAACCGCAACTGAGGCGACTAATCTGCAAAGATGCCCGCTGGCACACCGCTCTACATGACGATCGCCGCCGATGTGCGGGACCGGATCGCCACCGAGCAACTGGGTCCTCACACCCTGCTGCCGTCCGAGCGCGAGCTGGCCGAACAGCACGGCGTCAGCCGCATGACGGCCCGGCAGGCCCTGTCGCTGCTGGAAAGTGAGGGCGTGGTGTACCGCAAGCCGCCGCGCGGCACGTTCGTCGCGGAGCCGCGGGTGCACTTCCACGTGGGCAGTTTCTCCGAAGAGGTCGCCCGCATGGGTCGTCGGCCCGCCGCGAAGCTCCTGTGGGCCGAATACCAGATCGCCAAGCCCGCCGTGCGGCGCGCACTCGGTCTGGCCGAGGGCGCCGCCGTCCACGTCTTCCACCGGCTGCGCAGTGTCGACGACGTCCCGTTCGCGCTGGAGACGACGTTCCTGCCCGCCGAACTCACCCCGGGGATCCTCGACGTACCCGACGACGGATCGCTGTGGGCGCTGCTGCGGTCGCGGTACGGCATCGATCTGGCCCGCTCGACGGCGGTGCTGGAATCGATCGTCCTCGACGACGCGTCGAGCGTGCAGCTCGGTGTGCGGGCCGGGTCGGCGGGGACGCTGCTCACCCGCACCACCTACGACACCGAGGGGCGCTGCGTGGAGTACGCGCGCGACGTCTACCGCGCCGACCGGGCCGCCTTCGAAGTGTCCGAGGAACTCGCAGCACACCGGCTCTCGTCGGTCTGAGCCGGACGGCGGGCGACGGCCGCACCGCTTTCGGTCCCGTAAGCTGGCTATTCGTGCAAACAGGCGGCCGACGGCAGAGAAGGCTGGGCGTGATGGGCGGGACGTTCGATCCCATCCACAACGGCCACCTCGTCGCGGCCAGCGAGGTCGCCGACCTGTTCGAACTCGACGAGGTGCTGTTTGTTCCCACCGGCCAGCCCTGGCAGAAACGCAGTCGCCCGGTGACGGCCGCCGAGGACCGCTATCTGATGACGGTGATCGCCACCGCGTCCAACCCGCGCTTCTCGGTGAGCCGGGTCGACATCGACCGCGGCGGGCCCACCTACACCAAGGACACGCTGCGGGATCTGCACGCCCTGAACCCGGACGCGGACCTCTACTTCATCACCGGCGCCGACGCGCTCGCCTCGATCCTGTCGTGGCAGAACTGGGAGGAGATGTTCGCGATCGCCCGGTTCATCGGGGTCAGCAGGCCCGGATACGAACTCGACGGCAAGCACATCTCGGCCGCCATGGCCGAACTGCCCGCCGACGCGCTGCACCTGGTCGAGGTGCCGGCGCTGGCCATCTCGTCGACCGACTGCCGGGTTCGCGCCGAGCAGTCCCGGCCCATCTGGTACCTCGTCCCGGACGGCGTCGTGCAGTACGTCGCCAAGAGAGACCTCTACCGCAGTCACACCCCCGCAGGTGAAGGAGACCGCCCCTGACCGCCTCAGCCGAAGCCATCGACATGGCAACAGTCGCCGCGCGCGCGGCGGCGTCCAAACTCGCCGACGACGTCGTCATCATCGACGTGTCCGAACAACTCGTCATCACCGACTGCTTCGTCATCGCATCCGCGTCCAACGAGCGCCAGGTCAACGCGATCGTCGACGAGGTCGAAGAGAAGATGCGCCTGGCGGGCTACAAGCCGGCCCGGCGCGAGGGCACCCGCGAAGGGCGCTGGACACTGCTCGACTATGTCGACGTCGTCGTGCACATCCAGCATCAGGACGAGCGCAACTTCTATGCGCTGGACCGGCTCTGGCGCGACTGCCCGACCATCGCGGTCGACCTCGACGACCTCGACGACGCCGACGCCGACCCGGCCGGGGACGGCACATGAGGATCCGCCGCCTGGTGATGCTGCGCCACGGCCAGACCGAGTACAACGCCGGCAGCCGGATGCAGGGCCAGCTGGACACCGAGCTGAGCGACCTCGGCCGGGAACAAGCCGTCGCCGCGGCCGAAGTGCTCGCCAAACGCCAACCGCTGCTGATCGTCTCGTCCGACCTGCGGCGCGCGCTGGACACGGCCGTGGCCCTCGGTGAGCGCAGCGGGCAGCCGGTGAGCATCGACGCGCGGCTGCGCGAGACGCACCTCGGTGACTGGCAGGGCATGACGCACCTCGAGGTCGACGACGTGGCCCCCGGGGCCCGAACGGCCTGGCGGGACGACGCGCGGTGGGCTCCGCACGGCGGAGAGAGTCGCGTCGACGTCGCCGAACGCAGCCTGCCGCTGGTGAAAGACGTGGTGGCACAACAGACCGAGTGGGGTGCCGACGAGCCCGACCGGCCGGTGGTCCTCGTCGCCCACGGCGGGCTGATCGCGGCGCTGACCGCGGCGCTGTTGCAGCTTCCGGTCGACAACTGGCCGGTGCTCGGCGGCATGGGCAACGCCAGCTGGGTGCAGCTGGCCGGGCACACCAGAGCCGATGGTTCCGCCGCGTCGTTCGACGACATCCGGTGGCGTCTCGACGTGTGGAACGCCTCGGCGCAGGTCGCCAACGATGTCCTCTGACGCGTCCTGCGCTCCGGGACGCCGGACCCTGCTGGTCTTCTGCGACTCGCTGTCCTACTACGGCCCGACGGGCGGCCTGCCCTCGGACGACCCGCGCATTTGGCCCAACATCGTCGCCGCGCAATTGGATTGGGACCTCGAGCTGATCGGGCGGATCGGCTGGACGAGCCGCGACGTGTGGTGGGCCGCGACGCAGGACCCCCGCTCCTGGGCGGCGCTGCCGCGTGCGGGCGCGGTGATCTTCGCGACCTCGGGGATGGACTCGCTGCCGTCGCCGCTGCCGACGGCGTTGCGCGAGCTGATCCGTTACGTCCGGCCGCCGTGGGTCCGGCGGTGGGTGCGCGACGGCTACGGGTGGGTGCAGCCCCGGCTCTCGCCGGTGGCGCGCGCTGCGCTGCCACCTCACCTGACGGTCGAATACCTCGAGATGACCCGAGCCGCAATCGATTTCAACAGACCCGGGATCCCGGTGGTGGCGTCGCTGCCGTCGGTGCATATCGCGCCGACCTACGGGATGGCCCACCACGGCAGGCCCGGAACGGTCGCGGCGCTGAGCCGCTGGGCCTGCGAGCATGACGTGCCGCTCGTCGATCTCAAGGCCGCCGTCGCCGAGCACGTGATGAGCGGACGCGGGAATCCCGACGGGATCCACTGGAACTTCGAGGCCCATGAGGCGGTGGCGGAACTGATGCTCAAGGGACTCGCCGAAGCCGGTGTCGCCCTGCCCGATTCGCATGGCTAGGCCCCGGTCATGCCGGTAGTCGTGGTCACCGATTCGTCGTCGCGTCTGCCCCCGGACGAGCGCAAGCGGCTCAACGTCCGCGAAGTGCCGTTGCATGTGCTGATCGACGGCACGGACCTGCGCGACGGGGTCGACGACGTGCCCTACGACGTTCACGACCGGCCCAAGGTGACGACCGCGGGCGCCACACCGGCCGAACTCGTCGCCACGTATCGCCAGGCTCTGGCCGACAGCGCAGGTGACGGCGTGGTCGCCGTGCACCTGTCGGCGGCGTTGTCGAGCACCTATGGTGCCGCGGTGTCGGCGGCCCGGGAGTTCGGTCCGGCGGTGCGCGTCGTCAATTCGCGCTCGGCGGCGATGGGGGTGGGGTTCGTCGCGATGGCCGCTGCGCGGTGCGCCGCAGCCGGTGGCGACCTCGACGCGGTCGAGGCCGCGGCGCGCTCGGCGCTGAACCGCTCTCACGTCTATCTCGTCGTGCACCGGCTGGACAATCTGCGTCGCAGCGGGCGCATCCGCACGGCGGCCTCCTGGCTGGGAACGGCCCTGTCGCTCAAGCCGTTACTGCGTCTGGACGTCGACGGGCGGCTGGTGCTCGATCAGCGGATCCGCACCGTCACCAAGGCGCATGCGGCGATGGTCGAGCGCGTCGCCGACGTGGTGGGCGAGCACACCGCCGACGTCGTGGTCCACCATGTCGACAACCACGACGCGGCCGACGAGCTCGGGGCCGCACTGACGCAGCGGCTTCCGCAGATCTCCTCGCTCGACGTCAGCGACATGGGCCCGGTGCTGTCGGTGCACGTGGGCGCCGCAGCGGTGGGAGTCGCCGTCTCGGTGCACGACGATTGACCGTTGCCGGCCGACTCGCTGCACAGGCGGCTGTCTTCGGGCGCAGAGGATCTCGTCACCGCGCCCAGGAGGGCAGCCATGTGTTGTCGGTCTTCCTTGCGGCGTAGTCGGTCTCGAGGTGAGCAAGCAACGACGCCAACCCGGGGTGGCCGTTGTCGGTGCGCCAGATGATCCAGAGCGGGTAGACCGGAGTCGGGTCGACGATGGGGATGCGTCGCAGGTCGTAATGTGCGGGCCACAGGTATTGAGAGCGCTCGCCGACGAGGTTGGCGAGGGTGGGCGAATCGGCGATCTCGGTGAGAAGCACTTCGGCGCCGAACGCCGGGCCGAGTACGTCGATGGTGAGGCCGAACGCCGTTGCCAGCTCGTCGTAGTAGCTCCTGACCTCGCTCCCGACGGGTAGGCCGGGCATCCAGATCGGGTGACCCGCGAGGTTCGCGGGGGCGATCGTCACCGCGTTCGCGAGCCGATGGCGAGGTCCCACCAGCAGTTGATGCCGGTCTTCGACCACTCTCCTGCAGGACAGCCCGGTGCCGGCGAGCTGTGCAGTCGGGTCGATCAGGCCGCGGAACGTGGCATCGAGAGCCCCGGTGGCGACTGCGGTCAGGGCCGCTTCGACGTTGTCCTCCGGGAGCACGACGACGTCGAGTTCGATGTCGGCGTGCTGTTGGTAGAAGCCGTGCAGCAGCGTGGCCGGCGCCGTTCGGCGGTTGCGCACGTCGACCCGCAACGCCCGCCGCCCCGGCCGCACCGCGTTCATCGCTCGTTCTTCGGCGCGCAGGAGTTCTCGGGCGTGCGGCAGAAACGCCTGCCCGTCGACGCTCAGAAGGGCCCCCTTGGGCGTGCGGGCCAGCAGGCGGACGCCGAGCGCGCTCTCCAGAACGGCGATCCTCTTGGAGACGGCCTGCTGGCTGATCCCGAGTTCGTCGCCGGCGGCCTGGAAGCCACCGGAATCCGCGACCGCGACGAACGTGCGCACCGCGGCGAGTTCCACGACCGCAACGTTAGGCGACAACTTCTGGTTGTGGCGCACCGACAGTCGCGTTGTTGGTCTGAACGCATCTCCCTCGGTTGGATCAGTGCGCGACAACGAAGCTTTGTGCGGGTGAGCGGGGAAGGCGGAGCCGGGTGGGGGCAAGGGTGAGGCTGGGTCGCCGATTCGGCTGGCTGTGGGGCGCCTACGCGGTGAGCGCGTACGGCACCGGCCTGGGCTTCGGCGCCTTCTCCTACGTCGCGGTCACGGTCCTGCACGCCAACGCCGCTCAAGTCTCAGCGCTCGCGGTGACCGGCCTGGCGGTCGGGACCGTTCTCGCCGTACCGCTGGGTCCGTGGGCCGAGTATCGACCCAAAAGGCCCGTGATGATCGCGATGGACGTGACCCGGTTCCTGGCGATGGCCACCGTGCCGATCGCCTACGTCGCGGGCGTCCTCACCTTCGCTCAGCTCCTCGCGGTCGGCATCGTGTCCGCCACCGCGAAGATCGCCTCCAACGCCGCGAGCGGCGCCTACCTCAAGCACGTCGTCGAACCGGGGCATCTACTGGTGGCCACTAGCCGTTTCGAATCCACCACATGGTCGGCAACCGTCGTCGGTCCCGTCGTCGGCGGCGCGGCCATCGGCCTGATCGGACCGGTCGTGACGATCGTTGCCGATTCGGTCAGCTACCTGCTCTCGGCGGTGGGTGTCGCCGCCATCGGTGGTACCGAGGCCACGTCGCCGAAGCGGCTGGAGCGCAACCGTTTTCGTGACCTGATGGTCGGCTGGCGCTACGTCTGGGAGCACGCGGCGTTGCGACGGTTGTTCCTCAACGCCGTCGCCGTCAACGCGCTGATCATGGCTGCCGAGCCGCCGCTGACCGTCCTGATGCTCGACCGGCTGGGCTTCACGCCGTGGCAGTACGGGCTCGCGTTCGGGCTACCGTGCGTCGGCGGGCTGATCGGATCGCGGTTGGCCGGCCGTGTCGTCGCCCGCTACGGAGAGCACACCGTGCTGGTGCGCGTCGGCGCGCTGCGGGCCCTGTGGCCCATCGGGCTGGCCTTCGTCCGACCTGGCCTGCCCGGGCTGGTGATCGTGATCGCGGTCGAGTTCGCGCTCGTCCTGTGCATCAGCGTGCACAACCCCGCCGTCGCCGCATTCCGGCTGAAGAACATCGATCAGTCCCGCGTGGCCCGCGTCCTGTCCGCCTGGTCGATCACCAGCAGCGCCGGCATCGCGGTCACCACCGCCTGCTGGGGTGTCCTGGCCGACGTCGCCGGCCCGCGAACCGCCATCGCCGCCGCCGGTGCCCTGCTTCTCGCCACGCCGGTTCTGCTGCCGGGGCGCGATCTTGACGACGCCACCCCGCGAAGACGAAAATCGGTTATCCAGATCCACGGCATGTGGAGGTGGCCGTGAGCACTCGGGCAGGGCAGGCGAAGCATCCCGTCAGCGCGATGCTGGCCGGCCCGTACGGGCACCCCTTCCATCCGATCCTGGTCACCGTCCCGATCGGCGCATGGGCCGCCGGCCTCGTCTTCGACATCGCGTCGCACGTGGTGGGCGATCCGGGTTTCCTGGTTCGGGGCGCTCACTGGCTCATCGCGATCGGAGTCATCGGTGCTGCGGCGGCTGCCGTGGTCGGCTTCCTGGATCTGCTCGCCATCCCCACCGGCACGCGAGCGTTCACGGTGGCCCTGGCGCACATGACGTTGAACCTGGTCGTCACGGCGGCCTACATCGTGAATTTCCTTTGGCGGCAGTCGCTTTCGGTGGATAGCCCGGTACGGGCCGGGCCGTTGGCGCTGTCGGTGGTCAGCTTCGCAGTGCTGGGCGCGTCGGGCTATCTCGGAGGCATGCTGTCCTACCGCTACGGAGTTCGCGTCGCCGACGAAGCCACTCAGGAGGACGGCTTCGCCGGAAGGTGAGAGCAACAGCAGAGGAAGGACTCTCATGGGTATCGCATCGCTGATCGCGTGGATCCTGACCGCCGGCGGCGGCGCCTTCATGCTCGCCAAATGGGTGGGCGCCGGCGGCCACCGGGACGGGAGCTCGACGCATCTGCCGCCCGCGGCGGTGTTCGGTCATTTCGTGTTGGCGGCACTGGGTCTGGTGCTGTGGATCGTCTACCTGGTGATCGACAACGATTCGGTCGGCTGGGTCGCGCTGGCCCTTCTGGTTCCGGTGGTGGTGCTCGGCGTGGTGATGGTGGCCCGCTGGCGGTCGGTGCGCCGTGGTCAGCCGCAACCGGTCGGCGGCCAGCCGGCGCCGGTGGGGGCGGCGCCCGAACGGTCGTTCCCCGTGCCGGTCGTGCTCGGCCACGGTGTCCTCGCCGTCGTGACCATCGTGCTCGCGCTGCTGGCCATCACCGCTCCCTGATCCGACTCACACCGCCGATCGTCCGGTGATCGGCGGCAGATCGGCCAGGGTGACGATGCCGGGCGGCGCTGCGACCACCGCCGGCACCGCGTTCGTCACCGGCATGGCCGTGTAGATCATGCCCAGGCCCATGAAGCCCGGTTCGGTCCAGTCCTTGGGTGGCAGGCAATGCACGACGGTGCGCATGTTGGGCAGCCCGAACACCTGAACCACGTGCCCGTGCTCCAGCGGCTTCGGTGGGGTGACGTGCTCGCCCATGGTCCAGTTGAAGCCGACGCTGACGATGTTGTGGTCGCCGACCCAGCCGCGGTGGTATCCGTGGACGCCGGCCACGGTGCCCGCCGGGATCTTCATGAATCCCAGATCGCTGTCGCCCGTCGCCGCGGTGAACGTGACGTCGAACGTCATCCGGTCCAGGCGGGCGCCGATCGCGTCGGCCATCATCGCCGCCGACTCGGCGAACACCTCGCTTTCGGAGCGCACGCTCTCGGCGAGGCCGGGGGTGTTCGGATCCTGGGAGAACCCCATCGCGGTCTGTGTACCCGCAGACTCGTAGGTCGAGCAGTCGACCGACTCGGTGATGCGGATCTCGTCGACGCGTTCGCAGGCCCCGCTGAGCACCATGCCGACCAGGTTGCTCATCCCAGGGTGGGCGCCGCTGCCGAAGATCGTGGATCCGCCTGTCTCGCAGGCCCTTCGGATACGATCGAGATCTTCGGGCGTCTGCTTGCCCCCGGTGATCCACGCTGCGCTCGAGCAGACGTTGATCCCCGCCTCGAGCAGCCGGACCAGTTCGTCGACGCTGGGCCACAACGGGTTGTAACAGCACGCGTCGGGCTGCAACGCGACGAGGGCGTCGACGTCGGCGGTGGCCTTCACGCCGGTCGGTTCCGGCCAGCCCGCGAGATCCGCGGCGTCGACGCCGACCTTGTCGGCGCCGTGGGCGTACACGCCGACGAGCTCCATGTCGTCGCGGCCGATGATCGCGTGAAGCGAGCGTCGCCCGATGTTGCCGGTGGTCCACTGGATGACACGAAGCGGTCGGTCGGTCGGCATGGCATCAACGTACCGCCCTAGGGTTGGGGACATGAGTGACACGGCGCCGGTGGCCGTCGTGACCGGAGCCAGCCGCGGCGCCGGTCGGGGCATCGCGACAGCGTTGGCCGCCCACGGCTGGCGGGTGTACGGGACGGGACGCACCGTTGGCGACGCGCCGGCGTGGGGGACCGGCGTGCAGCTGGACCACCGCGACGACGACGCGGTGGGCCGGTTCTTCGAGCGCGTGCGGCAGGAGTGCGGCCGCCTCGACCTTCTCGTCAACAACGCCGCGGTGATCTCCGACGATCTGATCGGCGCGGAACCGTTCTGGCGCAAGCCCCGCGAGCTCGCCGACGTCCTCGAGGTGGGGCTGCGATCGTCGTATGTGGCGTCGTGGTTCGCCGCGCCGCTGTTGATCGAGCGCGCGCGGGGGCTGATCGTTTTCACGTCCTCACCCGGATCTGTCTGCTACATGCACGGCCCCGCCTACGGTGCCCAGAAGGCCGGTGTCGACAAGATGGCGGCCGACATGGCGGTCGATTTCCGCGACACCGGGGTGGCCACGCTGTCGATCTGGATGGGCATCCTGATGACCGACCGACTGCGGGCCGCGTTCGACGGCAAGCCCGACGCGCTCGCGGCGTTCGCCGCTCAGGCGGAGACACCGGAGTTCACCGGCCACCTGATCGACGCTGCGTTCTCCGACCCCGCGCTGGCCGAACTGAGCGGCCGTACGGTGATCGGCGCGGAATTGGCCAGGCGCTACGGCCTCACCGATGACGGCCGTACCCCGCCGTCGCATCGCGACATGCTGGGCGCGCCACGAGAACCGAGTTCGGTCGTCGTCCGCTGACTCACGGGCGGATCAACGCCCACAGCCCGTCGGCGCCGGCCTCGGTAGCCATGTCGGTGACCCGAGCGTCCCAGTATCGGACCGAACCGAACTCCGAACGCCACGCCAGTGCGGCGCGGGTGTATTCGGGCAGCCGGTGCTCCCGGGTGGTGCCGATGGCCCCGAGGACCTGGTGTGCGTTTCGCGCGACGACGGTGGCCGCATGTCCGGAGCACGAACGTGCGGCGGCCACAAGGAATTCCAGATGCGCGCTGGTCCAGTCGCTGCTCACCGCGGCGGACAGTGCCGCCTCGGTGGCCGAGCGCGCGAGCGCTGCTTCCGCGGCGATGTCGGAGATGAGGTGCTGCACGGCTTGGAATCTGGCCAGCGGACGGCCGAACTGTTCGCGGGCCGACGCGTGCTCGACCGACAGTCGCAGCGCGCCGTCCAGCGCGGCGCAGACCTGGATCGACCGCACCAGCGCCGACTTCAACCGCAAAGCTCCGACGAGAGCACTGTCGAGACTCACCCCGCCGAGGGTGTCGATGTCGGCGACGACGGTGTCGCGCGGCTCTCCGATCATGTTGACCCCGGGGGTGATCGAGAGCTGCCCGACGCCGACGTCGGCCACGGCGTACTCACCGGCGCGCTGCCACACGACGACGATTCGCTCGGCGTCGGCCGCCCACGGAACCTGGGTGGCACTGCCGCCGGAATCGAGAACGCACACCGTGCGTCGCGCGTCGTCGTGTCCCAGCCCGGCCGCGTCGAGCAGCCAGCAGGCCAGCAGATCGTGCTCCACCAACGGGATTCGAACCCCGTGTCGCACCGCGGTGGACATCAGCTCGGCGGCTTCGTACCACCCGGCACCGCTTCCGCCGCGTTCCTCGGCGCCTGTGAGCCGCACCAGACCCAGTGCGTCGAGGCGCGACCAGAGATCGGGATCACCTCCGTGCTCGGCGAGAACCGCCTCCATCATCTGGGCGAGGGCGGGGTCGATGTCCACGACGGTCACCGGATTCCCAGTCCTCGTGCGATGACCCCACGCAACACCTCGTTGGTGCCGCCGCGCAGTGTGAACCCGGGCCGCTGATCCATCGCGGCTCCCGACGTCTCCCGAAAGGCCTGCGGTGCAACGTCGTCGCCCGCCAGGTGGGCGAACTCGGCGACGTCTCCCTCGGTGGTGGTGCCCAGCACCTTCACCACCGCAGCGGGGACGTCGGCCGGTTCACCACGTTCCAGCGCGCCCGCGACGGCAGACGACATCTGGTGCAGTCCCGCGACACGGGCCACCAGCCGACCGAGCTCGGCGCTGCGTGAGACCGCCGGTGGCGCAGTGGGTTCGGCGCAGGCGGCGAGCAGGACGAAAGTCGACAGGAAACGCTCGGGGCCGCTGCGCTCGAAGCTGAGTTCCGAGGTGACCTGCCGCCAGCCCTCTCCGATCTCGCCGAACACCATCTCGTCGGGGACGAATGCCCCGTCGAGGATGACCTCGTTGAAGTGGTGTGCGCCGTTCATGGACACGATCGGGCGGATGTCGACACCGGGCCCCCGCAGGTCGACGATGAACTGGCTCAGCCCGGCGTGCCGGTGCGCGGGGTCCACCGGTGCGGTGCGGACCAGCGCGATGAAGGCATGGGCAAGGTGCGCCCCGGAGGTCCACACCTTGGTGCCGGTCAGCGTCCAGCCGCCGTCGACCCGCTCGGCGCGGGTGCGCACGCTGGCGAGGTCGGAGCCGGAGTCCGGTTCGCTCATCCCGATCGCGAAGAAGCACTCGCCCCGCACGATTCTCGGCAGGAAGTGCGTCTTCTGCGCTTCGGTGCCGTACTTGAGCAGGGACGGCACGATCTGGCGGTCGGCGATCCAGTGCGCCGCCACGGGTGCCCCCGCCGCGAGCAGTTCCTCGGTGACGGCGAAGCGCTCGAGAAACGAGCGACCGTGACCGCCGTATTCGAAAGGCACGGTCATGCCCAGCCAGCCTCGAGCGGCCAGCGCAGCGGTGAAGTCCTCGTCCCAGCCGGTGAGCCACGCGTCGACCGCCGGGGTGAAGGCGCCTGCGGCGATCTGTTCGGCGAGGAATGCGCGGACCTCGTGGCGCAGCGCCGTGGTGGACGCCGCCTCGACGGTTGAACGGGGAACCAGCCGGGGAAGTGCCATCACTCCGCCGTGGTTTCCTGGACCGGTGCGTCGTCGTCGACGCGTGCGCTCTCGTCGCTCGGTTCCGCCGCCTCGGCGGCCTTCTCGGGCAGTGTCACGGCCGCACCGAGCGCGACGAAGAACGCGACCGACAACGTGCCGCCGAGATAGTGGTTCATGGGTCCGCCGGGGGAGATGAAGCTGCCGGGCGGTCCGATGATCGTGATGGTCTCGATCAACTGCTCGACGGTGAACACGGCGGCTCCGATCCCGAGCCATCGCGGCAGGCGATCCTCGTTGGCGCTCAACAGAACAGGGACTGCGATCAGGATGTTGGCGATGGTGGCCGTGGGCAGCCACATCGAGCCGACGTCCCCGAGGGCGCTGTTCACGCTCGCCGTCTGACCGGGACGCACCGCGGAGCCGCTGATGAACCAGATCGCCGCGCACAGTTGGGCGACGAGCAGGGCCGAACCGACCGTGAACAGATGCGCCGGGGGACCGCTCAACCGGTCCCGCGCGAAGGCGAGGACGAACACCAGCGCCAGCGCGGCGAAAGCCAGGAGGAGCGCCTGGACCCGTGCAGCGCCCTGGTCGGTTCCCTGCACGGCGGGCAGCACCAGCACCGCGGTCGCGTAGAGCACCGCGAACGCCACGCCTGCGATCATCGGGGCTCGACGGTTCATCTCGAGAAGCCATCGTAGCCACCGCTATCCCGAGAGCCGAGTTCATCCACAGGATGGGCGGTGGACCGCGCGCTGCGACCGTGCTCGTCAGCCGGCGGGCATAGCGTCGCGGACATGTCCACCGAACTGCCCGCCGACCTGCTCCGCCGGCGCCTGGGTCCCGCCGGTGAGGCTGACGCCGAGGTCGACGAACAGCCGGACACCTCGTTGTCGCGTTGGCTGCCCGACCCCGCGCCGGCGGGTCCGGCGGCGTGGCTGTCGCGCATCCGCGCCGACCCGGGTCGCACCGGGGTGATCGCGCTGTGCGCGGTCGCGGCGGTCGCCGTACTGGTCACCGTGATCAGCGTGATGCGCGACAAGCCTCCCGCGGTGGTGTCGGCCAAACTCCCGCCGGTCGAGATGGTGTCGTCGGCGGCGCCGACCACGTCGGGCGCGCCGTCGTCGGGCGCGCCCGGTTCCCCCGAGCCCGTGGTGGTCAGCGTGGTGGGTCTCGTGCACACGCCGGGGCTGGTGACCCTGAAGTCGGGCGCGCGGATCGCCGACGCGATCGATGCGGCCGGCGGAGCGCTCGACGGTGCCGACGTGATGGGTTTGAACATGGCCCGCCGCGTCACCGACGGCGAACAGATCGTCGTCGGTATCGACGCACCGCCCGGGCAGCCCGCCGAGATGGGCAGTTCGGTGGTGCCCGGCGCCACACCGCCGGACGGGGTGGCGCCGCCACCCGAAACCACCTCCGGCGCAAAGGGTCTGGTGGATCTGAACACGGCTACCGCGGAGGAGCTCGACGCTCTGCCCGGTGTCGGGCCGGTCACCGCCGCGGCCATCGTCGCCTGGCGCGAGACCAACGGTCGGTTCCGCAGCGTCGACCAGCTCGGTGAGGTCGACGGGATCGGGCCGGCGCGGCTGGGCAAGTTGCGCGATCTCGTCCGCGTCTGATGGACGGTCCCGCTGCTGCGGCGCCGGTGGATCTGCGACTGGTGCCGGCGGCGCTGACGAGCTGGGCGGTCACCGCCGCGGGCATCGTGTGGGCTGTCCCCGGAGCAGTGGTGGGGGCCGCTGTGTCGGTCGTGGCAACGGCCGCTGCGGGCTGGTGGGGGGCCCGGCGCGGACGCCGAGCGGTGCCGTCGCGGGCGCTGGCGATGGGTGTGGCCGCGGTTGCGGTGGTCGGCGCCGGCTTTGCGCTGGCCGTGTGTATGCGCGTCGAGCAGGTCCGTCAGCATCCTGCAACCGGTTACTTCGGCTCCAGCACCCGGGTGGTCGTCACACCGAGCGAGAGTCCGCGCGTGCTGGAGGGCGGGCGAACCATGGTGCGCGGGTCTCTGGTGCAGCTCGACGGATCGCCGTCGTCGGGCCGGGTCCTGGTCTTCGCGTCGGGGAGTGCCTATGCCCGGCTTGCGGCGGGGCAGCCCGCGGCTTTCGATGCCGCGGTCAACCGGCCGAAGCGACGCGATCTGACCGTCGCGGTCCTGGCCGCCAAGGGCGAACCGCGGCTGGGACGCGCCGCGCCGCTCCAGCGGGCGGCGCATCATCTGCGGGAGCGTTTCGCCGAGGGGTCGCGGCTGGTGCTGCCACCGGAGCAGGCGGCCATGCTGCCCGCGCTGGTGCTCGGTGACATGTCGATGGTGTCGAACCGGACGACGAAGGATTTCCGGCTGTCGGGGCTGGCGCACCTGACGGCGGTGTCGGGAGCCAACGTCACGATCGTGTGTGCCGCAGTTCTGTTGAGCGCCGCTCTGGTGGGACCGCGAGTCGCCGTCGCGCTGGCGGGCGTGACGTTGTCGGGGTTCGTCGTCGTGGTGCAGCCGTCGCCGAGTGTGTTGCGGGCCGCGGTGATGGGGGCGATCACGCTGCTGGCGGTGCTCTCGCATCGTCGCCGGCAAGCTCTGCCCGCGCTGGCCACCTGTGTGATCGTGCTGCTGGTCGGTGCGCCCGAGCTCGCCGTCGATGTGGGCTTTGCGCTGTCGGTGTCGGCGACCGCCGCGCTGGTGATCATCGCTCCGGCGTGGTCGCGGCGGTTGGCACACCGGGGCTGGCCCCGGCCGCTCGCCGACGCGGTGAGCGTCTCGCTCGCCGCTCAGCTGGTGACCGCGCCGCTGGTGGCCGGGATCACGGGCTCTGTGAGTCTCGTCGCGGTTGCCGCGAATCTCGCAGTCGCTCCGGTGATCCCGCCCATCACCGTCATGGGAACCGCCGCGGCGGCGTTGTCCGCGCTGTGGCCGGCGGGCGCGCAGTTGCTCATCCGCTTCACCGGCCCGGAGGTGTGGTGGCTGTTGAGCGTGGCCCGCTGGAGCGCCGCGGCACCGTTGGCGTCGGTGCCCGTTCCGTCCGGTGTCCTCGGTGTGGCGACAGTCGCAGGCGCCGGGCTCGCGGTGGCGGCGGTGTGGCATTGGGTCGTGTCGGGCCGACGTGACACGATCGTGCGGTGAGCCAAGTGACCGGCCTGCACCTGGTGTTGGGTGATGAAGAGTTGTTGGTCGAGCGCGCCGTCGCGGCGGTGCTGCGGCAGGCCCGCAAGTCGGCGGGCACGCCCGACGTTCCGGTGGACCGGCTGCGGGCCGGTGAGGTCAACGTCAGCGAACTCGCCGAGCTGCTGAGCCCGTCGCTGTTCGCCGACGAGCGGGTCGTCGTGCTGGAGTCGGCGGCCGAGGCGGGCAAGGAGGCCGTGGCCGTCATCGAAGGAGCCGCCAAGGACCTGCCCGATGGCACGTTGCTCGTGGTGGTGCACTCCGGGGGCGGGCGCGCCAAGGCGCTGGCCGATCAGCTCAAGAAGCTCGGGGCGCAAGTGCATCCGTGCGCACGCATCGCCAAGGCGTCCGAACGTGCCGACTTCGTCCGCAAGGAGTTCCGCGCCCTGCGCGTCAAGGTGAGCGACGACACCGTGACGGCGGTGCTCGACGCCGTCGGCTCAGACATCCGGGAGTTGGCGTCGGCGTGCTCACAGCTCGTCGCCGACACCGGGGGCGCGGTGAACGCGGCAGCGGTGCGCCGGTACCACTCCGGCAAGGCCGAGGTCAAAGGATTCGACATCGCCGACAAGGCGGTCGTGGGTGACGTGGCCGGGGCGGCCGAGGCCCTGCGCTGGGCGATGATGGCCGGCGAACCGCATGTGGTCCTCGCCGACGCGTTGGCAGAGGCCGTGCACACCATCGCGCGGGTGGGTCCACTGTCGGGTGATCCGTACCGGCTGGCCGGAGAGCTCGGCATGCCGCCGTGGCGGGTGCAGAAGGCGCAGAAGCAGGCGCGTCGGTGGTCGCGCGACTCGGTGGCCGAGGCGGTGCGGGTGGTCGCTGCGCTGAACGCCGATGTGAAGGGTGCGGCGGCCGACGCGGACTATGCGTTGGAGAGCGCGGTCCGCAAGGTCGCGGAGCTGGTCAGCGACTAAAGGACCCGGAGCTTGTGAGCGACTAATGGACCCGGAGCTGGTCAGCGACTAAAGGACCCGGAGCTGGTCAGCGACTAAAGGATCCGGAGCTGGTCAGCGACTGGGCGGGGCTCAGATCTTGTTGAGGGCCCGGGCCAGCGCCGACTTGCGGTTGGCGGCCTGATTCTTGTGGATCACGCCCTTGCTCGCGGCCTTGTCCAGCTTGCGGCTGGTGGCGAGCAGCAGTTCGCCTGCCTTCTCCTTGTCGCCCGCCTCGAGGGCCTGACGGAATCCGCGGACCGCCGTGTGAAGCGACGACTTCACCGACTTGTTGCGCAGTCTGCGGCGCTCGTTGGTGCGGTTCCGCTTCTCCTGCGACTTGATGTTGGCCACGCGTGTATTCCTTCTAAATCTCGGCTGGGTTGCTTGAGTCTGTGGGCGCCCGCAGTGGGCAGCGACTGTTCAGGGTAGCAGCGAGCGGGTAGTTATCCCAAAGCGGTGCCCGCTGGCCTGCCGAAACGGCCGCGATGCTGCAGCATGGCATCCGTGCTTTCGGCACCGCACGCGGGTATGAAGAGCGGGACAGATTAGGGGACATCTTGGCGACCGAGACGGTACGGACTGCGCGCACGAACGCCAGAGCCACGAGACGCCATGACGGCATCTTCGGTGGCTACAACAAGCTCGGCTGGTATTCGCAGGCCTTCGACGAGATGTTCGACGCCCAGGGCAACGTGCGCGGACCGTACAGGGGCATCCATAAGGAACTCGCGCCGTCCGACGTCTCCGATCTGGAAGCGCGCGCCGATGCGCTGGGCCGTGCGTTCATCGACCAGGGCATCACCTTCTCGCTGTCGGGCCAGGAGCGTCCGTTCCCGCTGGATCTGGTGCCGCGGGTCATCTCGGCGGCGGAGTGGACGCGGCTGGAGCGCGGCATCCGCCAGCGGGTTCAGGCGCTGGAGATGTACCTCGACGACATCTACGGCGAGCAGGAGATCCTGCGCGACGGTGTCATCCCGCGCCGGCTGGTCACCTCGTGTGAGCACTTCCACCGCGAGGCGGTCGGAATCGTCCCGCCCAACGGTGTGCGCATCCATGTCGCGGGCATCGATTTGATCCGCGACGCGCAGGGCAGCTTCCGGGTGCTGGAGGACAACCTCCGCTCCCCGTCGGGCGTCTCCTACGTCATGGAGAACCGCCGCACGATGGCGCGGGTGTTCCCGAACCTGTTCGCCACCCACCGGGTGCGCGCCGTCGGGGACTACTCGTCGCATCTGTTGCGCGCGCTGCGCAACGCCGCGGCCAACAACGTCGCCGACCCGACGGTCGTCGTGTTGACCCCGGGCGTCTACAACTCCGCCTATTTCGAGCACTCGCTGCTGGCCCGCCAGATGGGGGTCGAACTCGTCGAGGGCCGTGACCTGTTCTGCCGCGACAACACCGTCTACATGCGCACGACCGAAGGCGAACGCCAGGTCGACGTCATCTATCGCCGCATCGACGACGACTACCTCGACCCGATGCAGTTCAAGCCGGACTCGGTGCTGGGGGTGGCGGGCATCCTCAACGCGGCGCGGGCCGGCAACGTGGTGATCTCCAGCGCGGTGGGCAACGGTGTCGGCGACGACAAACTCGTCTACACCTACGTGCCGACGATCATCGAGTACTACCTGGGCGAGAAGCCGCTGCTGGCCAACGTCGACACGTTCCGCTGCTGGCTCGACGACGAACGCGAGGAGGTGCTCGACCGGATCGAGGAGCTGGTGATCAAGCCGGTCGAGGGCTCGGGCGGGTACGGCATCGTCTTCGGGCCCGACGCCTCGGAGAAGGAACTCGCGACGATCACCAAGAAGATCAACGCCGACCCGCGCGGCTGGATCGCCCAGCCGGTCGTGCAGCTCTCGACGGTGCCGACCCAGATCGGTGACCATCTCGCGCCGCGTCACGTCGATCTGCGGCCGTTCGCGGTCAACGACGGCGACGACGTCTGGGTGCTGCCGGGCGGACTGACCCGGGTGGCGCTGCCCGAGGGCTCGTTGGTGGTGAACTCCAGTCAGGGCGGCGGGTCGAAGGACACGTGGGTGCTGGCGTCGCGGACGTCGGCCGCCGACCGTGAGTTGGCCGCGGCGGAGGTGGTGCGCTCGCTACCGAAGGCGCCCGCGAGCAAGAACAGCAGTAGGAACGGCAAGGCCGAGAGCACCCAGGACCAGCAGCAGCAACAGCAGTAGGAGATCGTCCGATGTTGGCGAGGAACGCAGAATCGCTGTACTGGATCGGCCGCTACGTGGAGCGCGCCGACGACACGGCTCGCATCCTGGACGTGACGGTGCACCAGCTGCTCGAGGACTCGAGTGTGGATCCCGACCAGGCGTCGCGGACACTTCTGCGGGTGCTCGGCATCGATCCACCCGACGAGTTGCTCGACGTGTGGTCGCTGACCGACATCGTGGCCTTCAGCCGCGATACCTACGGCGCGTGCTCGATCGTCGACGCCATCTCGGCAGCGCGCGAAAACGCCCGCGGCGCACGCGAAGTGACCTCCACCGAGATCTGGGAGTGCCTCAACACCACCTACAACGCGCTGGCCGAGCGGGAGCGGGCGGCCAAACGTCTCGGGCCGCACGAGTTCCTGTCCTACGTGGAGGGCCGTGCGGCGATGTTCGCCGGCCTGGCCGACTCCACGCTGTCCCGCGACGACGGCTATCGCTTCATGCTGCTGGGGCGTGCGCTCGAGCGGGTCGACATGACGGTGCGGCTCCTGCTGTCCCGCGTCGGTGACAGCGCATCGTCGCCGGCCTGGGTGACGCTGCTGCGGTCCGCCGGTGCGCACGACACCTATCTGCGCACCTACCGCGGTGTGCTCGACGCGGGCCGGGTGGTCGAATTCATGCTGCTGGACCGGCTCTTTCCACGCTCGATCTTCTACTCGCTCAAGCTGGCCGAGCACAGCCTCGACGAACTGCTCAAGCGCCCCCAGGGCCGGCTCGGGGCCACCGCGGAGGCGCAGCGGCTGTTGGGCCGGGCCCGAAGCGAGCTGGAGTTCCTGCAGCCGGGCGCGCTGCTGGAGTCGTTGGAACAGCGGCTCGCGGGACTGCAGACGACATGCTTCGACGTCGGAGAGGCCTTGGCGCTGCAGTACTTCCACTCCGCGCCGTGGGTGGCGTGGACGGACGCGGGTCGCAACGCGTTGGTGATCGAAGAGGGGGAGATCTAAAGATGTGGCGGATGCGCGTGATGCACGCGACCGGTTACGCGTACAGGTCACCGGTGACGGCTTCGTTCAACGAGGCGCGCCTGACGCCGCGGTCCGACACCCGTCAGAACGTGATCCTCAATCGCGTCGAAACCGTGCCTGCCACAAGGTCATATCGCTACACCGATTACTGGGGTACCGCGGTGACGGCGTTCGACCTGCACGCCCCGCACACCGAACTGGAGGTGACGGCCTCCTCGGTGGTCGAGACCGACCGTCCGGAGGAGCCGAAGACCAAGGCGTCGTGGGCCGACCTGGCGGGCGAGGCCGTCGTCGACCGCTACGACGAGGTGCTCGCCCCGACCCACTATGTCCCGGCCAGCAAGCGGATCGAGCGGGTCGGCCGCCGCATCGCCAAGTATCACGACCCCGCCGAGGCGGTGATCGAGGCCGCCCGCTGGGTGCAGGGTGAGCTCAAGTACGTTCCGGGTACCACCGGGGTGCACACGTCGGGGGTCGACGCGCTGCGCGAGGGTAAGGGAGTCTGTCAGGACTTCGCGCATCTGACATTGATGTTGTTGCGCGGCATGGGTATTCCGTCGCGGTATGTGTCGGGTTACCTGCATCCCCAGCGCAACGCGAAGGTGGGCGACACCGTCGACGGGCAGAGCCACGCCTGGATCCAGGCCTGGACTGGGGAGTGGTGGAATTACGACCCCACCAACGACAGTGAGATCAACGAGCAGTACATCAGCGTCGGTGTGGGCCGCGACTACGCCGACGTCTCGCCGCTAAAGGGCATCTACTCGGGCGAGGGGTCGACCGATCTCGACGTGATCGTGGAGATCACCCGGCTGGCTTAGCGCACACCCCCGGGTGGACCTCGACCCGGTGCAGATCCTCGCCGATCTCGATCTGCCGGTCGAACACCGAGGCGGCCAGTGCCCGCCAGTCCTCCTCCTGTCCCGGCGCAGGGGCGGGCACGTAGTGGGTCAGGATCAGGATTCCGACTCCGGCGCGGGCCGCGGTCTCGGCGGCCTGCTCGACCGACGAGTGGTAATCACAGATGTCGCGGAGGCGTTGCAGGGGCATGGTCTCGATGAGATCGCGCCGAATCGCCGTGTGCACCAACGCTCCCGCGCCCTTCGCGAGTTCATCGAGGCTCGCGCACGGCACCGTGTCGCCGGCCAGCACCACCGACGCGCCGTCGTGCTCGATCCGAAACCCGATGGTCGGCTCGACGGGCCGGTGATCGGTCCGTCCGACGCGGATGGAGACGCCGTCGCGCCCCCAGACCACGCCCTCGGTCACCTCCTCGACCTCGACCGGAGGCGGTGTGGTCAGGTCGGCGTGGTGGGCGATGCGGTACCCGATGTCGAAGCGCAGCGCTTTGAGCGTGTTCTCGACGACCTCCGCGGTGCCCGGCGGCCCGATGATCGGCAGCGGCGCCAGGTCGGGCGCGAAGTTCGACACCCAGCGGGTGATCAGCACGTCGCCCAGGTCGGCGATGTGGTCACTGTGCAGATGGGTCAGCAGCAGCGCGGTCAGGTTGTTGGCGCCGATCCCGATCGCGGCGGCCCGCTGCAGCACCCCGCGGCCGCAGTCGACGAGGAAGGTCTGCCCGCCGGCCCGCACCAGGGTGGACGGTCCCGCGCGGCGGGCGTCGGGGATGGGGCTGCCGGTACCCAGGAGGGTGACTTCGATCATGCCGCCAGAAGTTACTCCCGGCTGGAACCGATCGAGGACATATCCGCGTACCGCGCGCCGGTCACCGCGTTGCCGGCGTTGCCGAGCCCGGCGATCTGCTCCGGGGACAGCGTGACCGACAGAGATGCCAGGTTCTCGTCGACGCGCGCGGCGCGACGGGTGCCGGGAATCGGCACGGAGGCCGCGCCGAGCTCGTCGGCGCGCTGGCGCAGCCACGCCAGGGCGACCTGCGCCGGCGTGGCGCCGACCTCGTTCGCCACCCCGATCACGGCGTCGACCACGGCCTGGTTGGCGTCCAGCGCCGTGTCCGCGAACCGGGGCATGGTGCGCCGGAAGTCCTTCTCGCCGATGTCGGCGGCCGACCGCACGGTGCCGGCCAGGAATCCGCGGCCCAACGGCGAGAACGGCACGATGCCGACACCGAGTTCGGCCGCCGCGGGAACGATGACCGCCTCGATGTCCCGGGTCCAGATCGACCATTCGCTCTGCAGCGCGGCGATCGGGTGCACGGCGTGGGCGGCGCGCAGCTCCGCGGCGCTGACTTCCGACAGCCCGAGGTGGCGCACCTTGCCTGAGGTGACCAGCTCGGCCATCGCGCCGACGGTCTCCTCGATCGGCACGTTGGGATCGCGCCGGTGCAAGTAGTACAGGTCGACGACGTCGGTCTGGAGCCGCTGCAGACTCTCGTCGATGCATTGCCGCACATAGGCAGCGTCGCCGCGCGGGCTGATCCGGCCCTGCGTACGTTCGGCGGGGTTGGCCTGGATGCCGAACTTGGTGGCCAGCGTGACCTCGTCGCGGCGGTCGGCCAGCAGACGCGCGATCAGCCGCTCGTTGTCGCCGCTGCCGTAGATGTTGGCGGTGTCGATGAACGTCACCCCGACGTCGACCGCGTGGTGCAGGGTGGCCAGCGACTCCTCGTCGTCGACGGCGCCCCCGTAGACCGGTGTGAGCGCCATCCCGCCGAAACCGATTGCGCTGACCTCTAATTGGTCGCCGAGCGATACTGAGTCGGGCATCTGCCATCCTTTCGGGAGTCCGGGCCGTTCGCCGGTGCAACGAGCGCCACCGCCGATCTGTTCCGCTGCGGAGGCTCTCTGGAGTAGCCTGATGTGACGTGGGTCACCAGGGAGGTGCCGGTGCGGATATCCGATGTGTTGCGCAACAAGGGTGCGACGGTGGCCACGATCACGCCCGAAACCTCGGTTGCCGGCCTGCTGACCGAACTGTCCGTGCACAACATCGGCGCCATGGTCGTGGTGTCGCCGGATGGGTTGCAGGGCATCGTGTCCGAGCGTGATGTCGTGCGCAAGCTGCACGAGATCGGCCCCGACCTCTTGCGGCGGCCCGTGTCGGACATCATGACGACACTGGTGGCGACATGCTCGCCCGACGACTCCGTGGACAGCCTGAGCGCGCTGATGACCACCAACCGGGTGCGGCACGTGCCGGTGGTCGTGGGCGACCGGCTCGCCGGGATCGTCAGCATCGGTGACGTCGTCAAGACCCGCATGGAGGAACTCGAGCGGGAGCAGCAGCAACTGCAGGCCTACATCACCCAGGGATGAGGGGCGCCGCCGCGTAGGGTCGGGGTCGTGGCCATCGATGTCGCTCCCGCGCGCCGGTCGGACGTGAAGACGTTGGCCCGCGTGCTGGGCCGGGCTTTTCACGACGATCCCGTGATGATGTGGATGGTGCCCAACGGCGCGCGGCGGGCGAAGGCGCTGCCGCGGATCTTCGCGGCGATGACCCGGCACCACTTCCTGGCCAACGACGCGGTGGAGATCGCCTCGACCGCCGGGGCGGTCGGTGCGGCGGCGCTGTGGGACCCCCCGGGCCGGTGGAAGCAGACGGCGATCGAGGAACTGCGCATGCTGCCGGCGTTCCTGCTGGCGATGGGCAGCGAAGGCCGGCGAGGGCAGGTCGTGTCCGAACTGATGAAGCGCCACCACCCGGAGGAGCCGCACTGGTATCTGGCGGTGATCGGCAGCGATCCCGGCGTGCGGGGCACCGGCTTCGGGCAGGCCCTGATGGCCTCGCGGCTCGATCGTTGCGACGCCGAGGGCGCCCCCGCCTATCTGGAGTCGACGAAGGAATCCAACGTGCCGTACTACCTGCGGTTCGGCTTCGAGGTGACCGGCGAGCTCACGGTCCCCGACGGCGGGCCGACGATGTGGCAGATGTGGCGGTCGCCGCGCTGATCCGGCGCGACCGGCCGAAAAGGGTTTACCGGCCTTTGCGTCGGGAACCTTAGCCCGGGGTCGCCGGTGCGGCGGCTCGTGTCGACGACGATCCGCGGGAGGACCTTGCGCCATGTACACCGGCATGGTGGCGATGGTGCTGGTCGCGTTGCTGGGGATCGCCGGCGTCTACGCACTGCATCGCCTCGCCGCGGTCGCGCCGACGGTTCTCGTGTCGTTGCCCTTTCAGTCCGGGTGGCGACCGGAAGAACACGCGCTGTCGCGGTACCACGCCCGCTGGTACCCGGCCTCCATCGTGTTCCTGGCCTTCGACGTCGAAATGCTGTTCATGTATCCGTGGGCGCTCGTCGTCGCGGAGAAAGGCGCCCGGGCGATCGTCGAGATGTTCGTCTTCCTGGCTGCGCTGTTCGTCGCGGTGGCGTGGGCCTGGCGGGAGGGGGCCCTGCGGTGGGCCTGAGGGACACGCTGGCTCGGCTCGCGGTGACCAGAGTCCGTGTGCTCACCGTGGAGGTGGCCGGCCACTGGGTCACCCGGTGCGCGCTGGAGCGCGAGATGTCGGCGCGCGGTTGGCGCCGCGCGCTGTGCGCCGCCGACGCCGATGTGCTGGCGGTCTGCGGTCCACCCGGTCCCGAGATGTCGACCGTCGTCGAGCAGATCTGGCGCCAGCTTCCCGGCCCCCGGGCGCGCGTCGACATCCGCGATGCCGCGCACGCGGCGCGCGAACTCGACAGCGCCGCCGCGACGTTGCTCGACATCGCCGGTCAGCGGGTCGACGCCCGCGACCGCCCCCGGCATCCCGAGCCCGCGCCCGACTCCGAGGACGGCGAAGCCGGCGATGGCGACGGCGACGGCGAAGCAGACATGGATCACGACTCCGACCACAGCGGAATGGATCACGGCGACATGGACGGCGACATGGACATGGCGCCGGAAGGGATCCCGCTCGCCCAGGGCGGGGAGGATCGTGACGGACTGGAGATGGACACCCTGCATCTGCGGCTGGGCCCCGTGTTGAGCTTCTGGCCGGCCGCGCTGGTGCTGCGGTGCAGTCTGCACGGTGACGTCATCGCCGAGGCGCAGGCCTGGATCGTCGATGCCGCCGGCCCTGTCGGCGACTGGACCGCCGGCCGGTCAGCCACCGGGTCGGTCGCCGCGGCCCGGGAGTGCGACCACATCCACGATCTGCTGGCCCTGGCGGGATGGGCCCGCGGTGCCGTGCTCGCACGCCGCTGCCGGGACCTTCTGCTCGCGGGCGACGACCGCGGCGCGCTGCCGCTGCTCGAGCGGCTGCAGCGCAGCGTGCGCCGATCGGGGGTGCTGCGCTGGTCCCTGTGCGGCGTCGGGCCGCTGACGGAACGCGAGCTCGACCGGTGTCAGCTGCCCGCCGGACTCTCCGGCGACGCCTACGACCGGTTGCTCGAGAGACTGCGCATCGCTTCCGGCCTCGCGTCGAAGTCCCTGCGGGACAGTCCCTTACCGGGTGGCGCCGTTGTGGAGGCTCTGCCCGATCTGGTGGCTGGCCTCGACATCGCCGCCGCGCGCCTGACCGTCGCGGGTCTGGGCATCGAGACATCGCTGCGCGCCGGGGTGGGTACGGCATGACTGCGTCGACGATCACCACGGTTTCGGGGGTGTGGGCGACAGTCGCCGCCGCGTTGGTCCTCGCGCTCGGGTATTACGCCGCCGCACTCGACAGCGGACTGTCCGGGCGCGACGTCGGTGCAGCGGCGCACCTGCGAGCGCCGCTGGCGGAGTCCGTCCGGCTGCTCTGTCAGCGACGGCGCACCACCGTCGCGGCCGACCGGTTGCTGTGGCGAATCGGCGGTGGGGGCCTGATCACCGTCGCCCTGCTGATGATCACCGTGGTGCCGCTGGGTCGGTGGACGCTGTTCGACAGCGATGTGGGCATCGTCTGGTTCAACGCGATGGACGTCTGTGTGTGGGCGTTGGTGTGGCTGGCCGGCTGGGGCCCCAACTCGATTCACCCGCTCATCGGGGGTTACCGGTTCCTCGCTCAGGCACTCGGCTACGAGTTGCCGCTCATGTTCGCGTTGGTCGGTCCCGCCATCGCGGCGGCCAGCCTGCGGGTCGGCACGGTGGCCGACGCCCAGCACGGCCTGTGGTACGGGGTGTGGATGCCGGTCGCCTTCGGTGTGTATTTGCTTGCGGTGACCGGGTTCTCGGTGTGGGGGCCGCTCTCGGCCGCGGTCGGCGCCGACATCTCCGGCGGGGTGGCCGCAGAGCTCTCCGGCGTCGATCGCCTGCTCTGGAGTGTGGGACGGTACACAGTGCTGGCCGCCGGGTCGGCGTTCTCCGTCCCCCTGTTCCTCGGGGGAGGCGCGGGTCCGGTGCTGCCGGAGTGGTTGTGGGTCCTCGTGAAAACCGTTGCGGTGCTGACGTTTCTCGTGTGGGTCCGGCGCCGGTTGCCGATCCTTCGCCCGGACAGGTTCATGGAGGTCGGCTGGCTTGTGCTGCTGCCGGCCGTACTCGTACAAGATCTGGTCGTGGCCGTCGTCACGGTCTGGAGGTGAGAACTCATGGTTGCCGACGTCGTGTTCTGGATCGCCGCTGTGGTGGCCGTCGCCGCCGGAGCTGCGGTGTTCGTCGTCGATTCGATGGCCCGCGCCACCTACGCCCTGGCGACGTCGTTCATCGCGGTCGGCGTCGCGGTGCTGCTGCTGGCGCAGAACTACGTGGGCGTCATCGTCATTCTGATGATGGTCATGGAGATGGCGGTGATGGCCGTCTACATGGTCATGTTCATGGGCATGAACCCGGCGCTGATGCCGATGAGCATGGTGCACGGCAAGCGCATGTCGATCGCTGTCTCGGCGGCGACGTTCGCGCTGTTGGCCGCCGGCATCCTGTCGGTGGACTGGCCGCAGCGGCGTGGGAGTCCGCCGGGAGATGTCACCGCCGCGCTCGGCGCCGCGCTGATGGGGCCGAAGATGCTCGCCATGGTGGTGATCAGCCCGGTGATGGTCGCCACGATCGTGGGCGGTGTGGTGCTGGCCACTCATCGCAGCCGGTACGACCGGCTCGGTGACGACCTGCGCCGGCGTCCCCCTCGGGACCCGCAACCGGGAGGGGTGGGGCGATGACGCTGCAGACGGTGCTGCTGGTTGCCGCAGCGCTGTTCAGCGTCGGCTTGTACGGCGCGTTGTCCCAGCAGGTGGTGGTGATGGTGATGATGGGCCTGGAGCTGATGATCAACGCCGTCATCCTCGCTGCCGCGGCATTCTGGTGGTTCCTCGCGCCCGCGCCGACGGGTCAGGTGCTGCTGATGGTGATCATCGCGGCGATGACCGTGGAGATGGCGATGGGATTCGCGGTCGCCACGCTCCTGCATCGGGACCGGCAGTCCGACATGACCGACAGCGCAACCGACCTGACCGGATGACGGCGGCAATGCTCGCTGGTGCGCAGTGGTCGCTGTGGGGGCTGGTCGGCCTACCGGCGGCCGGTGGAATCATTCTGTCGCTCAATGCGTTTCGGAGTCCGACCGCCGATCGGCTGCCGTCGGTGGTCTCGGTCGCGGTGTCGGCGGTGATGGTCGCGCTCTCCGCGGTGGTCGCCGTGGCCAGGCCGACGGTCGACGTGCCGTTCATGGCCGGAGCGGACCTCACCTTGCGGGTGGATGCGCTGGCCGCGACGATGGCGGCGACGGTTGCCGTGACCACGTTGCTGGTGCTGATCTTCACGGTCGGCGACGACTCCGTGGCGGGCGGCCGCTTCTACGGGTTGATGCTGGTCTTCGCCGCTGCCGCGATGCTGACCGTCACCGCGGCGACCCTGCCCGCACTGCTGCTCGCGTGGGAGGTCATGGGCGCGGTCTCCTACGGGTTGATCGGTTTCTGGTGGCGCGAGAACGACCGGGTGTCGGCCGGTTTGACCGCCTTCCTCACCACGCGCACCGCCGACCTCGGTCTGTATCTGGCTGCCGGCGGTGCACTCGCCGGCGGAGCGGGGCTCGCGCTGGCGGACCTCGCGGACGCCTCCGGCGGCTGGCGGCACGTCATCGCGGCCGGGTTTCTGGTGGCCGCACTCGGTAAGGCGGCGCAGCTGCCGTTCTCGTTCTGGCTCTCCCGGGCGATGGAGGGCCCGAGCCCGGTCAGCGCTCTGCTGCACTCGGCAGCGATGGTGGCGTTGGGCGCCTACCTGCTGCTGCGTATGGGCGATCTCCTGGCTGCCTCGGGGTGGGCCGCCCCGGCCGCGGCGTGGCTCGGCGTTGCGACTGCCGTTGTGCTGGGTGCGGTGGCCCTCGCCCAGCGTGATCTCAAACAGCTGCTCGCCGCGTCGACCTCGGCGCAGCTGGGTTTCGTGGTGATGGCTGCCGGGCTCGCCGCGATCAGTGGCGGTGCGACGCAACTGGTCGCCCATGCGGCCACCAAGGCCGGACTCTTCCTCACCGCGGGCGCATGGTTGTCGCTCGTGGGCAGCAAGCGCCTCGACGACCTGCAGGGGATCGGCCGCCGTCGGCCGCTCGTCGGCGTGACTGCCGCGGTGTCGGCCCTCGCACTGGCGGGCGTGGCGCCGTTGTCCCTGTGGGCGACCAAGGACGAGATCCTGGCCGCCGCGCAGGAGCGTTCGGTGTGGCTGTATCTCGCCGGCCTGGCGGCGGCCGGGCTGTCGGCCGCCTACTCCGGCAAAGTGCTGCTGGTCGTCTGGCGGCGCCCTCGGCAAGCGCCGTCCGAACAGCTGAACCGGTCGACGCTGAGCGGGTGGCAACAAGAGCCGCTCGTCGTGCTGGCCGCGGGCGCGGCCCTCGCCGGGGTGCTCGCGCTACCGCCGGTCGGTCCGCGGCTGAGCCGAGCACTCGACCACGGCGCGACGCCGCATGCCACGGTGCTCGAGTGGACGATCTCGGCGGTGCTCGCCGCCGTCGTCGTGCTCGCGGTACTGCGTTGGGGTGCACCGGAACCGCGCTGGCTCGTCGGGTGGCTGGGCCTGCAGAAGGGCGTCGACGCGGTGGTCGTCGCACCCACACTGCGGCTCGCGCGGCTCGTCGCCCGGTTCGACGACCGGGTCATCGATCGGGCCGTGCACGCGGCCGCGGCCGGTGCGATGACGGCCGCCACCGGGGCGGCGCGCCTCGACGTCGGCGGCGTCGACCGCAGCGTGCGGGCCGTCGCGGGCCTCATGCGACGGCTGGGGGAGTTGGCGAGAAAGCCGCAGACCGGACAGCTGCACCACTACTACCTGAGCGCCGTCGCGCTCGTCGTCCTGGCCGTCCTACTTCTGATCGTCGCGAGGTGAACGTGCTCAGCATCATCGTGTTCCTCCCGTTGGCCGCCGCCGTGGCGTTGCTGGCCTTTTCCGCCCTGGCCGACGCGGTGGCACGCTGGGTGTGGGTGGCGGTCGCCGCCGTCGAGGTCGTGCTGGTGGCGGTGCTCTGGTCGCAGTACGACACGCCGGGTCCGCACGCGCTGGCCTTCGAGGAGCAGGTGGCCTGGATCCCCGGCGTCAACAGCAGCTACCACATCGGCGTCGACGGGCTGTCGCTGCCGCTGGTTGCGATGACGGTGGTCATCTTCCTGGCGTGTGCGGTCTACAGCCTGCGCGACACCGACCGGCCGCGGACTCAGGCTGCGCTGTTCCTGTTCCTGCAGACCGTCAGCCTGGGCCTGTTCGTGTCGGCCGACCTGATCCTGTTCTTCGTGTTCTTCGACCTGTCGATCGTGGCGATGTACTTCGTCATCGCCGGCTGGGGGCACGGCGACCGCGGCCGGTCGGCGCTGCAGTTCTTCCTGTACACCTTTCTCGGTTCGCTGGCGCTGCTCGTCGGCTTCATCGGCCTCTACGTGGCTGCCCGACCCCACACCTTCGACATGCTCGAACTCGCCGCGACCGCGCCGCTGGCCGGCCGCCCCCTCGCCGGCGGTCTGGTGTTGGCGGCGATCGTCGTGGGTCTGGCCGTCAAGACCCCGACGTTCCCGTTCCACACGTGGTTGCCGCCCGCCCACACCGACGCCCCGGCGATCGGTTCGGCGGTGCTCGCCGGCGTCCTGCTGAAAATGGGCACCTACGGCTTCGTGCGGATCGCGATGCCGATGCTGCCTCAGGCATGGCGCGACTGGGCGTGGGCCATCATCGCCGTCGGGGTGATCTCGGTGCTCTACGGGGCTCTGGTCGCGCTGGCCCAGGACAACCTCAAGCGGATGATCGCCTACACGTCGATCAACCACATGGGCTACATCGTGCTGGCCGTCGGCGCTGCCGGGCTCGCGGCCGCCGGTACCGCGACGGCCCGCGAGGTCGCGGTGACGGGCGCGGTCACCCAGATGGTGAGCCACGGCCTGATCACCGGTGCGCTGTTCCTCCTGGCAGGTGTTTTCCATGCCCGCACCGGCAGTTACGAGATGGACGACTACGGCGGGCTCGCCGGGCCGGCGCCGAAACTGGCCGGCCTGTTCGCGATCGGGGCATTCGCCTCGCTCGGACTGCCGGGGTTCTCCGGATTCATCGCCGAGTTCCAGATCTTCGCCGGCAGCATCGCCGCGGCCCCGGTGACCGCGATCGCGCTCCCTGCCATCGTCGTCACCGCGGCGCTGTTCCTGCGCGCCCTGCAGCGCATCTTCACCGGCGAGACCCGCGGGCGTTCGGAAGGATTCGTCGACCTGCGAACCACCGAGACATGGTCGACCGCAATGCTGTTGGCCCTGTCCGTGGTGATCGGGCTGTTTCCCCGGGTGCTGCTCGACGCGATCGAGCCCGCGGCCGATGCGCTGATCGGTCTCGTCGGGAGGTAATCGTTGAACCCCCAGACCGGAATGCACCTGCCGCTGATGTTGCCCGAGATGCTGGTGTTCGGAGCAGGATTGGCGGTCCTGATCGGTGGCTCCTTCACGGCGCGGCAGAACCAGTGGCGGGGCCGCATGCTGGCCGCGGCGGCGCTGTGCGGAGCTGTCGTCGTAGCCGCTGTCCAGCTCGCCGGGCCCGACCGGACCGCCTTCGACGGCACGTTCGCGGTGGACACCACCACCGGCGTCGCCCGCATCGTCGCGGTCGTGGGGGTGCTGGCCGTCCTGGCCGTGGCCGGTGACGAGATCGCCGGTGCGGCAAGGGAAAGCGAGACCTACGCGCTGGTGTTGTTCGCGACCTCCGGCGTGCTCGTTCTCGCCGGCGCAACCGATCTGCTGGTGCTGGCATGCGGGTATCTGCTCGCGAGTCTGCCGATGTACGCGCTGATCGGTATGGTGCGCACCGCGAAAGGTGCCGAGGCGGCGATGAAGACCTACCTGCTCGGCGCGCTGTTCGGCATTCTGCTGCTGCTCGGCGTCAGCATCCTCTACGGCGTGACGGGCAGCACGTGGTATCCGACGTTGGCCGGTGCGCTCGGCGCCGCACCGGCCGGGGTCGTCGCCGCGGGGTTGATCGGCGTTCTCGGTGGCTTGCTGTTCAAGGCCGGAGGTGTGCCCGCACACTTCTGGGTGCCCGACACCGCACAGGGCGCCACCGGCACGGCCGCGATGTTTCTGACCACCGTGCCCAAGGTGGGGGCGCTCATCGCGCTCTACCGGTTGGTCGCGGTACTTCCCGACACCATCGCATGGCGGCTGCTGATCGGTCTGATCGCCATCGCGAGCATGACGCTCGGCAATCTCGCCGCGTACTGGCAGAGCGACCCGCGGCGCCTGCTCGGCTGGTCGACGGTCAGCCAGGTCGGCTACCTGCTGGTGCCGCTCACTGCGGTCGGTCACAGCGGGATCGCCTCGCCGTCTCTGCTGTTCTATCTGTCGGCCTACACGGTGACCAACGTCGCCGCGTTCGCGGTGTCGACCGCCCTGCCCGGCCTGCGCGACATCGATGCCTACCGGGGACTGGTCGGGGCCCGTCCGTGGCTGGCCGCGGCGCTGGTCGTGGCACTGCTGGGCTTGCTGGGAACACCGCCGACCGCCGTCTTCGTCGGGAAGTTGACGGTCGCCACCGCGGCCTGGGACGGCGGTGCGGCATGGGTGGCGATCGCGCTGTTCGTCAACACGCTCGCCAGTCTCTTCTACTACCTGCGCTGGATCATCCCGTGTTTCCGGCGGGCGCGCGAAGGGCACGAGGTGCCGGCCGCGGCGCGATGGTCGGCCGGCACGGCGGTGGTGGCTGCCGGGCTGAGCGTGGTCGCAGGGTTGGGTGCCGGCGTCGTGTGGGCCGTGGTCGCCGGCTGAGGGGTCAACTCCAGCTGTATTCGGCGCGCAGGCGGGCGGCCACGAGGTCGAAGGTGCGGCGGTCGAGGATCGCACCCTCACGCCGGATGCCCTCCTCGGGCACGTCGAGCACGCGGTCCAGCCGGACCCAGCTGGCCCGCCCCTCGTAGTCCCAGCTGCCGGTGCCGATGCCGACCCAGTTGGGGTCGTCGCGGTGGTGATCCTGACTCGACAGCATCAAGCCGAGCAGGATGCTGCGGTCGCGGCCGACGACCAGCACCGGCCGGTCCTTGCCCCTGTTGGGGTCGTCCTCGTAGACCACCCAGGTCCACACGATCTCGCCGGGGTCGGCGCGGCCGTCAAGAGCAGGGGAATACGACACCCTGCGTGCCCGATGGGCCGTCGGCACGAAGTTGCTGGAGATGGGACGACCGGGCGGCAGCGCCCGCGCCGGCGCCTCCTGCGAGCCGGCGATGACGTCGAGACCGAACCGAATGCCCTGCGCGAGGCCGCGCTGGAGGGTTTCCGAGCGCTGCAACTGGCGCACGAATCGGGGGGCTTCGGAGAACACCAGCCGTTGAAACGTCCGCAATGGAGATGACGATGACGCCATAACGGCCAAGTCTAGGCGCTCGCCGCAGTGCTCGATTGTGTCGTGACGGCGTCGGCTCGTTACTCTGGACTGGCCGTTTCCGGCACCCAGGCAGCGCTCACCAGGAGAAACCCAATTAGCAGTTTCGCCGACAAGACCTTCACCGCGCCGGCGCAGATACGCAATTTCTGCATCATCGCCCACATCGACCACGGCAAGTCCACGCTGGCCGACCGGATGCTGCAGTTGACCGGCGTGGTCGACGAGCGGTCGATGCGCGCCCAGTACCTGGACCGGATGGACATCGAGCGCGAACGCGGCATCACCATCAAGGCGCAGAACGTCCGGCTGCCTTGGAAAGTTGGTGACGAAGAGCACGTTCTGCACCTGATCGACACACCCGGCCACGTCGACTTCACCTACGAGGTGTCCCGCGCCCTGGAGGCGTGCGAGGGCGCGGTTCTGCTGGTCGACGCCGCGCAGGGCATCGAAGCCCAGACGCTGGCCAACCTCTACCTGGCGCTGGACCGCGACCTGGCCATCATCCCGGTGCTCAACAAGATCGACCTGCCCGCGGCCGACCCGGACCGCTACGCCGGCGAGCTCGCGCACATCATCGGATGCGAGCCCTCGGATGTGCTGCGGGTGTCCGGCAAGACCGGCGAAGGGGTGGCCGAGCTGCTCGACGAGGTGGTCCGCCAGGTGCCCGCCCCGGTCGGTGACGCCGACGCCCCGACCCGGGCCATGATCTTCGACTCCGTCTACGACACCTACCGCGGTGTGGTGACCTACGTCCGCGTGGTGGACGGCAGGATCGTCCCGCGCGAACGGATCAAGATGATGTCCACCGGCGCCACCCACGAACTCCTCGAGGTGGGCATCGTCTCCCCGGAACCGAAGGCCGCGGACGGCCTGGGTGTCGGCGAGGTCGGCTATCTGATCACCGGCGTGAAGGACGTGCGCCAGTCCAAGGTCGGCGACACCGTGACCACCGCCCGGGGCGGGGCCGCCGAACCGCTGACCGGATACCGCGAACCCAAGCCGATGGTCTATTCGGGCCTCTATCCCGTCGACGGGTCGGACTATCCCGACCTGCGCGACGCACTGGACAAGCTGCAGCTCAACGACGCGGCGCTGACGTATGAGCCCGAGACGTCGGTGGCGCTGGGCTTCGGCTTCCGCTGCGGGTTCCTCGGCCTGTTGCACATGGAGATCACGCGCGAACGCCTCGAGCGCGAATTCGACCTCGACCTGATCTCGACCTCGCCGAACGTCGTCTACCGGGTCATCAAGGACGATGGAACCGAGCTCACCGTGACCAACCCGTCGGACTGGCCGGAAGGCAAGGTCCGCGAGGTGTACGAGCCGATCGTCAAGACCACGATCATCGCACCGAGTGAGTTCATCGGCACGATCATGGAGCTGTGCCAATCCCGTCGCGGTGAGCTCGGCGGCATGGACTACCTCTCGCCCGAACGCGTCGAACTGCGGTACACGATGCCGCTGGGCGAGATCATCTTCGACTTCTTCGACTCGCTGAAGTCGCGCACCCGCGGCTACGCCAGCTTGGACTACGAGGAGGCCGGCGAGCAGGAGGCGCAACTGGTCAAGGTCGACATCCTGCTGCAGGGCGAGGCCGTCGACGCGTTCTCCGCGATCGTGCACAAGGACGCGGCTGCGGCGTATGGCAACAAGATGACCACCAAGCTCAAAGAGCTCATCCCGCGTCAGCAGTTCGAAGTACCGGTGCAGGCCGCGATCGGGTCGAAAATCATTGCGCGCGAGAATATTCGGGCTATCCGCAAGGACGTGCTCTCCAAGTGCTACGGCGGTGACATCACCCGTAAGCGCAAGCTGCTCGAGAAGCAGAAGGAAGGCAAGAAGCGGATGAAGACGATCGGCCGTGTCGACGTGCCGCAGGAGGCCTTCGTCGCGGCGTTGTCGACCGAGTCGGGCTCCGACAAGGCAGGCAAGAAGTAGCTTCCGGCGAGCGCGCGTGTCTGTGCAGAGGCGCGCGGTATTGCGCCGAAGCGGTCGCGCGCCGGCCGGCGGCGTGCTATCGAAGGGGGTATGTCGGGGAAGCTCGCGGCGCTGGTCGCCGGTGCCGGGGCGTGCGTGCTGCTGGCCGGATGCTCGGCCGCTCCGGTCGATCAGCGGCCGGTCCTGCACATCGCTGAGGCCGCCAAGCCCTCACCGGCCGTCCCGCTCGGCCGGTTCCTGCCCGACGCACTCGAACTCTCCGCGGCTCTGGGCACCGGGCCGGCCGGGTTCACGGGTCAGCTCGTCCAGGGTGACGGCCACATGCTGCTCGACGGCGTCGCCGAAACCGACGCGACGCCTGCCGAGTGCGTCGGTGCGGCGTACCGGCTCCAGCGAAGCGTCTACAACGGCAGCCCGGTGCAGTCGGTCGCCACGAACTCGTGGGCGGGAGGCGGGTTCGACGGGCCGCCGGTGTCGGGCTTCTTCGGAGTCGTTCAGATGACGAGTGCGGTTGCGGCGCAACAATTCTTCGCCGCGGCGACCGATCGGTGGCGGCGCTGCGACGGTGAGACGCTGGCGCGGCACGGTTCAGGGCAGGTCGTCGACGAGCTCAGCAGGATCACCGACGTCGTCTTCGACCGGCGGGTGGTCTCGGCGAGCGTGCTGCACGCCTCGGACGGCACCGGGTCGCCGACGGGGATGCGCGCCCTGGGCGTGGCAGGCGACTGCATCGTCGAGGTCGAGCTCACCGACCCCCGGCCCTCGGCCGACACACACGGCGCCGCGGGCGTCGCGAACCTGATCCTGGACAAGATCACCACCCGGCGTTGATCTTGTTCCGATCGGCGGGTTCGCGGGCCGCCGGTGCGCCACAATGACCCGGTGACCCGCGCAGCCGCGACCCGTCACGTCGGCGCCGTCGGCGTGCTGACCGTGGCGTCGCTGCTGCTCGCCGGCTGTGCGAACACGGTGGGCGGCACGGCCGTGCGCGGCGCCGGTGGCCCGGGGCAGCGTGACATCGCACCGCTGGACGAGGCCTCGTTGGACCGCATCCTGCTCGGCATCGGCGAACTCAACGGCATCGTCGGGTCCACTCAGATGACGGTCACGAGCTCGCTCGAGGAGATGACCGACCATTCCGCCGGAGTGTCCGATCCGGCCTGCCTGGGCGCGATCTACGGTGCCGAGGAACCGGTGTACGCGGGCACCGGGTGGACCGCCGTGCGCGACCGGGTGGCCCGTGAACCCACCGACGACAACGATCACTGGGTCGAGCAGACCGCCGTGCTCTACCCGGCGGCACAGAACGCGCAGGACTTCTTCGGGCACTCGTCGGACACATGGCAGAAATGCGCGAACCGCTCGGTGGACGTCGGTGACGGCGAGTACACGTGGCAGCTCGGCGACGCCGAGGCGGGCGACGCGATGCTCACTCAGACGACGTCGCAGAACGATTCGGGCGGCTGGGCGTGCCAGCACGCGCTGTCGCTGGTGTCCAACGTGACCGTCGAGGCGTGGTCCTGTGGGTACAGCGTCACCGACGAGGCCGTGCAGATCGCCGACGCGATGATCAAGAACGCCGGTGGGAAGTGATCCGGGTCAGGACGCGGTGGCCATCGGCCGCGCCCGCCGGATCAGCTCACCCCAGACGGTGAAGGCCTCGGCGTGCTGCGGTGACGCGGAACCGCCCGCGACTGCCACCAAACCCGTTGCCAGACTGCCGATTCCGACGCCGGTCTGATTCACCACCTGGACCAACTCGTCGAAGGCCTCGCGGCGCGTGCAGCCGCGCAGTGCGATGAGAATGCCCACGGCGTTGTCGATGACCTGACGAGACGTGGTGTCTGTCCCGGAGAAACTCATGCGGTCATGGTCCACCCCCGAGGTGAACGGCGGGAGTCTTCTGCGCGGGCAGAGGCGAAACCGCGACGAACCCGTTACACGGGCGCGTTCGCCGGCTGGAAATTTCCGGAGCTGTCGGCTTCCTCCTCCGCGCGGATCACGTGCACCACCGCGTTGATCAGCGCCAGGTGGGTGAACGCCTGCGGGAAGTTGCCCATGTGGCGACCGGTCCGCGGCTCGATCTCCTCGGCGTAGAGATGCAGCGGACTGGCGAACGAGAGCAGCCGCTCGCACAGATGCTTCGCGCGGCGGATCTCGCCGATCTCCACCAGAGCCGACACCAACCAGAAGGAGCAGATCGTGAAGGTGCCCTCCTCGCCGGCCAGCCCGTCGTCGGTCTCCTCGACCCGGTACCGCAGCACCAGCCCCTCTTCGGTGAGCTCGTCGGCGATCGCTATCACGGTCGCGCGGATCCGCGGATCGTCGGGCGGCAGGAACCGGGTCAGCACGGCCAGCAACAGCGACGCGTCCAGCGCGTCGTCTCCGTAGCGCTGGGTGAGCACACCGCGCGAGTCGACCCCGCGCTCGAGGATGTCGGCCTTGATCTCCTCGGCGATCGTGCGCCACTGCTGTGCGTAGGACTTCTCGCCTTCGAGGTCGGCGAGTTTGGCCCCGCGGTCCAGGGCCACCCAGCACATGATCTTGCTCGAGGTGAAGTGCTGCGGCTCGCCGCGTACCTCCCAGATGCCGCGGTCGGGTTCCTTCCAGTGCTTGATGGCCTCCTCGACCTGCTCCTTGAGCACCGGCCACAGCGTCTCGGGGATCTGCTCGCGCGACTTCGTGTGCAGATACACCGAGTCGAGCATCGTGCCCCAGATGTCGTGCTGCATCTGGTTGTAGGCGCCGTTGCCGATGCGCACCGGCCGGGCGTTGTCGTATCCCGACAGGTGGTTGAGTTCCTCCTCGACCAGGCTGCGCTCCCCGCCGATGCCGTACATCACCTGCAACGGGTGGCGCTCACCGTTGTTGGCGCCGGAGACGTCGGCGATGAACGCGAAGAAGTCGTCGGCCTCGCGATCGAGCCCCAACGTGTACAGCCCCCACAGCGCGAACGTGGAGTCGCGCACCCAGGCGTATCGGTAGTCCCAATTGCGTTCGCCCTGAGGCGTTTCCGGCAGCGACGTGGTCGGAGCGGCGAGCAGTGCGCCGGTGGGGGAGTACGTCAGGCCCTTGAGGGTCAGCGCACTGCGCTGCAGGTAGGCCCGCCACGGATGGTCCGGGAAGTCGCCGACGTTGATCCACTGACGCCAGCACTCACTGGTCTTCCACATCTTGTCGGCGGCCTCGTCGAAGTTCTGCGGCGACGGATGCCGCGACCAGCTCAGCGCGACGAAGACGTTGTCGCCTTCCTTGAGCCTGGTGCGGGCGCGGGCCTCCCGACCCTCCAGGCCGATGCGCAGGTTGGTGGTCAGCCGCAACGTCGGGTGCGAGTCCGGGTTCTTGGTCGCACGCGCGATCGCCTCGCCGTAGGCCTGGGCGGAGTACTCCCAACTGGCGCTGGTGCGGTGGTAGTCGAACGACGGCTCGCAGTTCATCACGAGTTCGACGGTGCCGCTCACGCAGCGCACGGTGCGCAGCAGGATGTGCTCGGCGTCCCAGTCCATCGGGGTGCGGCGGTGGGTGCGCGAACGGGTCTCGAGGTCGTGCCACGGCCCCATCACCAGCGCGTCGCGCACGATCAGCCATCCGGTGTGGGTCTGCCAGGTGGTCTCCAAGATCAGGCTGCCGGGCAGGTAGCGACGCGCCGCCGGCACCGACACCCCGTAGGGGCCCAGCCGGAAGTGGCCCGCACCCCGGTCCAGCACCGCGCCGAACACACTGGGCGAGTCCGGCCGCGGCACACACAACCACTCCACCGAGCCCGCCGACGAGATCAGGCACGTGTTCTCGCAGTCGGACAGGAACGCGTAGTCGGCGATCGGAGGGAAAGGGTTCCGCAGCGGACCGGGACTGTAGTACGGCGCGGGGGAGGCCAGAGCGAACGCGGAGGCCTCCCCGTTGGATGCCGCCGCGTCGGAGGTGTGGGTGCGCTGCAGGGCCATGCAGGTCATCATCGACTGCGACCGAGCCCGGCGTCTAGCCGAAACACCCTATGTCGTGGTGTTTCGTCCGGAGCATAGGCTGGCTTGATGACCGGCTTCCTGAATTGGTGGGACAGCGTGGAGTTGTGGCTGTCCGGACTGCCGTTCGTCGCGCAGACCGCCGTGGTCATGCCGGTCGTGCTGGCGCTGGCCTTCGGCGTCGCCGTGCTGTTCGACGTGCTGCTCGGCAACGGGATCCGGCTGAGCCAGCGCCTGCGCCGCGGAACCGGCCACAGCACGCCCGACGAACGGGGCGGCGACACATGAGCGGAATGCCGCGTTCGCGCGTCACGCTGGTGCTCGTCGCGCTGATCGTCCTCGTCATCGTCACCTGGCTGCTCACCCGCTGACCGGCCGAATTCGCCGGACAGGACAACAGCGGCGACTCTGTTATTCTTCGCGCCATGCATTCGGCAAGCGGCAAGAAGGGCGGCCACATCGTGGCGCTCATTGCCGTCGGTCTTTCCGCCGTTGCTGATGTCTGTTGTTGCTGCTGACTCCCCACCCGTCTGGCGGAGGTGTACGCAACAGCAGTCGCTGATGCGCATAACCCACGGCACCGTGCCATAACCTTCCGTGCAGGCGGGCTCCCCCCGAGTTCGTACCCGCCATGGAAAGGTCGTCCGATGAAACTCACCGCACGCCGGCGCGCTGCCGCCGCTCTTGCCCTGACGGCGTCGATGGTCGCCGCCTGCGGTGGCGGATCCAGCGACGTCGCCGGGGGTGACGGCGGCGGGGGTGCCGAGACGACGCTGACGCTGGTGGCCTATGCGGTTCCCGAACCGGGCTGGAGCAAGATCATCCCGGCTTTCGCCGCGACGCCGGAGGGTAAGGGCGCGGCGGTGAGGGCGTCCTACGGCGCCTCGGGCGATCAATCCCGTGCGGTCGTCGACGGCAAGCCCGCCGACCTGGTGAACTTCTCCGTCGAGCCGGACATCACCCGGCTGGTCAAGGCCAACAAGGTCGCCAAGGAGTGGAACGCCGACGCCACCAAGGGCATCCCGTTCGGTTCCGTCGTGTCGCTGATGGTCCGCAAGGGCAACCCGAAGGGCATCAAGGACTGGGACGACCTGCTGCAGCCCGGCGTCGAGGTGGTCACTCCCAGCCCGCTGAGTTCCGGTTCGGCGAAGTGGAACCTGCTCGCGCCGTACGCTGCCAAGAGTGACGGCGGCAAGAACCCCCAGGCCGGTCTGGACTTCGTCGACAAGCTGGTCACCGAGCACGTCAAGACGCGTCCGGGGTCGGGCCGGGAGGCCACCGACGTTTTCCTGCAGGGCACCGGCGACGTGCTGATCTCCTACGAGAACGAGGCCATCAACGTCGAACGCCAGGGCAAGCCCGTCGAGCACATCAACCCGCCGCAGACGTTCAAGATCGAGAACCCGGTGGCGGTCGTGACGACCAGTACCCACCAGCAGCAGGCCAACGCGTTGAAGAACTTCCTCTACACCCCCGAGGGGCAGAAGCTGTGGGCCGAGGCCGGGTTCCGGCCCGTCGATCCCGCGGTGGCCAAGGACTTCGCCGCCGACTTCCCGGCGCCGCAGAAGCTCTGGACGATCGCTGATCTCGGCGGCTGGTCCGCGGTCGACCCGGACCTGTTCGACAAGGACAACGGCTCGATCACCAAGATCTACAAGCAGGCGACTGGATGACCTCGACCGTCGAGGCCGTCGAGCCGGCGCGGCCCCGTGTGCTGCCCCGCAGGTACGGCAGCACGTCCCTGCGGGTCGGCGCCGCGACGCTGTGGTTGTCGATCATCGTGTTGCTGCCGCTGGCGGCGATCCTGTGGCAGTCGGCGACCGGTGGCTGGAGGGCGTTCTGGCTGGCGGTCACCTCCAACTCGGCGCTGGACTCCTTCCGGGTGACGCTGACGATCTCGGTCGGGGTCACGGTGGTCAACGGGATTTTCGGACTGATCGTCGCGTGGGTGCTGACCCGTGACGACTTTCCGGGCAAGCGCCTGGTCGACGCCGTCATCGACCTGCCGTTCGCGCTGCCGACGATCGTCGCGAGCCTGGTGATGCTGGCGCTGTACGGCCCCGCGAGCCCGGTGGGACTGCATCTGCAGCACACGCAGTGGGGTGTGGGGATCGCGCTGCTGTTCGTCACCCTCCCGTTCGTGGTGCGGTCGGTGCAGCCGGTGCTGCTCGAGCTCGACAGGGAGGTGGAGGAGGCGGCCGCGTCGCTGGGCGCCGACAACCGCCTCATCTTCACCCGCGTGGTGCTGCCCGCGCTGCTGCCGTCACTGCTGTCCGGCGCCGGGCTCGCATTCTCCCGCGCCATCGGCGAATTCGGCTCGGTGGTGCTGATCGGCGGCGCGGTCCCCGGTGAGACCGAGGTGTCGTCGCAATGGATCCGCACCTTGATCGAGAACGACGACAAGGTCGGTGCCGCAGCGATCTCCATCGTGTTGCTGCTGATCTCTTTCGTGGTGCTGTTCATTCTGCGTGCCGTCGGTGCGCGTGCCGCCAAAAGGGAGGAACTGGCGGAATGATCCTGTCTCCGGCGGTCCGTCATCTGCTGCGGTGGGTGGCTCTCGGCTACGTCGCCATCCTGGTGATCGTGCCCGTAGGGGTGATCCTGTGGCGAACGTTCTCCCCGGGTGTCGGTGCGTTCGTCGCCTCCGTCGGCACGCCCGCCGCGATCTCCGCGCTGCAGCTGTCGCTGCTGATCGTCGCGATCGTGGTGCCGCTCAATGTGTTGTTCGGAGTCCCCACCGCACTGGTGCTGGCGCGCAACCGATTCCGCGGCAAGAGCATCCTGCAGGCCGTCATCGACCTGCCGTTCGCGGTCTCGCCGGTGGTCGTCGGCGTCGCGCTGATCCTGCTGTGGGGGTCGGCCGGGCTGTTCGGCTTCGTGCAGAACGACCTGGGCCTGCGGATCATCTTCGGCTTCCCGGGCATCGTGCTGGCCAGTGTGTTCGTCACGGTGCCCTTCGTGATCCGAGAGGTCGAGCCTGTGCTCCACGAGCTGGGCACCGATCAGGAGGAGGCATCGGCGACGCTGGGCGCGACGTGGTGGCAGACCTTCTGGCGGATCACGCTGCCGTCGATCCGCTGGGGCCTGACCTACGGCATCGTCCTCACCGTCGCCCGCACGCTGGGGGAGTTCGGCGCGGTCATCATGGTGTCGGCGAACCTTCCCGGGCAGTCACAGACGCTGACGCTGCTGGTCGCCGACCGGTACAACCGCGGTGCCGAGTACGGCGCCTACGCCATTTCCACTCTGCTGATGACCGTCGCGGTGCTGGTGCTCATCGCGCAGGTGATCCTCGACGCCCGCCGCAAGCGGGCCGCAAGATAGGCCCGGGGAGGGATACGCACATGAACCACGCGATCACGGTGCAGGGCGCCAACAAGCGCTACGGCGATTTCGCCGCCCTGGACGACGTCGACTTCGTCGTGCCCGCAGGATCGTTGACGGCCCTGTTGGGTCCCAGCGGTTCGGGCAAGTCGACGCTGTTGCGGGCCATCGCCGGCCTCGACCGGCCGGACACCGGCACGATCACGATCCACGGCAACGACGTCACGGACGTGCCACCGCAGAAGCGCGGCATCGGTTTCGTGTTCCAGCACTACGCGGCGTTCAAGCACCTGACGGTGCGCGAGAACGTCGCGTTCGGACTGAAGATCCGCAAGAAGTCGAAGGCCGAGATCAAGGCGAAGGTCGACAACCTCTTGGAGGTGGTCGGGCTGGCGGGTTTCCAGACCCGTTACCCCAATCAGCTCTCGGGTGGTCAGCGGCAGAGGATGGCGCTGGCACGTGCGCTGGCGGTGGATCCGCAGGTGCTGCTGCTCGACGAGCCCTTCGGCGCGTTGGACGCCAAGGTGCGCGAGGATCTGCGCGCGTGGCTGCGCCGCCTGCACAACGAGGTCCACGTGACCACGGTGCTGGTGACGCACGATCAGCAGGAGGCGCTCGATGTCGCCGACCGCATCGCGGTGCTCAACAAGGGCCGCATCGAGCAGGTGGGGTCACCCACCGACGTGTACGACACACCGGCGAACGCCTTCGTGATGTCGTTCCTCGGCGCGGTGTCCTCGCTCAACGGCGCCCTGGTGCGCCCGCACGACATCCGCGTCGGCCGCAATCCCGAGATGGCGATCGTCAACTCGGATGACACCGTCGCGGCCACCGGTGTCACGAAGGCGACGATCGACCGCATCGTGTTCCTGGGGTTCGAGGTCCGTCTGGAACTCACCAACGCCGCCACGCAGGCCCCCTTCACCGCGCAGATCACCCGCGGTGACGCCGAGGCGCTCGGCCTGCGGGAGGGCGACACCGTCTACGTGCGGGCCACCCGCGTGCCGTCGCTGCCGGGCCACGTCTCGGTGACCGTGCCCTGAACTAGGCGAGGCCCTTGAGCATCAGGTGCCAGTACATCGCCGGCAGGCCGTACTTCTTCAGATACCAGTACGAGTGGTGCGGCTTCGTCGGATCCAGCAGTGGCACAGACGGTTTCATCTCGAGGTTGTAGTCGAACTCAGCCATCAACATGCTGTGCGAGGACGTGACGATGGGGCAGGACGCGTAGCCGTCGTACGTTGCGGTGAGCGGCCGTCCGGCCAGATAGGCGGTCACGTTGTCGACGACGACCGGTGCCTGCTTGCGAACGGCCGCGCCGGTCTTCGAGTTCGGTGAGGAGCCGGCGTCGCCGAGGGCGAACACGTTGGGATAGCGGGTGTGCTGCAGCGTGTACTTGTCGATCTCGACGTAACCGTTCGCATCACCGGTGGACAGCGGACTGGCCTTGACCCAGTCCGGTGCCGACTGGTGCGGCACGACGTGGAGCATGTCGTACGGCAGGTGGCCGTCGTCACCGCCGTCGCCGACACTGCGCAACGCGACCTTCTTGCCGGCCGGGTCCACCGAGGCCACCTCGGTGCTGGTGTGCAGCTGGATGCCGTAGTCGGCGATGACCTTCTCGAGGTTCTCGGCGATCGCGGGGATGCCGAAGATGCGCGGCGTCGGAACCACCAGGTGCACGTCGATGTCGTCGAGCACGCCCTCCCTGCGCCAGTGATCACAGGCCAGGTAGGCGATCTTCTGGGGTGCGCCCGCGCACTTGATCGGGCCGGACGGCATCGTGAACACCGCGGTGCCGCTGCGGAGGTCCTTGACGAAATCCCATGTGCGCGGGGCGAGGTCGACGCGGTAGTTGGACGACACGCCGTCGCGACCGAGGGTGTCGGTGACGCCGGGGATGCGGTCCCAGTCGAGCTGGATGCCGGGGCACACGACGAGGACGTCGTAGGAGTAGCGCGTCCCGTCGGCGCACGTGACCGTGTTGGTGTCGGGGTCGACGGACGCAGCGGCATTGCGGATCCAGGTGGCACCGCGAGGCATGACTGCTGCTTCCGGGCGTTCGCTGGAGCGCATCTCGGCTTGACCGCCACCGACCAGCGTCCACAGGGGCTGGTAGTAGTGGGTGTCGGACGGTTCGATGACGGCGACGTCCCGGTGGCCCTCGCGCAGCATGCGGGCTGCCACCGTGATGCCGGCGGTACCGCCGCCGATGATGAGTATCCGATGGTGATTGTTCATCGTGTTTTCCGTTCTGGCGTTGAAGCTCAGGCTGATTGGGTCACTTCATTCCAGGCGTTGTAGCCGCCGAGGATGTCGCTGACGTCGTTGAATCCGTGCGTGCGCAGCACGCTCGCACCCACCGAGGAGCGGTAGCCGCCCGCGCAGTACACGACGGTGGGGGCTGCCGGATCGAGTTCGTCGATGCGGCCTGGCAATTGGCCCACCGGGATGTTGACGGCGCCGGGAATCGTGCCTGCGGCGGCTTCACCCGGATTGCGGACGTCGACGATCTGCAGGTCGCGCACCGCGGCGGCGCGTTCGCCGAATTCCCTGACCGACAGCCGCGACGCGATCTGCACCTGGTCGGGGTGAGCGAGCATCGCCTGCTCGGGCTGGTCGAGATAGCCGATCACACGGTCGAAGCCGATGCGGGCCAAGCGGTTCTTGCCTTCGAGTTCCTGACCCGGTTCGGTCATCAAGACGATGTCGACGTCCGGCTTGATCACCGAGCCCGCGAACTCCGCGTAGCGCCCCTCCAGGCCGATGTTGACGGCCTGGCGCAGGTGGCCCAGCGCGAACTGTTCGGGATTGCGACCGTCGACAAGCACCGCACCAGCCGCCAGGGCGTCCAGCATCTCCTGATAGGTCATGGGCTTGGGCGACGCGGTCTCATCCAGCAGCGGGCGGTCCTTGCGGTTCAGGATCGCGTCGTAGACGAAGTAGCCGGGAGCCGGCGGCTGACCTTCGGTGACGAGGGCGACGAACGTCGCCTTGTCCGGCGCGCGCAGCGCGTAGTTCCACTGCTTCTGGTCGCCGAGGGTCGACCACAGTTCGGTGGACAGGTTCTTGCCGCAGGCCGAACCCGCACCGTGGGCGGGGTAGACACGGGTGGCGTCGGGCAGCGTCATCAACTTGTCGTGCAGTGAGTCGTAAAGCATGTCGGCCAGCTCGTCGCGGGAGAAGCCGATGGAGGCCAGCAGGTCGGGCCGGCCGACGTCGCCGATGAAGAGTGTGTCGCCGGTGAGAACGCCGTAGGGCACGGCGTCGTCGGCGTGCTCGTAGACCACGATGCTCATCGACTCCGGCGTGTGGCCGGGGGTGTGGCGGAACTCCAGCGTGACGTCCCCGAGGGAGTGACGTTGGCCGTCGGCGACGCCCATGAAGTCGAATTCGGGCTGGGCCACCGACGAGTACACGATCGTGGCCCCCGTCGCCTTGGCGAGCTCGAGGTGGCCGGACAGGAAGTCGGCGTGGAAATGCGTCTCGATGACGAGCTCGATGCGCACGCCCAGTTGCTGTGCGTCGGCGAGGTACTCCGACACGTCGCGCTGGGGGTCCACGACCACGGCGCGCCCGGAGTCCTCGTCCGCGATCAGGTACGACGCGTGGGACAGGCAGTCCAGGTAGTACTGGATGAACTTCATTGTTCCGACCCTTCTCTATACCCACGGGGGTATGTAAGCGATACGCCTGAAGGTATACCCCCATGGGTATGGTGGTCAAGGGGTCGGACTGTGAACTACGCCGCTTCCGAGGGAAGCGACCGATGGGGGACGTCGAGCAGGGTGCGCGGGAAGTTGCTCAGGCGGCGGCGCGGACGTCGAGGGCCGCGTCGAAGCGGTCGAGCACGGTTTCGGCCACCTGGCGGTGCGCGCCGAGCGGCGCCGACATCCCGATGTCGTGGGCGCGCGCGAATGCCGCGACGCGGTCGGTGAGGCGGCCGTGCGCGAGGAACCACGGCGCGATCACCAACCGGGTCGCGCCGCGGTCCTTCAGCTGCGCGACCGCGTCGGCGAGGGAGGGCTGCGGACCGGTGGCGAACGCGGTCGTCGCCGCCCACCGCGTCGTCAGCGTCACCTCGCGGGCGACCGTCGCCGTGCGTGCGTTGGCCGCCGCATGTGACGAACCGACCGCGGTCACCAGCACTCCGACCTGCGGGTCGAGCCGGGACACACCGGCCTGCTCGAGCCGCTGGCGCAGCACGTGGATCAACCGGTCGTCCTCGCCGAGCACGCCGGCCTGACGGGCCCGGCCGGCCGACTCCGCGATCATCGCGGGAATGTCGACCCGGGCGTGGTACGCGTCGGCGAGCAGCAGCGGCACCACCACCGCATCGCGGTCGGCGACGGCTGCGAGCTCGTCCCGCAGATTCGGAGAGTTCTGCTCGCAGAACGCGACTCGCGCGTCCAGGCCCGGCCGCAACCGGGCGACGCAGTCGGCGATCGCCCGCGCGGTCGCCGCCGAGCGGGGGTCGGCGCTGCCGTGCGCCGTGAGCAGCAGCGTGCTCAAGACGCGTGCAGCCCGCATTCGATCTTCGCCTTGCCCGCCCACCGGCCGCTGCGCGGGTCGGCGCCGGCGACGGGCTTGGCGGTGCACGGAGCGCAGCCGATCGACGGATATCCTTCGTCGACAAGCGGATTGACGAGTATGCCGTTGGTGTCGATGTAGTTCTGCATCTGCTCGTCGGTCCACGCCGCCAGCGGGTTGATCTTCACCAGGCCGAATGCCTTGTCCCAGCTGATCAATGGAGCGTTCGCGCGGGTGGGCGCCTCGACCCGGCGGATACCGGTCACCCAGGCGGAGTAGCCGCGCAGGGCCTTCGACAGCGGTTCGACCTTGCGCAGCCGGCAGCACTCGTTGGGACTGCGCTCGAACAGGTTCTTGCCCAGCAGCGCGTCCTGCTCGGCGACCGTGCTCTCGGGCCGGACGTTGACGACGTTGACGTCGTAGACGGCCTCGACGGCGTCGCGGGTGCCGATGGTCTCCGCGAAGTGGTAGCCGGTGTCGAGGAACAGCACGTCCACCCCGGGCCGCACCTTCGAAGCGAGGTCGACCAGCACCGCGTCCTGCATGTTCGACGCGACGATGTAGCCGGATCCATGTGCCGGCCCGCCGGCGCCGCCGAAGTTCTCGTCCGTCCAGCGCAGCAGCTCCTCGGCCGTCGCGTCGGGTCCGAGCTCCGCCGCCCCGCGCTCGGCCAGGTCCTGCAAATCGGTCTCTGTGATCAGGTCGGTCACTTTTGCGCTCACCTCAAGTCCGCGTCGTCTGCTCGTAAAGCCCACGTAGCGAAACGCTCGCCGTGCTCGCGTTGTTTCACGAAATTGCGCACGATCCGTTCGATGTAGTCACCGAGCTCGGTGGCGAGCACCTTGTGCTGACGCAGCTTCCGACCGAAACCGCTGTCGAGGCCGAGGCTGCCGCCGAGATGAACCTGGAAGCCCTCCTCGGGACCGTTCCCGTCGTCGATCATCTGGCCCTTGAAACCGATATCTGCCACCTGGATCCGGGCGCACGAGTTCGGGCAGCCGTTGATGTTGACGGTGATCGGCACGTCGAGCAGCGCGTTGATGTCTTCCAGGCGCTTCTCCAGCTCGGGCACCAGCACCTGAGCCCGGTTGCGCGTCTCGGCGAAGGAGAGCTTGCAGTACTCGATGCCGGTGCAGGCCATCAGGTTCTTGCGCCAGGCCGACGGCCGCGCGGGCAGGCCGAGGGCGTCGAGGCCGGCGACGAGCTCGTCGAGCTTCTCGTCGGGCACGTCCAGGATGACCAGCTTCTGGTAGGGCGTGAGCCGGATCCGGTCCGAGCCCGCCGCCTCGGCCAGATCGGCCACCTTCGTCAGGATCGTTCCCGTCACCCGGCCGGCAATCGGGGCGACGCCGACGGCGTTGCGGCCGTTCTTCAGCTTCTGGATCCCGACGTGGTCGATCGGATGCTTGACCGGCTCGGGCGCCGGGCCGTCGATCAGCTTGCGGCCCAGGTACTCGTCCTCGACCACCTGGCGGAACTTCTCGACCCCCCAGTCCTTGATCAGGAACTTCAGCCGGGCCTTGCTGCGCAGGCGGCGGTAGCCGTAGTCGCGGAAGACCGACGTGACGGCCTCCCACACCTCGGGCACCTCGGCCAGCGGCACCCAGACGCCGAGGCGCTGCGCGAGCATCGGGTTGGTCGACAGCCCGCCGCCGACCCACACGTCCAGGCCGGGTCCGTGCTCGGGATGGTTGACACCGATGAACGCGATGTCGTTCACCTCGTGCGCGACGTCCTGCAGCCCCGACACGGCGGTCTTGTACTTGCGCGGCAAATTGGAGAACGACGGATTGCCCACGAAGCGGCGCACGATCTCGTCGACGGCCCAGCTCGGGTCGAGCACCTCGTCGAGCGACTCCCCGGCCAGCGGCGACCCGAGCACGACGCGGGGGCAGTCGCCGCACGCCTCGGTGGTCTGCAGGCCGACGGCGGCCAGTCGCTCCCAGATCTGCGGGACGTCCTCGATCCGGATCCAGTGGTACTGGACGTTCTCGCGGTCGCTGATGTCGGCGGTGTCGCGGGCGAACTCGGTGGAGATCTCGCCGATGGTGCGCAGCGCCGCGCTGGTGAGCGCGCCGCCGTCACAGCGCACGCGCATCATGAAGTACTTCGCTTCGAGCAGGTCGGCGTTCTCGTCGCCGGTCCAGGTGCCGTCGTAGCCCTGCTCGCGCTGGGTGTAGAGGCCCATCCAGCGCATGCGGCCGCGCAGGTCCTGCTTGTCGATGCTGTCGAAGCCCTGCTTTGAGTAGGTGTCGACGATGCGTGCGCGCACGTTGAGCGCGTCATCGTCCTTCTTGAACTGCTCGTTCGCGTTGAGCGGCTCGCGGTGGCCGAGCGCCCACTGGCCCTCGCCGCGGGGACGCTTGACCGGCTTGGCGGGCTTGTCTTGTGTGGTGGTCACTGATGCTCCTCGTCGGAGCCGGCGTAGGAATCGCGCGCATCACCGGTGAGCTGTCCGGCGGCGCAGATCCGGCGGCCAGCTGGAAGTCTTCGGTGGGCTGGGTCCTAGATCAGGCGCGACAAAGCAGACAACAACACGTGCACACGCGCTTGAAGTCGACGTGACGACGCACCACCAGCGAGACGCGGGTGGGCATGATGCTGGCGTCGATCACGTCGGCCATTCTGCCACGAACACCGGTGATGGCCCTAACCGGCTCGGATTTGCGCTCACGGTGAGCGGAAGTCGGCCGGTCCGATCGCGGTGGAACACTGGTGGCATGGCGGTGAGCACGGCACCGGCCGTCCTGCCCGACCTGACGGCCACCGAGGGCCGCCCGTTCGGCATCTACATCCACGTTCCGTTCTGCGCGACACGCTGCGGGTACTGCGACTTCAACACCTACACCCCGGCCGAGCTGGGGGGCGCGAACCCGGACGGGTGGCTGGCCGCCGTGCGCACCGAGCTGCGGCTGGCCGCGGCCCGTCTCGCCGATCCACCGGCCGTGCAGACCGTGTTCGTCGGCGGGGGCACGCCGTCGCTGCTCGGCGCCGCCGGGCTGACCGCAGTGCTGGAGGCGGTCCGCGACCATTTCGTCCTCGCCCCCGATGCCGAGGTCACGACAGAGTCCAATCCCGAGTCCACGTCACCGGCGTTCTTCGGCGGGCTGCGCGCGGCGGGCTTCACCCGCATCTCCCTGGGCATGCAGTCCACCGCACCGCACGTGCTGGCCGCGCTGGACCGCATGCACTCCCCGGGCCGGGCGATCGACGCCGCGCGCGAGGCCCGAGCCGAGGGTTTCGAGCACGTCAGCATCGACCTCATCTACGGCACGCCGGGGGAGACCGACGACGATCTGTTGCGCTCGGTCGACGCCGCGCTGGGGGCGGGCGTCGATCACCTGTCGGCGTACGCGCTGATCGTCGAGGACGGCACGGCGCTCGGCCGGCGTGTGCGCCGGGGCGAGATGTCCGCCCCCGACGACGATGTGCTCGCGCAGCGCTACGAACTGCTCGACCGTCGGCTCGCCGACGCCGGCCTGGACTGGTACGAGGTGTCGAACTGGAGCCGGCCCGGCGGAGAGTGCCGGCACAACATCGGCTACTGGAACGGCGGCGAGTGGTGGGGCGCCGGTCCCGGCGCGCACGGTCACGTCGCCGCCACCCGGTGGTGGAACGTCAAGCATCCCGCGGCCTACGCCGCGGCGCTGGCCGCTGACGTGCTGCCGGTCGCGGACTTCGAGACGCTCGACGCCGACACGGTGCACCTCGAGGACGTGATGCTGCGGGTGCGGCTGCGCAGCGGCCTGCCGACCGCGGTGCTCACCGAGCCCGAGCGCCGCCGCGCCGACACTGCGATCGCCGACGGCTTGTTGCGCGCTGCGGGCGACCGGTTGGTGCTGACCGACCGCGGCAGGTTGCTCGCCGACGGGGTGGTGCGCAGTCTGCTGAGCTGAGCGCCCTACCGCAGCGCGTCGGCGAGCCGGCGCCACTGCTCGCGCGGGAACTCGCGCGGGTCGGCGGTGAGCACCTGCACGCAGACGTGGTCGGCTCCGGCGGAGCGGTGCTCCTCGACGCGGCGCAGGATTGCCTCTTCATCGCCCCAGGCGATCAGCGCGTCGAACACCCGATCACTGACCGAGGACAGGTCGTCTTCGGTGAATCCCAGCCGCAGCAGGTTGTTCGCGTAGTTGGGCAGCGCGAGATACGAACGGAGCCAATCGGTTCCGATGCTGCGGGCATGGTCCCTGTCGTCGGTGAGCAGCACGGTCTGCTCGGGCAGCAGCATCGGCCCGTCGCCGAGGACCTCACGCGCCTGGTGGGTGTGCTCGGGCGTGGTCAGGTACGGGTGCGCCCCGCCCGCGCGAGTCGCCGACAGGCGCAGCATCTTCGGGCCCAGCGCGGCGAGCACCCGATTGCTCTCCGGTACCGGCTGTCCCGACCCGTCGATCCCGTCGAGGAACGACTCGGTCGCCGCCATCGGCTTGCGGTAGCGGCCCGGCTCTTTCGAATCGATGAGGGGCGCGTGACTGACACCGATGCCCAGCAGGAAGCGCTCGCCATGCGCGTCGGTCAGTGTGGCGTAGCGGCTCGCCACCTCCGCCGGCTCGTGCATCCAGAGGTTCAGGATGCCCGTGGCGATGACGGTCTTCTTCGTCGCCGACAGCAGGTTGTCGACCGAGTCCAGCACCGCGCCCCCGACATCGGGGATCCACAGCGCGGCGAACCCCAGCTCGTCGAGTTCCGTGGCGGCCTCTGCCGCCACCTCCGGATTTCCGTACCGCAACTGCGAACTCCACAACCCGACACCTGTCAGCTCCATGCCTCTACTCATACCGTGCGTCCGCTTTGGGGCGCTACGGTCGTGCCCATGGCATTCGATCCCGGCGCCGTCGGCCGCGCGTTCTCCGAGCATCGTTTCGACGACGCGCTGGGCCACCTCGCCAAGGACGTGAAGTGGACGATCGTCGGCTACATGGTGCTCGAGGGTGCCGACGCGGTGCGTCAGACCTGCCGCGACACGCTGGAGAGTCTCGAGGGCACGAGGATGGAGTTCGACCGCTGCGTGACCGCGGCGGGGGGCGACGTCGTCGCCGTCGACACCGTCGCGAGGTACGTGCGTGCGGACGGGATGACGGCGGTCGCCAGTTGCGCGATCTACGAGTTCGCCGACGACAAGATCACCGCGATCACGTCGTACGCCGTCGAGATCGACCCGCATGATCCGGGGGCGCAACCGCCACCTCGAGGGCGGTAGGCCGGGTAGCCCACCGGTGAGCGTGCACGAACTTGCGAGATATTGCGGTGCGTCGCCTGCAGACACGCCCGCTCGGCGACGGGGGAGGTGGGGTCAGTCCGGCGAGTCCATGTCGAACACCCGCGCGTGCAGCACCGTCCGGTTGCGTAGCGCCGCCCGCACCGCGCGGTGCAGACCGTCTTCGAGGTAGACGTTGCCGCGCCACTTCACCGCGTGCGGGAACAGATCGCCGTAGAAGGTGGAGTCCTCGGAGAGCAGCCGGTCGAGGGCGAGCACGGTGGTCGTCATCACCAGTTCGTCGAGGCGGATCTGGCGGGGCGGGATCTGGGCCCACTGCCGATGGGACAGCCCGTGGTCCGGATAGGGCCTCCCCTCGCGGACTCCCTTGAAGATCATCGACGCGCCTTTGCTTGACCGAGGGCCCCCACAACTGCTTGGCCACGCAAGGTTAACCCGCCCGCGCGGACGGTGCCCGACCGCTGGCCCGTGGCGGCGTGCAGGGCAGCCGCGCTGATCACCGTAAAATGAACGCAGCTCCACACGTGCGTACGGGAGGTGGGTGAATAAATGGGCAGCGCTGACGATCGTCGTTTCGAGGTGCTCCGTGCAATCGTCGCCGACTTCGTCGCCACGAAGGAGCCCATCGGCTCGAAGACCCTCGTGGAACGACACAACCTCGGGGTCTCGAGTGCGACCGTCCGCAACGACATGGCGGTCCTGGAGGCCGAGGGCTACATCACCCAGCCGCACACGAGTTCGGGTCGGGTGCCCACCGAGAAGGGGTATCGCGAGTTCGTCGACCGGCTCGACGACGTGAAGCCGATGTCGAGCGCCGAGCGCCGCGCGATCCTGACGTTCCTGGAGTCCGGTGTCGACCTCGACGACGTGCTGCGCCGGGCGGTGCGGCTGCTCGCGCAGCTGACCCGCCAGGTCGCGATCGTGCAGTATCCGACGCTGTCCACGTCGAGCGTGCGACGCCTCGAGGTGGTGGCGCTGACGCCGGCGCGGTTGCTGTTGGTGGTGATCACCGACTCCGGCCGGGTCGATCAGCGCATCGTCGAACTCGGCGACGGCATCGACGAGTCCCAGCTGTCCCACCTGCGCGACCTGCTCGGCGCTGCGCTGGAAGGCAAGCCGCTGGCGGCCGCCTCGGTGGCCGTCTCCGATCTGGCGTCGCACATCAACGGCCAGGGTGGCCTCGCCGACGCGGTCGGCCGGTCGGCCACGGTGCTGGTCGAGTCCCTCGTCGAGCACACCGAGGAGCGCCTGCTGCTCGGCGGCACCGCCAACCTGACGCGCAACACCGCCGATTTCGGCGGTTCGCTCCGTTCGGTGCTGGAGGCGCTCGAGGAACAGGTCGTGGTGCTCCGGCTGCTGGCCAAGCAGCAGGAGGCAGGCAAGGTCACCGTGCGTATCGGCCACGAGACCGAAGCCGAACAGATGGTCGGCACGTCGGTGGTGAGTACGGCATACGGCAGCTCTGGCAAGGTATTCGGCGGCATGGGTGTGTTGGGTCCCACACGGATGGACTATCCGGGAACTATCGCCAACGTCGCCGCGGTTGCTCTTTATATTGGCGAAGTCCTAGGTAACCGCTGATCCGTTTCGGGTTTACCGCGGATCGTCGGGTGGGAAAGGTTGAGCGTGGCACGCGATTATTACGGGTTGCTCGGGGTGAGCAAGGGCGCGACGGATACGGAGATCAAGCGCGCTTATCGCAAGCTCGCCCGCGAACTGCACCCGGATGTGAACCCCGACGAAGGGGCCCAGGCGCGCTTCCAGGAGATCAGTGCGGCCTACGAGGTGCTCAGTGATCCGGAGAAGCGCCGCATCGTCGACATGGGCGGCGACCCGCTGGAGTCGGCGGCCGCCGGGGGCGGCGGGTTCTCCGGCTTCGGAGGTCTCGGCGATGTGTTCGAGGCGTTCTTCGGCGGGGGAGCGACCTCCCGCGGCCCGATCGGACGGGTTCGGCCCGGGGCGGATTCGCTGCTGCGGATGCGGCTCGACCTCGAGGAATGCGCGACCGGGGTGACCAAGCAGGTGACCGTCGACACCGCCGTGCTGTGCGACCTGTGCCAGGGCAAGGGCACCCACGGCGACTCCACGCCGGTGGCGTGCGACACCTGCGGCGGCCGCGGGGAGATCCAGACGGTGCAGCGGTCGCTGCTCGGCCAGGTGATGACGTCGCGACCGTGTCCGGTGTGCGGCGGCGTGGGCGAGGTGATCCCCGACCCGTGCAACCGCTGCGCCGGCGACGGCCGGGTGCGTGCCCGCCGCGAGATCAGCGTCAAGATCCCCGCCGGCGTGGGCGACGGGATGCGGGTGCGGCTGGCCGCTCAGGGCGAGGTCGGCCCGGGTGGCGGGCCGGCGGGGGACCTGTACGTCGAGGTCCACGAGAAGCCGCACGAGGTGTTCGTCCGCGACGGCGACGACCTGCACTGCACCATCTCGGTGCCGATGGTGGACGCGGCGCTGGGCACATCGGTGACCGTCGACGCGATCCTCGACGGCCCCACCGACCTCACGATCGGCGCCGGCACCCAGCCGGGCTCGGTCATCACACTGCGCGGCCACGGCATGCCGCACCTGCGCTCGGGCGTGCGCGGCGATCTGCACGCCCACATCGACGTGGTCGTGCCGTCGCGGCTCGATCACGAGAACACCGAGCTGCTGCGCGCGTTCCGGGAGCGCACCCAGGACACCGCGGTCGTGCGCACCGCGGGTGGCGGCCACTCGCCGAACGGTGGCGGTGGCGGTCTGTTCTCCCGACTGCGTGAGACGTTCACTGGTCGCTGACGGCGGTGCGTGCCCTCTTCTACGTCGACTCCGTACCCGACAGCGGTGAGCTCGCCGTCGTCGACGGAGACGAGGGCTTCCACGCGTCCACCGTGCGCCGGATCCGGGCCGGCGAACACCTCGACCTGAGTGACGGCGCCGGCACGGTCGCCCACTGCGTCGTCGAAGACGTGACCAAGGGCCGGCTCGCGGCGCGGGTTCAGCAGCGCGCCGTCGTCGACCGGCCGACACCGATCGTCACCGTCGTGCAGGCGCTGCCCAAATCCGACCGCTCGGAACTCGCCGTCGAGCTGGCCACCGAGGCCGGCGCCGACGCGTTCGTGGCGTGGCAGGCGTCGCGCTGCGTCGCCCGCTGGGACGGAGCCGCCAAGGTCGACAAGGGGCTGCGGCGCTGGCAGGCGGTCGCCCGGTCCGCCGCCCGTCAATCCCGCCGTCCGTACATTCCGGCCGTCGACGGCGTGGTCTCGACGGCCGAGCTGGCCGGGCGGGTGCGCTCGGCGCCGCCGGGCACCGTCCTGCTGCTGCACGAGTCGGCCGGCCGCGCGCTCACCGAGGTGCCGGTCACGTCGGTGGACGCGCTGACGCTGGTGGTCGGGCCCGAAGGCGGTATCTCCGCAGACGAGCTGTCCGCGCTGACCGGGGCGGGTGCGGTCGCCGTGCGGCTGGGCCCGACCGTGCTGCGGACGTCGACGGCCGCGGCCGTCGCGCTGGGTGCGCTGGGAGTGCTCACCTCCCGCTGGGGTTGAGCGCGGATCAGGCCCGCATCAGGGCTGGCCAGTGCCGGTGAGCCGGCGGCCGACGCGCATAACGACTGGACCAGTCGGTCGGCGACGCTAAACTGGGTTTTCGACACACAGCTGGTCAGCACAGAAAGCAGGCAGAAAACTCCACGTGACGCCCCGCGAGACGAACGCAGACTCGGACGCATCGCAAGTCCGGAGCAGCATGACCGTTCCGCCCGACCTCGTCGTGGGCCTGCTCGGCTCCCGTGACGAGAACCTGCGGGCGCTGGAGAACCTGCTCGCCGCCGACATCCACGCCCGAGGCAACGCCATCACGCTGTCCGGCGAGCCCGCCGACGTCGCCCTGGCCGAGCGGGCGATCTCCGAGCTGATGGAGATCGTCTCGAGCGGTCAGCCCCTCACACCCGATGCCGTCCGCCACAGCGTGGCCATGTTGATGGGCACGGTCGACGAATCGCCGGCCGAGGTGCTCACGCTCGACATCCTGTCGCGGCGCGGCAAGACGATCCGGCCCAAAACGCTCAACCAGAAGCGCTACGTCGATGCGATCGACAACCACACCATCGTGTTCGGCATCGGCCCGGCCGGTACCGGCAAGACGTATCTGGCGATGGCCAAGGCCGTCAGTGCCCTGCAGAGCAAGCAGGTCAGCCGGATCATCCTGACCCGTCCCGCGGTGGAAGCCGGTGAGCGCCTTGGCTTTCTGCCGGGCACGTTGAGCGAGAAGATCGACCCGTACCTGCGCCCGCTGTACGACGCGCTGCACGACATGCTGGATCCCGAGCTGATCCCGAAGCTGATGAGCACCGGCGTCATCGAGGTCGCGCCGCTGGCGTACATGCGTGGCCGGACCATATCGGATGCGTTCATCATCCTCGACGAGGCGCAGAACACCACCGCCGAGCAGATGAAGATGTTCCTCACGCGGCTGGGCTTCGGCTCGAAAATCGTTGTGACAGGCGACATCACGCAGGTCGACCTGCCCGGGGGCGCCGCCTCCGGCCTGCGGGCGGCGATGCGCATCCTCGACGGCATCGACGACATCCACTTCGGGGAGCTGACCAGCGCCGACGTGGTGCGTCACCGCCTGGTGTCCGAGATCGTCGACGCCTATGCCAAGGACGAAGAGCCCAGCCTGATGAACCGGGCGCAGCGACGCGCGTCGGGCACCGGCAGCCGGCCGAGGCGGTAACGCGACCCATGAGCATCGAGGTGTCCAACGAGTCGGGCATCGACGTTTCCGAAGAGGAATTGATCAGCGTCGCCCGGTTCGTCATCGACAAGATGGACGTCAACCCGGCTGCCGAGCTGTCGATGGTGCTGCTCGACACCGCCGCGATGGCCGACCTGCACATGCGGTGGATGGATCTGCCCGGTCCGACCGACGTGATGAGCTTTCCGATGGACGAGCTGGAGCCCGGCGGCCGGCCCGACGCCCCTGAGCCGGGGCCGGAGATGCTCGGCGACATCGTGTTGTGCCCGGAGTTCGCCGCCAAGCAGGCCGCCGACGTCGGTCACACACTGGGCCAGGAACTGGCGCTACTGACGGTTCACGGGGTGCTGCACCTGCTGGGGTACGACCACGCCGAACCCGACGAGGAAAAAGAGATGTTCGCGCTGCAGCGCCAATTGCTCGAGGAGTGGGTGGCCGACCAGGTCGAGTCCTACCACCAGGATCGGCAGAACGAGAAGGACCGCCGATTGCTCGACAAATCCCGATACTTCGACGAACCGTGAGCCCCGTCGGTCAACTCGTCTGCGCCATCGTGCTGGTCGCGCTGGGGGGCCTGTTCGCCGCGATGGACGCCGCGCTGAGCACGGTGTCGATGGCCCGTGTCGAGGAACTCGTCCGTGACGAGCGTCCCGGCGCGGTGCGGCTGGCCCGCGTCATGGTCGAACGGCCTCGGTACATCAATCTCATTGTGCTGCTGCGCATCACGTGCGAGGTCAGCGCCACCGTGCTGCTGGCGGCATTCCTCGACGGCGGGCTCGGCATCACCTGGGGCCTGGTGGTCGCGGCGGCGATCATGGCGGTGGTGAGCTTCGTCGCCATCGGCGTCGGGCCGCGCACCATCGGCAGGCAGAACGCGTACACCATCGCGTTGGTGACCGCCCTTCCGCTGCAAGCGATCTCGGTGCTGTTGCTGCCGGTGAGCCGTCTGCTGGTGCTGATCGGTAACGCGCTGACCCCCGGCCGCGGCTTCCGCAACGGGCCGTTCGCCTCCGAGATCGAGCTGCGCGAGGTCGTCGACCTGGCACAGCAGCGCGGCGTGGTGGCCGACGACGAACGCCGGATGATCCAGTCGGTGTTCGAACTCGGCGACACCCCGGCCCGCGAGGTGATGGTGCCGCGCACCGAGATGGTGTGGATCGAGAGCGACAAGACAGCGGGTCAAGCGACGTCGTTGGCGGTGCGCAGCGGGCACTCGAGGATTCCGGTCATCGGCGAGAACGTCGACGACATCGTCGGCGTCGTGTACCTCAAGGACCTCGTGCAGCGCACGTACTACTCGACCACCGGGGGCCGCGACACCAAGGTGTCCGACGTGATGCGCAAGCCGGCCTTCGTGCCAGACTCCAAACCGTTGGACGCGCTGCTGCGCGAGATGCAGCGCGACCGCGTGCACATGGTGCTGCTGGTCGACGAATACGGCGCGATCGCCGGCCTGGTCACCATCGAGGACGTGCTCGAGGAGATCGTGGGCGAGATCGCCGACGAATACGACACCGACGAGGTCGCGCCCGTCGAAGAACTCGGTGAGCGGCAGTACCGGGTGTCGGCTCGGCTGCCGATCGAGGACCTCAGCGAGCTCTACGACGTCGAGTTCGACGAGGATCTCGACGTCGACACCGTCGGCGGGCTGCTGGCGCTGGAATTGGGCCGTGTCCCGCTGCCCGGCGCCGAGGTGACGTGGGACGGACTGCTGCTGCGCGCCGAGGGCGGACCGGACCCCCGCGGCCGGGTGCGTGTGGGCACCGTGCTGGTCAGTCCCGCCGAACCGGAATCCGAGCACCACGGGGACGCAGGAGAAGGAAGCGAATGATCGGAAACTCGACACCGTGAACGATGAGGACGCGAAGCTGGTGGTGCTCGCCCGTGGCGCGATGGGCCGCGCCGAGGCGACCAGCGGCGCCGCGGTGCGCGACGCCGACGGACGCACCTACGCCGGCGCTCCCGTCGGACTGGCGGCTCTGGAACTGACCGCGCTGCAGGCGGCGGTCGCCGCGGCGGTGTCCAGTGGCGCAACGGGTCTGGAGGCCGCCGTGCTGGTCGGCGGTTCGGCGGATGACGCCGGCGTCGCCGCAGTCCGGGAACTGTCGGCCGATGCGGACATCATCGTCACCGACCGCGCGGGCTCCGTGTTGTGACCGAGTTCCGCTCGGGTTTCGTGTGTTTCGTCGGACGGCCGAACACCGGCAAGTCCACCCTGACCAACGCGCTGGTCGGTACCAAGGTGGCGATCACGTCGAACCGGCCGCAGACCACCCGGCACACGATCCGCGGCATCGTGCACCGTGAGAGCTTCCAGATCGTGCTCGTCGACACGCCGGGGCTGCACCGGCCGCGCACGCTGCTCGGTCAGCGGCTCAACGACCTGGTCAAGGACACCTACTCCGAGGTCGACGTCATCGGGCTGTGCATCCCCGCCGACGAGAAGATCGGCCCCGGGGACCGATGGATCTACGAACAGATCCGCGCCGTCGCGCCGAGGACCACGCTCATCGCGATCGTTACGAAGATCGACAAGGTGTCCAAAGACCTGGTGGCGCAACAGTTGATGGCGGTGAGCGAGCTCGTCGGCCCGGACACCGAGATCGTTCCGGTGTCGGCGACCTCGGGCACCCAGCTCGACGTCCTCACCGACGTGATCGTCGCGCAGCTGCCGCCCGGCCCGGCGTTCTATCCCGACGGCGAGCTGACCGACGAGCCCGAGGAAGTGCTGATGGCCGAGCTGATCCGCGAGGCCGCGCTCGAGGGCGTGCGCGACGAGCTGCCGCACTCGCTGGCGGTGGTGATCGAGGAGGTCGAGCAGCGGCCCGACCGAGACGACCTCATAGACGTGCACGCGATTCTCTACGTCGAACGCGACTCCCAGAAGGGCATCGTGATCGGCAAGGGCGGGGCCCGGCTGCGTGAGGTGGGCACCGCCGCGCGCACGCAGATCGAGAAGCTGCTCGGCACCAAGGTCTACCTCGACCTGCGGGTCAAGATCGCGAAGAACTGGCAGCGGGACCCGAAACAGCTGGGCCGTCTGGGTTTCTGAGTGCCGCGCCGAAGGCGCTAGTCCGGGATCGTGAAGATGCAGTGGGCATCTCCGCCGACCGGCTTCTGCGCAACGACGTTGCCGTTCAACGTGATTCGACAGCCCGGGGATGCGGTCTTGCCGACGGCGACCACCTGCAGCAGGTGGACATCCGGGCCGACCGTGACCGAACGGCTCCACGGCAGCGGGGTGTCTTCCGGCGCGCGGGCGGTCGCAGGGTCGGTGTCGATCGAGTACACCGTTCCCGAGCCGGTCACCTCGAACGTCACCGTGGCGGCGGTGGGCGTCGGCTTCGGCGCATTGGCCTGGTAGCGCGACGCAGCGGCGGCGTTGTCGGCTTTGGTCTGGGCGCGCTCGCCGGGGGTGACGCAGATGGTGTCGCCGTCGAAGGCTTCCCGCCAGACGAAGCCGTCAAGGCATGTGTCGGGACCGTAGGCGCCACCTGCGGGCGACTTGTTCGCCGCCGGATTCGCGTTCTCGGCCAGGGTGCGGGCCCGCACATCCGGTGTCACACATACGGTGTCGCCGTCGCGGGCTTCCCGCCAGACGTACCCCTGGATGCAGGTGTCCGGGCCGTACGGCAGCGCCGGATCGGCCAGCGCCGGTACGGCGACGCCGGCGGCGCCGGCCGCGGCAACGGCGAGAGGTACGAGCACACGGATTCGAGCGGTGGTCATGGTGGTGTCCCTTCGTTCGGCGTCGGCAGGAGACGTGCAGCTCGAACGTAGGAATTCCGGCCAGCGGGGTAACGAGTAGTCGACTACCCCAGTTGGCCGGCGGTGGCTGTGAGGCCGACGCGTAGCCGCCGTGTCAGGTCGGTTGGCCGTAGACCGCGACCACGACGCTGCGGTCCAGGCTGTTCTCCGACCACACGCCGATCTGGGTGTTCGCGCAGTTGCTCATGATCGCCATGTAGTCGGGCCGGTAGTACCACTGGTTCATGATCTCGACGCCGCTGATCGCCAGCGCGGGATTGATCGCGACGGTCTCGGCCACCGTGCCGACGAAGCCCGCCTTGTTCGCGCGGTCCTGCGCGGTCGACCCGTCGGAGCCGATGTCGCCGCCGAGCGCCCGGTTGTTGAGCACATCGTTGGTGTGCCACTGCGCCGCCAGGCGCAGCTGGGGGTTGATCTTGAGGTCGGTGGCGCAGCCGTGCTGCTTCTGGATCGTGAAGACGTTGGCGACCACACCGTCGTTGAGTCGGCGGTTGTCGGCGTGCGCGGCGGGCATTCCCGCGACGGCGGCGCCGACGAGCGCCACCGCGGCGAGCGGGCGCGCGATCTCGACGGCGGTCACAGCCGGGAGATTACGCGACCTCGTCGGCCACCGGGTGCGCTGCGGAAAGATTCACCGGCGTCTCGGGCTCTGCCGACCGCCGGGTGTCCCACCAGTCGTCGGGCTGGTGCATCGCCCAGCCGTTGAGCGCCTCGAGTGCGGCTGCCAGAGACACGAGCAGCGGTTCGCTGTGAGCCGGGCCCATCAGCTGCACACCGATCGGCAGCCCATCGGTCGTGAAGCCGGCGGGTACGTTGATCGACGGCCAGCCCAGGAGGTTCCACGGCCACGTCGCCGGGCAGGCCTGGATCATGGCGCGGTCGGTGGCCAGTCCGCCGAGGTCGTCGAACGCGTCGACCCTCGGCGGCGGCAAGGCGGTGGTGGGCGCGACGACGACATCGGCCAGGTTGAAGATCCACCCGATGCGCCGCTGCGTGGCCGCCTCGTGGGCACGCGCCTTGCGCAAGACGTGCTCGGAGAGCAGCCGCCCCATCCGGGCGTTGGCCAGGGTGCGCTTGTCCCAGGCGACGTCCCGGCCGAGCCGGTCCATCCACACCGGGATGCCGGCGGTGGACCGGGCCAGGAAGTTCCACGACATGCGCAGGTCGTATTCGGGGTCGGCGACGACGATCGTGTGGCCGAGTTGTTCGAGCTGGCCGGCCACGGACTGGAGTGCGGCACGGATCTCGCGGTGCATGCTGGTCCGGAAGCCGCTGAACGGGAACTTCGTCGACACCGCGACCCGCAGCGGACCCGGCGCCCGGCTGATGTAGTCCGACACCTTCACCGGCGGCGGCGTGTGCAGGTCGCCGTCCGCGTTGCCCGATGCCGCGTCGAGCACGAGCGCGGCGTCGGACACCGTTCGCGCCAGCACACCGTTGACCGTGATGCCGTTGAAGGCCTCGGCCAGCGGCCACGTGGAGATGCGTCCCCGCTGCGGCTTGATGCCGACCAGATGGGTCCACGCCGCGGGAATGCGGACACTGCCGGCGCCGTCGGAACCGATCGCCGCGGCGACGAGGCCCGCGGCGACGGCCGCGGCACTGCCGCCCGACGAGCCGCCCGGGGTGTGGTCGCGCGACCACGGGTTGCGGGTGTGCCCGAACGCCGGTCCGCTGGTGAACGGCCACTGGCCCAGCTCGCAGGTGTTCGTCTTGCCGACGATCACCGCGCCCGCGGTGCGCAGCCGGCGCACCACCTCGGCGTCGGCCTCGGCGACGGGGACCTCGCCGTGTGCGCCGAACCGGGTGGGCACCCCGGCGACGTCGACGTCGTCTTTGACCGCGATCGGGATGCCGAGCAGCGGCTGACCTGAGATGTCGCGTCCCGACGCGCGTCTGCGGTCGGCGGCAGCCGCGTCGGCGAGGGCCTGATCGCGGAGCACGACCCGAAAGGCGTTGAGTGTCGGCTGGCTCGCCTCGATCGCCTCCAGGGACCGGCGCACCAGGTCCACCGACGTCGCGGAGCCGCTGGCGAGCGCGAACAGTTGGTTGCCGAGGGTGGGAAATCGGGTCCGGGGGCGAGGGGAAGGAGCCATCACTACGAGAGTATCGGCGCTGCGGTCGCAAATTTCGTCCCCCGACAGTGGGAGACTGGACGGATGCGTCTGTACCGGGACCGAGCGGTTGTGCTGCGCCAGCACAAGCTCGGCGAAGCCGACCGGATCGTGAGTCTGCTGACTCGCGAACATGGGCTGGTGCGGGCGGTCGCCAAGGGTGTGCGCCGGACCCGCAGCAAGTTCGGGGCGCGGCTGGAACCCTTCGCGCACATCGATGTTCAGCTCCATCCCGGCCGCAATCTCGACATCGTCACCCAGGTGCAGGCCATCGACGCGTTCGCTTCCGACATCGTCAGCGACTACGGCCGCTACACCTGTGCCTGCGCGATGCTGGAGACCGCCGAGCGGCTCGCTGGGGAGGAACGCGCACCGGTGCCCGCGCTGCACCGGCTCACCGTGGCCGCGCTTCGTGCGGTCGCCGACGGCAGCCGGCCGCGTGAACTCGTCCTGGACGCCTACCTGTTGCGTGCGATGGGGGTTGCGGGGTGGGCGCCGTCGCTGACCGAGTGCGCCCGCTGCGCCGCCCCGGGACCGCACCGGGCCTTCCACGTCGCGGCCGGCGGCAGCGTGTGCGTGCACTGCCGCCCCTCCGGGTCGGCGACCCCGCCGCAGGGGGTGCTGGACCTGATGGCCGCGCTCTACGAGGGCGACTGGGAGCACGCGCAGACTTCCACGGCATCCCACCGCAGCCAGGCCAGCGGGCTGGTCGCCGCGCATCTGCAGTGGCATCTGGAACGGCAGTTGCGGACGCTGCCGCTCGTCGAGCGGCCGGGCTACCGGGTGGATCGGATGACTTCAGCGAGCATCAGGCAGGATGAGGCGCATGGCAATCAAGCGAACGGGGAAGAACAGCTACCCGCAGCTGCCCCCGGCGCCTGACGACTACCCGACTTTCCCGGACAAGTCGAGCTGGCCGGTGGTCTTTCCCGAGCTGCCGCCGCGCACCAACGGCCGGTTCGCCCGGCCGCCGCAGCACACCTCCAAGGCCGCCGCTCCTCAGATCCCCGCCGATCAGGTGCCTGCGCACGTCGCCGTGGTGATGGACGGCAACGGCCGGTGGGCCACCCAGCGGGGACTGGGCCGCACCGAGGGCCACAAGATGGGCGAGGCGGTGCTCATCGACATCACCTGCGGTGCCATCGAAATCGGCATCAAACACCTCACGGTGTATGCGTTCTCCACCGAGAACTGGAAGCGCAGCACCGAGGAGGTCCGCTTCCTGATGGGCTTCAACCGCGAGGTGGTCCGGCGGCGCCGGGAGAACCTCAACGACATGGGCGTGCGGATGCGCTGGGTCGGGTCGCGGCCGCGGATGTGGCGCAGCGTCATCAAGGAATTCGACATCGCCGAGCAGATGACCGTCGGCAACGACGTCATCACGATCAACTACTGCGTCAACTACGGCGGCCGGACCGAGATCGTCGAGGCCGCCCGTGAGCTCGCGCAGGAGGCTGTCGACGGGAAGATCAACCCGGCGCGCATCACCGAGGCGAGTTTCGCAAAGCACCTGCACCGCCCCGACATCCCCGACGTCGACCTGTTCATCCGCACCTCGGGGGAGCAGCGGGCCAGTAACTTCCTGCTGTGGCAGGCGGCCTATGCCGAGTACGTCTTCCAGGACAAGCTCTGGCCCGATTACGACCGCCGCGACCTGTGGGCGGCGTGCGAGGAGTACGTCAATCGCAACAGACGCTTCGGCAGAGCCGAATGATGTGCCTGAGCGGCAGGGCCGAATGATGTGCCTGAGCGGCAGGGCCTAGATGGAATTGTCGGAGCGGCTCGGCACGGTGCTCGAGGAGATCCTGCCCGTCACGCGGGAGGACGACGGCGCGCTGACCGTCAAGCACGGTGAGACGTTCGCGTCATTGCGGGTGGTGACCATCGCCGAAGGCCTCGACATGGTGTCGCTGACCCAGGTTCTCGCGTGGGATATGCCGCTGGACAACAAGATTCGGGCCAAGGTCGCCAAGCATGCGCACGACACGCTGCTCGGTACGGTGTCGATGGTGGAGAAGATCGGCGCCGCCAAGGGCAATTCCAGGAAAACCGGTGACGTGCTGCTCCGGTACAACTTCCCGGCGGCCGGCCTGACCGACGACGCGCTGCGCACGCTGGTGCTGATGGTGTTGGCCATCGGAGCCGATGTGCGAAGCGCTCTGGTCGCCTAAGGTCGCAGACGTGCGCACAGCTGTCGTCATCGTCGGGGTCGTGGTTACGCTCTTCGGTCTGCTGTTCACCTTGCAGGGCGTCGGCGCAGTATCCGGCAGCCCCATGAGCAACACCACCACGTGGACGGTCCTCGGCCCGATCATCGCGCTCGTCGGCGTCGTCATCGCGGTCGCCGGGTGGCGGGGCCTCAAGCGGCGCTAGTTGCCCGACGCGGCGCACTTGCTGCAGATGCCGAAGATCTCGATGGTGTGGCTGACATCCGAGAAGCCGTGTTCGCGCGCGACCTCGGCGGCCCACGACTCGACCTGACGCCCGCCGATCTCCACCGTCGACCCGCAGGCGCGGCACACCAGGTGGTGATGGTGGTGGCCGGAGCACAGGCGGTAGACCGACTCGCCGGTGTCGGTGCGGAGCGTGTCCACCACGCCGGCGGTGGCCATCTGCTGCAGCGTGCGGTACACGGTGGTCAGGCCGATTCCCTCGCCGCGGCGGCGCAGTTCGTCGTGCAACTCCTGCGCCGAGCGGAAGTCGTCAAGGTTCTCCAGCAGCGCGGTGATCGCCGCGCGCTGCCGCGTAGACCGCACCGCGCCTGTCACTGGCCGCCCTCCGCGGAATGAGAGACGGCGGCGACCACGATGTCGGCGAGGTGGTGATCGACCAGGTGGTACAGCACCTCCCGGCCCGAGCGTTCCCCGTCGACGACGCCGGCCGCCTTGAGAATGCGCAGGTGCTGACTGACCAGCGGCTGCGGGACGTCCAGCGCGTCGACCAACTCGTGGACGCAGCGGGACTCCTCGCGCAGCTGCAGAACGATCGCGATCCGCACGGGGGCGGCCAGCGCGCGCAGCAGATCGCCTGCGGCGTCGAGGACGCCACGCGGGATCGGCTCGGAGGGCGCTGCGCCCGCAGGCCGGTGCGCCGCGGCAGCGTCAGCGCCAGCGGTAGTGGAAACCGTTTTCATTAGGGTTAACGATACATGCGTGATCGCGCATGTCAATCGCCGATGTGGCGCACGCCGCCGGACCGGCCTCGCCTACGCTGTTGAGCCGTGGCTTCCATCATCGACACCGTCGCGAACCTGGCGAAACGCCGTGGCCTGGTCTACCAGTCCGGCGAGATCTATGGCGGTACGAAGTCGGCGTGGGATTACGGGCCGCTGGGCGTCGAACTCAAGGAGAACATCAAACGGCAGTGGTGGCGGTCCGTGGTCACCGGTCGCGACGACGTCGTCGGCCTGGACAGCGCGATCATCCTGCCGCGCGAGGTGTGGGTGGCATCCGGGCACGTCGAGGTGTTCAACGACCCGCTCGTGGAGTGCCTGAACTGTCATCATCGGCACCGGCAGGACCACCTGCAGGAGGGCTTCTTCGAAAAGGCGGGCGAGAAGAAGGGTTACTCCAGTCCCGACTCGGTCGCGATGACGGAGATCGTCTGTCCGGACTGCGGCACCAAGGGGCAGTGGACCGAGCCGCGCGACTTCAACATGATGCTCAAGACCTACCTCGGACCGATCGAGACCGAGGAGGGCTTGCACTATCTGCGGCCAGAGACCGCTCAGGGCATCTTCGTGAACTTCGCGAACGTGGTGACCACCGCGCGCAAGAAACCCCCGTTCGGCATCGGGCAGATCGGCAAGAGCTTCCGCAACGAGATCACGCCGGGCAACTTCATCTTCCGGACCCGGGAGTTCGAGCAGATGGAGATGGAGTTCTTCGTCGAACCTTCCACCGCGCCCGAATGGCACCAGTATTGGATCGACACCCGGCTGCAGTGGTACGTCGACCTCGGCATCGATCGCGAGAACCTGCGGCTCTACGAGCACCCCAAAGAGAAGCTGTCGCACTACTCCGACCGCACCGTGGACATCGAGTACAAGTTCGGCTTCGCCGGCAACCCGTGGGGGGAACTCGAGGGCGTGGCCAACCGCACCGACTTCGACCTGTCCACCCACTCAACGCATTCCGGCGTCGATCTGTCGTTCTACGACCAGGCCGGCGACACCCGCTACGTGCCGTACGTGATCGAGCCGGCAGCGGGTCTGACGCGATCGTTGATGGCGTTCCTCGTCGACGCCTACACCGAGGACGAGGCGCCCAACGCCAAAGGCGGCGTCGACAAGCGCACGGTGCTGCGGCTCGACCCGCGGCTGGCGCCGGTCAAGGCCGCGGTGCTGCCGCTGTCGCGGCATGCCGACCTGTCGCCGAAGGCTCGCGACCTCGCCGCCGAACTGCGCAGGAACTGGAACGTCGAGTTCGACGACGCCGGTGCGATCGGCAGGCGTTACCGCCGCCAGGACGAGATCGGCACGCCGTTTTGCGTGACGGTCGACTTCGACACCCTCGAGGACCAGGCCGTCACCATCCGTGAGCGCGACGCGATGACCCAGGAGCGGGTGGCGATCTCCGAAGCAGCCGACTACCTGGCCGTCCGCCTCAAGGGCTGCTGACCTCCCACGATTTTCCGCGAGCGTGCGGGTCTGCAGCCGACACGCCGCGGTTTTCTGGGACTGCGCGCACGCTCACGCCGCGCTGGCGCGCGTCAACGCAATCTCGATGCGGCGCAGCATCTCCCATGACCGCATGCGGACGTCGTCGAACACCACCGACAGCATCGACCAGCCGATCTCGTTGAGCGCGGCCCGCTTCTGACGGTCCCGCTGGAACTGCTCGCGATCGCTGTGCCAGTCGAAGCCGTCGTATTCGACGGCGACGCACTGATCAGGCCACGCGAAATCGAGGCGCCACGTGCGTCCGTTCCTGTCGACGATGTCGTATTGCAGCTCCGGTGCCGGCAGGCCGCCGTCATACATCGCGAGACGCACTTCGCTCTCCATCGGCGATTCCGCACGTGCGTCCGCCAGCGGGATCAGCTCACGCACCGCGACGATGCCCCGTCTGCCCGTCTGCTGCGCCGCGGCCGCGACCAGTTGGGGACGGTCACAGGTTCCGGTGCGCAGTGCGGCGTCGAGTGTGGCCAGCGCCCGGGGACGACGCAGCGAGCGCGCGACCTCGACCGCCGTCCACGCCGGCGCGGTGGCCGGCCGCCCGTCGACATGCGTGAGCGGCGCTCCGTCGCGGCGATGCACGACCAGGCCGTCGCTGTTCCGCAGCTGATGGCGCGGAGGCGTCAGCACGTGGAGGTCCTTGGTGTCCTGCACGTCGAATCCATATGCGGCCGCGGCTGTACCCAGACAGATCGCGACGGGCACACCGGCGCGCAGGTCGAGTCCGCGCAGCTTGGTCATGACGTCAGGTTCTTTCCGGCTGTAGACGCCTGGCCACACCTTGATGAGCTCGCCGCGGACGATGTCGCGGTCGAGCCGACTACGGCTGAGCCGCTCGAGCAGTTGGGCGGTGGTGGCCACGCCGCCCTGGATGTCGAACAATTCCCCGAGATCCGTCATGGCGACGATCGTGTGCAGACCTGCGCGGGCCAAAGTAGCGGAAGGCGCGTCGGATGGGGATGAACTCGGCGTTGGGGATCACCATGCCGGCGAACGGGCGCGGCGAACGTGCGCAGAGTCGGGAGACGACGCGGCGTGTTGCCCGCAGACGCGCACGGTCGCGGGAGAGGGAGGAGGGGGCTCGCGGGAGAGGGAGGAGGGGGGTTCGCGGGAGGAGAGGGGAAGGAGAGGTTAGAAGCGGCCGCCGCCGCCGCTGAGGCCACCGCCGCCGCCACCACCGAAACCGCCGCCGCCGAAACCGCCGCCGCCGAAACCGCCACCGAATCCGCCACCGAAGCCGCCCCGCATCGCGCCGCCGAGCACGTTGCCGAGGATGATGCCGCCGATCACCGCGCCCATCTGCCCGCCGCCGCCACCGCCGAACGGTCCGCCGTAGTGACGCTGGGCGGCCGCGACGTCGGAATTGGCCAGGGACTGGGCCTGAGCGGCCAGCATCGCGGCGCCGTTGGCGTGGGCGATCGCCTCGTTGATGTTGGTCGCGCGCTTGTCCTGCGCCGCCTGCAGCTGACGCACCGCCTCCGACAGCCTCGTCCGTGCCTCCGGGCCGACGACACCGCGGCGGGTGTCGATGTAGTCCGACACCGCACGCACCCGCGATTGCGCCGTGAACAGCGCCTGATCGTAGGTTCGGTTGAGTCGCTCGGTGGCTTCCCGTTCCTGCGCGGCGTCGGCGAGCAGGCGGTCCAAATCGGCGTCGGCCTGCGTCAGCCGGGTGAACGCGCCCAGGGGATCGGCATTGCCCGCGCTCTGCGCGTGCGCGACGGCCTCCACCGCGGCATCCCGGGCTGTGCTGAGGTCGGTGGCCACCGCGACGCCGCCCTGCGCCAGCTGCGCCCCCGCCTGGCTGATGCCCTTCTGCGCGTCGGCGATCGCGGCCGGCAGCGAGGCCATTGCCCGGTCGATGTCGGTGGCCGCGCTGTCGACGGCGTCGAGCAGCGTGCGCGCCTGGCCGAGGGCCGACTCGGCGGCGTGGATGGCGTCGACCAGGCCGCCCTGACGGTCCGCGGGCCGCGACACCAGGCCGCGCGCCGTGTCGATGTTCCGATCCGCGAAGTCCAGCCGCTGTTTGGCCTCGCCGACGTTGTCGGACACCGAAGCCAGTGCGGTGTCGGCGAATTGGGAGTGCAGGCCGGCGAGGGTCTGCTCGGCGGGGGCCAGCCGCGCCGTCAGGTCCACCACCTGCTGGGTGAGCGAGTCGAGGCGGCTGGGCGCGTTGATCACCAGGTCGCGCAGCTGGGCGAACGCCTCACGCTGGGCTTCGAGTTCCTGGTCGGCCTTGGCGGCGGCGACGATCACGCGCGTCAGCAGATCGCGCCGCTGCGTCGGCGTCTCCGGCACCGCGTCGTCGAGGATCTGGCGTACATTGAGCGCTTGCCCCAGTGTGGTCTTGGCGTTAGTCACCGCCCGGGTGAACGACGCCGTGTCCCGCTCGCCGAATTCCTCGACGGCCAGGGCCAATTCGCTCTCGCTGGTGCGCACGGCGTTGTCGACCTCGACGACGATCTTGCGGGACAGGTCGTCGAGCGCATCGAGGGAGACGGCGGCCAAGGCGTTGGGATCCATCGGATCCACCCGCTGCGCCGCGGCGAACTCGGCTTCACGCCGCTTGCGGCGGCGGCGGCGCTGCCAGACCACCAGCACGACGAGCAGGAGCGCGATCACGCCGAGAATCACCACGAGGCCGATCCAGCTCGTGGATCCCCCGGACGTACCGCTGCCACCGAGGCCGTCGGCCGCGGCCACGGCCGCACCGGCCCAGTCGCCGGTGCGCAGCCGTGGTTCGACGTCGTCGCGCCGGACCTTGTCGATGTCCACGCCACCCAGGGCGTCGGTGGGTGCCAGCAACGCGTACGCGCGGTCGCCGGTCGCCACCGCGAGGATGGCGTCCCGATCACCCAGATCGCTGCGCTGATAGGTCGCCTGCGCCCACGACTGGGCGGTCTGGCCGGAGAAGGTGTCGACATAGACGACCCACAGCCGGATCCGCCGCTCGTTGTACAGCCGGTCGATCGCACCCTGCACCTGGGTCTGTCCGCCGCCGCCGAGTGCACCGGCATGGTCGGTGATGTAGGTCGGCAGGCGCAGCGGAGGCTCTGCGGCCGCACCGGGCGCCACCAGGGCGGCCGTGGTCCAGAGGGCTGCGAGCAGACCGAGAAAGCGGGCGAAGCGCATACCCGCCAATGTAGTGCGCCGGTGGGCGGGCAACGGGCGTCGGTGACGACACCTGTGTGCTGGCAGACTGTGCGTCGGTGAGCAAGGGACTGCAGGACAGCTACGACGCGTTCGACCGCCAGCGCCTGGTGGTCGAGCCGGCGAAGAGCGCCGGGCTGCCCGGAACGGACACCGAGCACCGCTCGGACTTCGCCCGCGACCGCGCCCGGGTCCTGCACTGCGCCGCGTTGCGCCGACTGGCCGACAAGACGCAGGTGGTGGGCCCCCGGGAAGGTGAGACGCCGCGCACCCGGCTCACGCACTCGCTGGAGGTGGCCCAGATCGGTCGTGGAATGGCCATCGGGCTGGGCTGCGACCCCGACCTCGTCGACCTGGCCGGCCTCGCCCACGACATCGGCCATCCGCCCTACGGGCACAACGGCGAACGCGCCCTCGACGAGATCGCCAAGGTGTTCGGCGGTTTCGAGGGCAACGCGCAGAACTTCCGGATCCTCACCCGGCTGGAGCCCAAAGTGCTTGACGCGCAAGGGTGCAGCGCTGGTCTGAACCTGACCCGCGCGGCACTCGACGCGGTGACGAAGTATCCCTGGCCGCGGGTCGACGGCCGCCGCAAGTTCGGGTTCTACGAGGGCTTCCCCGGTGACGACAAGGTGGCGGCCGACTGGGTGCGGGCCGGAGCCCCGGCCGAGCGGCCGTGCTTGGAGGCCCAGGTGATGGACTGGGCCGACGATGTCGCCTACTCCGTACACGATGTCGAGGACGGCGTGATCTCGGGGCGCATCGACCTGCGGGTGCTGGCCGACGCGGACGCGGCGGCGTCCCTGGCCCACGTCGGCGCCGGATCCTTTCCGACACTGGCCCCCGACGACCTGATGGCCGCCGCCGAGCGGCTGTCGCGGGTGCCGGTGGTGGCCGCGGTGAGCAAGTTCGACGGCACGCTCGCCGCCTCCGTCGCGCTCAAAGCGCTGACCAGCGAGCTGGTGGGCCGGTTCGCCAACGCGGCGGTCACCGCGACGAGGGCGGCCGCCCCGGCTGGACCGCTGAGTCGCTTCGACGCCGACCTGGCGGTGCCCACCCTGGTGCGCGCCGAGGTGGCGGTGCTGAAAACCCTGGCGCTGCAGTTCATCATGTCCGACCACCGGCACCTGCAGATCCAGGCCGACCAGCGGATCCGCATCCAGGAGGTGGCACTGGCGCTATGGGGCCAGGCGCCGGGCAGCCTCGACCCGCAGTTCTCGGCGGAGTTCACCGCGGCCGCCGATGACGGCGCCCGGCTGCGGGTGGTGGTCGACCAGATCGCCTCCTACACCGAGGGACGATTGGAACGAGTGCACGAAGCCCGGTCGCCCCGGCCTCTAGACTGACTCAGGTGGCGGGCGAGGTGACACGGGCGCGGGGGAGGATCCCCGATCGCGACATCGCCGCCATCCGCGAGCAGGTGAACATCGAGGACCTCGTCGGTGACTACGTCCAACTGCGCCGCGCCGGCGCGGATTCACTCAAGGGCCTGTGCCCGTTCCACGACGAGAAGTCGCCGTCGTTCCACGTCCGCCCCAACCACGGGCACTTTCACTGCTTCGGGTGCGGCGAGGGCGGCGACGTGTATGCGTTCCTCCAGAAGATCGAACACGTCAGTTTCGTCGAAGCCGTCGAGTTGCTCGCCGACCGCGTCGGCTACACGGTCACCTACACCGGCGGGTCGTCGACCAGCGTGCAGCGCGACCGGGGCAGCCGCAGCAGGCTGCTGGCCGCCAACTCCGCCGCGCAGGAGTTCTACGCCCAGGCGCTGCAGAGCTCCGAGGCCGCCCCGGCTCGGCAGTACCTCATCGATCGCAACTTCGACGCCGAGGCGGCGGCGCGTTTCGGGTGCGGATTCGCCCCGTCGGGCTGGGATTCTCTGACGAAGCACCTGCGGCGCTTGGGCTTCGAATTCAAGGAACTCGAGTTGGCCGGGCTGTCGCGTGAAGGCCGCCGCGGCCCGATGGACCGGTTCCACCGGCGGTTGCTGTGGCCGATCCGGGCCGGCGGCGGTGAGGTGATCGGCTTCGGCGCTCGCCGGATCTTCGACGACGACCCGATGGAGGCCAAGTACGTCAACACCCCGGAGACGGTGCTGTACAAGAAGTCGGCGGTGCTGTTCGGCCTCGATCTGGCCAAACGCGACATCGCCAAGTCGCACCGCGCCGTCGTCGTCGAGGGATACACCGATGTCATGGCCATGCACATGGCTGGCGAGACCACGGCGGTCGCCAGCTGTGGCACCGCGTTCGGCGACGGACACCTCGGGCTGCTGCGGCGGCTGATGATGGACGACAACTGGTACCGCGGAGAGCTGATCTTCGTGTTCGACGGCGACGCCGCGGGGCAGGCGGCCGCGCTCAAGGCCTTCGACGGCGACCAGCAGGTGGCCGGAAAGTCGTTCGTGGCCATCGCTTCCGACGGCATGGATCCGTGTGATCTGCGGCTGAAGTCCGGCGACGGCGCGCTGCGCGATCTGGTGGCCCGCCGGATCCCGATGTTCGAGTTCGCGATCCGCAGCCTGATCCCCGCCGGCGACGTGCTCGACAACGACCCGCAGGCGCAGGTCGACGCGTTGCGCCGCTGCGTCCCGCTGGTGGCCCGGATCCGCGACTACGCGTTGCGCGACGAGTACGCGCGCCGGTTGGCCGGCTGGACCGGCTGGCGCGACGAGGGTCAGGTGCTGAGCCGGGTGCGCGAGGAGGCGGCCAAGCGCGGAATGCCCGAGCGGGCGGGCCGCCGGCGGGCCGCAGCGGCGGAACCTTCGCAGGCGAAGCCGGCGCCTGCCGCGGCCGCCGCACCGATGGTGGCCAGGCCCGATCCCGCCGATCCCACGCTGTGGCCGCAGCGGGAGGCCCTCAAGTCGGCGTTGCAGTATCCGGCGCTGGCCGGGCCGGTGTTCGACTCCCTGGCCGGTGAGAGCTTCACCCATCCCGCCTACGCGGCGGTCCGGTCGGCGATCGAATCGGCGGGCGGCACCGGGGCGGGCATCACAGGCGCGCAGTGGATCGAGGCGGTGCGCGACCAGGTGGCCACGCCCGCCGCGGCCAGCCTGGTCAACGAGTTGAGCGTCGAGGCGATCAACGCCGACGACGAGAAGCTTCCCCGCTACATCGGCGGCGTGCTGGCGCGCCTGCAGGAAGTGTGGATCGGCAGGCAGATCGCCGAGGTCAAGTCGAAGCTGCAGCGGATGTCACCGGTCGAGCAGGGCGACGAGTATCACGCGCTGTTCGGCGACCTGGTGGCGATGGAGGCGTACCGGCGCAGTCTGCTCGAGCAGGCAAGTGGCGACGACCTGACTGCATGAACCTGCTCGGCGGGTTATGGTGTCAGTGCTGTCAACCAGTCGGGGAGAAGGCGAGTTGTCGATGCTGGTGAACACCATCCGGACCAACGGGACCCGGCTGATCGTCGGAGCCTTCGCGGCTGCGGCCATCGCCGTCCCGCTCTATGCCTCCCTGAACAGCGCCGACACCACGGTCCAGGCCGGCCCTGGGCAGAGGTGCCTGGCGTGGTTCGGCAACAAGGACGACGGTCAGTGCCTGGGCTACTCGATGGGCGGCGGCGCCCAGATCGGCACCCCGGCGATCCAGGTCAACGGCAACGGCTTCGGCGTCTCCACCGGCCCGCTGCTGCCGGGCACCACGTTCACCCGGGGCATCGGCTAAAGCCGCTACCGGTTCTTCTCCACCATCTGCTCCGGCTCGAGGACCTCGGTGCCGGAGTCGATCGGTGTCACCTTGACCATCGCCGGGTCGGGCGAGACTCGCTCGGCGATCTTGCGCCGTCCCGCGTCGATCACGGCCCTGGTGGCCGGGCTGCCCGTGACCGCCCGGTACGTCCCGGCGATCTGCTCATAGCGCCGTCTGCCGGCCTTGGTTCCCAGCACGTAGCCGACGGCCGCAACGGCGACATACCCGATCACAGGGCTCCTCCCAGATCCTCTTCGCAAGACGACGTCTCGAGACCATCCTGCCTCAAGTCCGGCACTGCGCGCCCGGCCGGGAGCGCATTGGCGAGCGCCGACGGACGTAGGCTAAAGTGCTCTCTGGCCCGCGGCACAGCGATCGCGGGAGGGCAATCCCCTGTAGCTCAATTGGCAGAGCATTCGGCTGTTAACCGAAGGGTTGCTGGTTCGAGTCCAGCCGGGGGAGCAAGAGTTTATGCAGTTCAGACCCAATATCTAGACTGCCAAAGCCAGCCCCGTGCCTTTCTGTGCCTTTCGATATGTGTGCACTCTGGCGCTGCCCTGACCGGATGCGCAGCTCATTCTCGATGACGACCGTGCGGTCGTTTTGATCCTTGGCCACGACACGCTTAAAGACCTCGTGATCGGATCAGGCCTTGAGTTCGAGGACCGCGGCGCGCATGAGCTCAAAGGTGTTCCGGGCGAGTGGCGGGTGTTCGCCGTCGGGTGAAAGGTCCTTCGAACTCCCGGCGGTCATGGCATCGCTTCAGCCCGCTCTCGGCTACCTCTCCCGAGCGCCTTGGCCAGCCGTCGGACCAGCCGTTGAGCAGGTCTCGGTTGGTAGTCGCCTCGTTGGCCTGCAGCGCTGTGCCGACCTTGGTCCGCAACTCCGCCAGCGGCCGGTAGCGCTGGGTGTGGCGGTCGAGGATTTCCAGGCGGTCACATTGCGCGAGCCCCGGATGTATCCGCGGGCAGGTGTGAGAATGTGCCGGTGCCTAGCGGTTCTACCGGCGGGAATCAACAGCGTGCACCGATGACTGCAGGGACGCTTTTCGCCGCGATGGGCCTGGCTGTGGCCTTCGCGATCCCCGGCATCGATCCGCGCCTGCTGACGTTGAATCTGTCGCAGATCAGCCGGAGCCTAGACGTGCCCGCCAGCCAGCTCGGGTTTCTGGCCAGCGCGGCGACGCTGGTCGCCGCCGCGGCGGTGTTGGCCGTGGGCAACCTCGGCGACATCTACGGGCTCAAACGCCTGCTGGTCTACGGTCTGTTGGCCAACATCGTTTTCCAGCTGCTGGCCGCGCTGTCACCGAACTATCCGTTCCTGCTGGTGATGCGGTTGGCCGATGGGGTGGCGTTGACCGCGCTGGTCGGGCTGTCCATGGCGCTGCTGACGGTCTCGGTGCCGAGCCAGATTCGGCCACTGGCGGTGGGGATCTTCATCGCCACCGACGCGATCTTGTACGGGGTGAGCCCGCTGGCAGGCGGGTGGATCGTCGGCCTTCTCGGGTGGCGGGGCCTGTTTGTCATCACTCCGGTGCTGGCGCTTATCGCCCTGATCGTGATCGCTCGCTATGTCGCCGGGCCGCCGCGGCAGGCCGCGTGCCGACTCGACGTCATCGGTGTCGGGTTGTTCGGCGTGGCCCTGCTGGGCCTGATCTACGGGATGAGCGCGACCCAAAACGGGCTGGCGTCCCCGCAGGCGTGGATTCCGCTGGTCGGCAGCGGGCTGGCCCTGGCGGCGTTCGTGCGCCACGAACGACGGGTGCAGCACCCGGCGCTGGACCTGGCGCTGTTCGCCCGCCCACCGTTCGTGGTGGCGGTGCTGACGGTGCTGACGATCGGCTTTCTGGGCGGGGGATTTAATGTGGTGCTGGGCCAGTTCGGTGGGACCATCCTCGGGCTGTCGGCGAAGTCGATCGGGCTGGTGTACCTGCCGGGCACCGTGCTGCTGGCCGGGGCGAGCCTGTGGGCGGGGCATCTGGTCGGCAAGTACACCGCTCGCCCGGTGTTGATCGCGGGTCTGCTGGTGCTCGCCGCCAGCGGGCTGGTGATGGCGATCACCGCCGCACCCACCATGGGGCTGTGGATTCTGGTGCTGGTCACCTGGCTGCTCAACCTGGGTGCCGACGTCGCCGCCACCCCGGCGTCCGACACGGTCCTTGGCTATGCTCCACCGGACAAGGCCGGTGCGGTGACCGCCATGCGCTCCACGTTCGGCACCACCGGATACGCGCTGGGACCGACGGCCTACATCATGTTGTTCAACCTGTTCTTTCACCGCCAGTGGCTGGCCGACGCGCACTCTCGCGGGCTGTCGGCTGAGCAGGCCCAGCACGCCGTAGATGCGGTCAGGGGGTCGCTGGCCCACAGTCCGGGCGTATCCCGCTTCGACCCCAACCTGGTTCAGCAGGCTTCAGGACTGACGCTGGACTGGGATCTCACGGACGGTGTCCGACTTACCATGCTCGCTGTCACACTCGTGCCCTTGGTCTTAGCGATCGTTGCGTACTTTGTCATGCCACGGCGATCGTGACCGCCATCTGACATCGCGGTCGAGCGCCTCGCCGCGTGCCTATCCTGTCGGAATGCGCGTTTCGGTCCTCCTCGCGGCGCTGGCCGTGCTGACGGCGGGATGCGGGTGGAGCCCACCGGCGTCGCCGCCGACGAGCACAGCGGCATGCGGGCCGGGGCCCTCCGAGGACGCGGTCAGCGCGGAGATCTCGATGCTGCCCGCGGGCCGGTGGCGGGAGACGGCGCGAGGCCACGCCGCCGACTGCAGGCTGAACTGGGTCGTGGTCAGTTCCGGCAGCCAGCCCGACAGCGCACAGCAGGTGCTGTTCTTCGACGCCGGCAAGGGTCTGGGCTCACCCACGCCGGAACCCCGGCCCTACATCACCGTGACGGCCCGGGGCGACCACGACGCCGTCGTGCAGTACCAGTGGCGCCAGGGTCAGGATCAGCCGTGCTGCCCGACCGGGATCGGTTCGGCACGCGTCACCGTCGAGGACGGCAGGCTGACCGTCCTGGATCCGGTACCCGGGCCGTGACGTCCTCTCAGATGGTCCCCGCGCTGGTGGCGTCCTGGCGGGTGTGGTCGTCGGCGTCGGGGATGTGCTCGGGGTGCAGCATCTCGGCGTAGCGCAGCGGCTCGGGGATGCCGAATCCGTCGACCAGCAGCTCGGCATAGGGCCGAAGCCGCCGGCAGCGGTCGTTGATGGCGCGCGTCACCGCCTTGGCGCGCTCGGTCGACAGGAAGCGGTGCTCGACGAACCAGGCCTTGTCCTCTTCGATCACCGACAGCGCGTACAGATCGCAGACCATGCCGAGGATCTCGCGGGCGAGCCGGTCCTGGCAGGCGTCGATGCCCGCGACGAACGCCTCGAGGACGATCCGGTCGATGTGCGCCTGCGCCACGTGCAGTACGTGGTCCTGCACCGAGTTGAACGCCTCGAAGGCGCTCATCTCCTTGGACTTGCTCTGCAGCCGCCGCGCCACCGAGGCGACCATGTACTCCTCGCGGTCCTCCAGCATCTGGACCTGCGTGCCGCGGTTGAAGAGGCTGCCCTCTTCCTCGTTGTCTTCGCGGCTGTCCAGGATCGTCTGCATGATCGTCTGCGCCGCAGTGCGTTTGAGCACCCGTTCCCCGGCGAAGCTGGCGGCGAAGCGCACCCACTCGACGGGGCTCATGCCTTTGATGTCGTCGGCGTAGGCGGTCAGCAGTTCCTTGGCCACGAGCTGGAACAGGACGTGGTTGTCACCTTCGAACGTGGTGAAGACGTCCGTGTCGGCCTTGAGCGCAATCAGCCGATTCTCGGCGAGATAGCCTGCGCCGCCGCATGCTTCGCGGGCTTCCTGGATGGCGCTGGTGGCGTGCCAGGTGTTGGCGGCCTTGAGCCCGGCTGCGCGCGACTCCAGCTCGCGCTGCTCCTCCGGGTCGGGATCTTCGGCGCTCTGCAGCTCATGGCACTTGGCCACGAGCTCGTTCTGGGCGAACTGCAGCGCGTAGGAGCGGGCGATCAGCGGGAACAGTCGGCGCTGATGCACCAGGTAGTCCATCAGCAGGACTTCGCCCCCGTCGGGATCGGAGAACTGGCGGCGCTCCAACGCGTACCGGGTAGCGATGTCCAGAGCGACCCGCGCGGCGGCGCCGGCACTGCCGCCGACGGTGACGCGGCCGCGGATCAGCGTGCCCAGCATCGTGAAGAAGCGGCGGTTCGGGTTCTCGATCGGTGAGGTGTAGGTGCCGTCGGGCGCGACGTCGGCGTACTTATTGAGCAGGTTCTCCCGGGGGACGCGGACGTGGTCGAACTGGATGCGGCCGTTGTCGACACCGGGCAGGCCACCCTTGTAGTGGCAGTCCGACGTGGTCACCCCGGGCAGGTCGTTGCCGTCGTCGTCGCGGATCGGGACGACGAAACAGTGCACGCCGTGACCCTCGCCGTCGGGGGTGATCAGCTGCGCGAAAACCGCGGCGAAGCGGGCGGTTTCGGCCGCACCGCCGATGTAGTCCTTGCGCGAGGACGGGGTGGGGGAGTCGAGCACGAACTCTTCGGTGGCCGGGTCGTAGGTCGCCGTCGTCTCCAGCGACTGCACGTCGCTGCCGTGGCCGGTCTCCGTCATCGCGAAGCAGCCGCGGACTTCGAGGTCGATGAGCTTGCGGACATAGGCCTCGTGGTGACGCTCGGTGCCGAGATTCTCGATGGCGCCGCCGAACAGCCCCCACTGCACGCCGGCCTTGACCATCAGCGACAGGTCGCTCATGGCCAGCATCTCGATCTGGGTGACCGCGGCGCCGACGTTGCCGTTGCCGCCGTGCTCCTTCTTGAAGCCGTCTTCGGCGGCGCCGCGCGAGGCCATGATCTTCAGCTGCTCGGCGACTTTCGTGCGGGCGATGACGGTATTGGGGGTGTAGTGCGGCCGGAAGATCTCGCTGGAGAGTTCTCGGCGCATCTTGTTCTTCACGTCGCGAAAGCGGCCGTCGAGCGAGTTTCGCAGATGCTCCGCAGTGGTGGTCATGACACGACGGTAGCCCGCAAAACGCCCGCGCAAACTGTGATGTCACAAACCGAGGTCATCCTGAGTTCCCGCTGGCCGCCGGGCCGGCGTTCAATCATGTTCATGAGCGAGCCGTCTGACATCGCGAACCTCTCGGCGGGCATACCCCACCTGTCCGATCACCGGCATGCCGACGTCACGGGAGGGTGGCTGCGCGCCGCGACGTTCGGTGCGATGGACGGCCTGGTGAGCAACACGGCGCTGATCGCCGGGGTCGCCGCGAGCGCCAACGCGCACACCGTCGTCCTCAGCGGCATCGCGGGCATGCTGGCCGGCTCGTTCTCGATGGCGCTGGGGGAGTACACCTCGGTGACCACCGCCAACGAGCAGATCGACTCCGAGGTCCGCGTCGAGCAGAAGTCGTTCCAGCGCCAGCCCGAGGCCGAGCGGGCGGAACTGGTCGCCAAGCTCCTGGAGATGGGGATGTCGCAGGAGACGGCCGAGAAGGCGTCCGAGGAGATCCACCGGGATGAGAAGAGAGCGCTGAACTTCCACCTGGTGCAGGAGCTCGGCGTGCACCCCGAGGAGAAGCCGTCCCCGCGAATCGCGGCGGTGGCGTCGTTCTTCATGTTCGGCGTCGGCGCCGTGATCCCGCTCATCCCGTATCTCCTCGGATTCGAGTCGTTGTGGGCGGGATTGGCCTGCGGCGGAGTGGGTCTGCTCCTGGCGGGTGGCGCCGCGGCCAGGGTGACGTCTCAGTCGGTGAGCCTGGGATCGCTGCGCCAGTTGCTGTTCGGCGCCGTCGCGATCGCCGCGACCTACCTCGTCGGCCACCTCATCGGCGCGGCGTTCGGCTGACTCAGTCGCTGCCGACGGTGATGGCCTCGGCCTCGTCGGTGAGCTCGTCGACTGCCGATTCCTCGTCGTCGATGTGCGCCAGGTGCTTTCGGGTCGCGGCGAGCACGCCCGCGGCCAGCAGCACGGCGCCGGCGCCGACCCAGTACGGCAGGTGCACGCTGATCTGCTCGCCCAGCACGCCTGCCAGCCACGGCGCCAGCGCGGCACCGGCGAAACGGACGAAGCTGTAGGCCGCCGACGCCACCCCGCGCTCGACCGGGGCGGCCTTCATCACGGTCTCGGTGATCAGCGTGTTGTTGATGCCGATGAACAGGCCGGCGATCACGACGCAGGCGGCCAGCACCGCTTTCGACTCCGTCCAGATCGCCATCGTGGTCAGCGTCGCCGTGAACAGCAGCAGGTTCACCACCAGGGTGCGTACCGTGCCGAAGCGGTGCTGGAGCCGTGGGGCTCCGAACACCGACGTGAACGCCAGACACAGACCCCACCCGAAGAAGATCAGCCCGATCTGGTGCGCGCTCATGTCGAGGGGGAACGGCGTGAAAGCCAGCAGCGTGAAGAAGCCGAAGTTGTACAGCAGCGCGGTGATCGCGACACCGAACAACCCGCGGTGCTTCAGGGCGCGGAACGGGTCGGCGAGTGTGGTGGCGCGCTGTGCGCGCGGGGTGGCCGGCAGCAGGAACGCCGTGACCACGAGCGCCAGGGCCATGAGGGCGGAGACGCCGAAGAACGGGCCGCGCCACGAGATCGAGCCGAGGACGCCACCCACCAGCGGCCCGACGGCGATGCCGAGCCCCAGGGCCGCCTCGTAGAGGATGATCGCCTGGGCGACGGACCCGCGTGCCGAGCTGACGATGGTGGCCAGTGCGGTCGCGATGAACAAAGCATTGCCCAGGCCCCACAGTGCGCGCCACCCGACGATCTCCATGACGCTGCCACTCATCCCGGCCAGCCCAGCGCCGGCGATGATGATCACCAGGCCGACGAGCAGCGTGCGCTTCGGGCCGATGCGACTGGAGACGACGCCGGTGATCAGCATGGCCACGCCCATCACCGCCATGTAGCTGGTGAACAGCAGCGAGACCTGCGAGGGGGATGCGTTCAGGTTGTCGGCGATCGGCTTGAGGATCGGGTCGACGAGCCCGATGCCCATGAATGCCACGACGGAGGCGAAGGCGACGGCCCAGACGGCCTTGGGCTGACGCCACATTGATCGTTGGTCAGACACGGCGGAGGGGTCTTCCTTTCGGTCGAGACGGTCAGCGAGTCTTGGTGCGGGGAGTGCTCGCGTCCGCGATCAGGCGGCGCAGCACGTCGACGGCCTCGGTGAGGCACTCGCGGTCGGCGTCGCTGAGCCGTTCCAGATACGGGTCGATGGCGGCGCCGCGATCGGCGCGCGCCTGACGCAGGGCGGTGACGCCTTCCGGGGTGATCCGGATCAGCACGGCGCGGGCGTCGTGCGGGTCGGCGGTGCGCGTCACCAGGCCGGCGTCTTCGAGGCGCCGCACCTGGGTGGTCATCGTGGGCTGCGAGCAGTGATCGAGGGCGGCGAGATCGGAGATGCGCGCCTCCCCCCGGTCTTCGATGGTGGACAACAGGCGGGCCTGAGCGAAGGGAACGGGCATTCGGACCCGCTGATTGGCGAGGCGGTTGATCCGCGCCACCACGGAGAGCAGGTCGGCGCCGAGCGTCGGGGACATAGGGTCCATGGTTACATAGTTTTGCTATGCATTTCAAACGTCCGCTGCGGTGGCACCGCGCACACCGGCGGAAACCTGCCCAGCGGGCGCGACTGGCAGAATCGTGAAATGACCTCGGCCGGCCCGGAGAGCGCCCCTCGACGGACCGCTTCGCTCCAGTCGGTCGAACTCGCCCAGGCGGCCGTCATGGCCGCGTTGTGTGCGGCCATCGCGATCATCGCGGTGGTCGTTCCGTTCGCCGCGGGCATCTCGCTGCTGGGCACGGTGCCGATGGGCCTGCTGGCGTATCGATACCGCCTGCGGGTCCTGCTCACCGCGACGGTGGCCGGCGGTCTGGTCGCGTTCCTCATCGCCGGCATGGGCGGGTTCATGACCGTAGTCAACTGCGCCTACATCGGCGGGCTGACCGGCATCGTGAAGCGTCGCGGACGCGGCACGCCGACGGTCGTGGCGTCGGCGCTCGTCGCGGGCGCCCTGTTCGGTGCCTTCGCCGTCGTCGCGTTGACCATCCTGAGCCGGTTGCGCCACCTCATCTTCGAGTCCTTCACCGCGAACATCACCGGCCTGGCCGCGGTGATCGCGCGCATCCCGAACATGGACGACGCCGCGGACCGGCTCACCCGGGATTTCGCGACGGTCCTCCGGTTCTGGCCGCTGCTGATCTTCGTCATCGGGGTCGTGACGATCACCTGGGTCAGCCTGGTGGGCTGGTGGGCGCTGTCGAGGGTGATGACGCGCCTGCTCGGGGTCCCCGACGTGCACAAGCTGGAGGCCTCCCGAGACGCCGGGCCGATCGCCCCGGTCCCGCTGCAGCTGCGCGACGTGCGGTTCCGCTACCCGTCCTCGCACCGCGACGCGCTCGGCCCGGTGTCGATGGAGGTGCAACCGGGTGAGCATCTGGCGATCACCGGCGCCAACGGCTCGGGCAAGACGACGCTGATGCTCGTCCTGTCCGGGCGCGAGCCCACCTCGGGGACCGTGGAGCGGCCCGGCGCCGTCGGGCTGGGCAGGCTCGGTGGCACCGCGGTCGTGATGCAGCACCCGGAGAGCCAGGTGCTGGGCTCCCGGGTCGCCGACGACGTCGTCTGGGGTCTGCCACCAGGCACGTCGATCGACGTGCACCGGCTGCTGTCCGAGGTGGGCCTCGAGGGGCTCGCCGAGCGCGACACCGGCGGGCTGTCCGGCGGCGAACTGCAGCGCCTGGCTGTGGCCGCGGCGCTGGCGCGCGAGCCGTCGCTGCTGATCGCCGACGAGGTCACCAGCATGGTGGATCAACATGGGCGCGACGGGCTGATGGCGGTGCTGTCCGGGCTCACCCGACGTCACCGCACCGCTCTGGTGCACATCACCCACTACAACAACGAGGCCGACGCCGCCGACCGCACGGTGACGCTGCTCGGAAACGGCGGCGCAGCCGACAACGTCGCCGGGACACCGATGGTCGAGCAGGCCGACGTCCCCGAGGCCGCCGTGACGACCGTCGAGCCGCAGGGCGCACCGGTGCTCGAGCTCAGCGGTGTCAGCCACGTGTACGCCAGCGGGACACCGTGGGCCAAGACGGCGCTGAGCGGCATCGACTTCGCCGTGCACGAGGGCGATGGCGTATTGATCCACGGCGTGAACGGCTCCGGCAAGTCGACGCTGGCCTGGATCATGGCCGGCCTGACCGTCCCGACGGTCGGCACCTGCCTGCTCGACGGCGCCCCGGTCTCCGATCAGGTCGGCGCCGTGGCGCTTTCGTTCCAGGCGGCACGGCTGCAGCTGATGCGCAGCCGCGTCGATGCCGAGATCGCCTCGGCGGCGGGCTTCTCGGTACGCGACCGCGGCCGCGTCGTCGAGGCGCTCGGAACCGTCGGACTGGACCCCGAACTGGCGACGCGCCGGATCGACCAGCTCAGCGGCGGGCAGATGCGCCGCGTGGTGCTGGCGGGCCTGCTTGCGCGCTCACCCCGGGCGCTGATCCTCGACGAGCCGCTCGCCGGACTGGACGCCGATTCGGCGAGCGGGCTGTTGCGACTGCTGGAGGACCTGCGCCGCCGCAAACGGCTGACGGTCGTGGTGATCTCGCACGACTTCGCGGGTCTGGAAGACCTGTGCCCGCGCACCCTGCACCTGCACGGCGGCGTGCTGGCGACCGCGCCCACCGCGGCCGGAGGACTGCCGTGACCGAGACGTCGCGCAGGCAGCGCAGGCAGGTGGTGCTGCTGCGGCCGATCCCCGGGCGCACGGTCATCCACGATCTGTGGGCCGGTTCGAAGCTGCTGATCGTCACGGGCATCGGTGTGCTGCTGACCTTCTACCCGGGCTGGGTCCCGATCGCCGCGGTCGCACTGCTCGTCGCGGTTGCCGCCAAGCTCGCCCACATCCCCCGTGGAGTGCTCCCGACGGTTCCGCGATTCCTGTGGTTTCTGCTGCTGCTGGGCGGAGTCACCGCGGCCTTCGCCGGGGGTGATCCCGTCATCGGGGTGGGCTCGATGGATCTCGGGCTGGGCGGACTGCTCAACTTCCTGCGCATCACTGCGCTCTCGATCGTGCTGCTGGGACTGGGCGCGATGGTGTCGTGGACGACCAACGTCGCCGAGGTCGCGCCCGCGGTGGCGACACTGGGCCGGCCGCTGCGCCCGCTGCGGGTGCCGGTGGACGACTGGGCGGTCGCACTTGCGTTGGCGTTGCGCGCGTTCCCGATGCTGATCGACGAGTTCAGCGTGCTCTACGCGGCGCGCCGGTTGCGGCCCAGGGACGTCGAGGTGAAGCGGCGTGGGCGTGGCCGGCGGTGGGCTGCCGAGTTGATCGACTTGCTGGCCGCGGCCGTCACCGTGGCCCTGCGCCGCGCCGACGAAATGGGCGACGCGATCACCGCCCGCGGTGGCGCAGGCCAGATCTCGGCCGCACCCTCACGACCCAAGAGTCGCGACTGGGTCGCGTTCGCGGTCGTGATCGCGGTGTGCGGCGTTGCGCTGGCTCTGGAGCTGACGATTCTGGGCACCAGCGGCACACGAGGGTGAGCGCCGTGCCGTTACGGTGTGGGACGTGACGGGGCCCCGAACCATCGATGCCGACTTCCTCGCCGTGCCGCGCCACGGCCTTGCCGACGCGGCGCTGACCGCGGCGGTGCACGCCGGGGCCGGGTATGCGGATCTGCGCATCCACGCGATCACGACAGAGACCGTGCAACTGCGCGACGGCGAGCTGGAGAACGCCGTCGTCGACCACGAGATCGGGCTGGCGGTCCGCGTGATCGTCGATGGCACCTGGGGGTTCGCCTCGCACGCCGAACTGACCACCGCAGCGGCGGCCGACACGGCTCGCCGGGCGGTGCACGTCGCCAAGACCCTGGCTGCGCTGAACGCCGAACGCATCGAGCTGGCTCCCGAGCCCGTGTACCGGGACATGTCCTGGGTGTCGGACTACCGCATCGATCCCTTCGCCGTCGCCGTCGACGACAAGATCGGTGTGCTGGAGGACTATTCGGGTCGGCTGCTGTCCTCCGACGGCGTGGACCACGTGACGGCGTGGCTGCACACGGCCAAGGAGCAGACGTTCTACGCCGACACGTTCGGCTCGTCCATCACCCAGCAACGCGTCCGCGTGCTGCCCAGCCTCGAGGCGATCGCCGTCGACGCCGCGGCCGGGACGTTCGACACGATGCGCACGCTGGCACCGCCCACCGCCCGAGGCTGGGAAGCCGTTGCGGGCGACGAGGTCTGGGACTGGACGTCAGAGCTCGCGCAGCTGCCGTCGCTGCTCGCCGAGAAGGTCAAGGCGCCGAGTGTCGTGGCGGGCCCGACGGACCTGGTCATCGACCCCACCAACCTGTGGCTGACGATCCACGAGTCGATCGGCCACGCCACCGAGTACGACCGGGCGATCGGCTACGAAGCGGCCTACGCCGGGACGTCGTTCGCCACGCCGGACAAACTCGGCCGGATGGCCTACGGGTCACCGGTGATGAACGTGACCGCCGACCGCACCACCGAGCACGGGCTGGCGACGATCGGTTTCGACGACGAAGGCGTGCGGGCCCAGAGCTGGGACCTGGTGCGCGACGGGCTGTTCGTGGGATACCAACTCGACCGGGTCTTCGCGCCGCGGCTCGGCGTCGCCCGGTCCAACGGGTGTTCCTATGCCGACTCGGCGCATCACGTCCCGATCCAGCGGATGGCGAACGTATCGCTGCAGCCCGGGCCCGACGACGTGAGCACCGACGAACTGATCGCGCGGGTGTGCGACGGCCTCTACATCGTCGGGGACAAGAGTTGGTCGATCGACATGCAGCGCTACAACTTTCAGTTCACCGGCCAGCGATTCTTCCGGATCCGCGACGGCAGGCTGGACGGACAGGTGCGCGACGTGGCCTACCAGGCCACCACGACGGACTTCTGGGGCGCGTTGGAAGCTGTCGGCGGCCGGTCGACGTGGCGGCTGGGCGGCGCCTTCAACTGCGGGAAGGCGCAGCCCGGTCAGGTGGCGGCGGTCAGCCACGGCTGCCCGTCGGCGTTGTTCCGGGGCATCACCGTGCTCAACACCCGTGAAGAAGGCGGGCGGTAAGCGATGATCAGTGCACAGCAAGTCGTCGACCTCGCGCTGGCCGAAGCGCGCCGCCTGGGGCGGGCCGACGAGACGATCGTGCTGGTCACCGACCGCGCCGACGCGGCGCTGCGATGGGCCAACAACACGATGACCACGAACGGCGAATCGATCAGCCGCACCATCACGGTCATCTCGATCGTGCGTCGAGGAGACGACGCTCACGTCGGCTCCGTGCGCTCGAGCGCGGTCGACCCGGCCGTCATCGCGGACCTGGTCTCGGCATCCCAGCGTGCCGCGGCCGCGGCGCCGGAGGCCCGGGACAGCGCGCCCTCGCTGCCGGGCGGCGACGCCCCGGCGGATTGGGATGCGCCTGTTCCGAGGACGTCGGCCGAGGTGTTCCTCGGCGTGGCCGGGGATCTGGCCCGCGGCTTCCGGGGACCCGACACGTTGTTCGGCTATGCGAGGCATGTCGTGGAGACGACGTTCGTGGCCACCTCCCACGGTCTGCGCAGGAGGTTCACCCAGCCGACCGGTTCCGTCGAGATCAACGCCAAACGTGGCGGCGCAAGTGCATGGGCCGGAGTCAGCACACCGGATTTCGTTGGTGTGCAGTCGGATTCGATGCTCGAGGAACTCGCGACCAGGCTGTCGTGGTCGGAGCGTGCCGTCGAGCTGCCTGCGGGCCGTTACGAGACGATCATGCCGCCCTCGACCGTCGCCGACATGATGATCTACCTGACATGGACGATGGGCGGCCGGGGCGCGCAGGAGGGCCGGACGGCGCTGGCGGCGCCGGGCGGCGGCACGCGGGTGGGGGAGAAGCTGACGCCGTTACCGCTGACCCTGTACTCCGACCCGCGTGCGAGCGGCTTGGAGTGCTCGCCGTTCGTGGCGGTCGCGACGTCGTCGGAGCGTGCGTCGGTGTTCGACAACGGTATGGCGATCGACCGGGTGGACTGGATCCGCGACGGCGTCATCACCGCGCTGGCGTACCCGCGGGCGGCGGCCGCGGAGTTCGATGCGCCCGTCGCGGTGGGCGCCGACAACCTGTTGATGACCGGCGGGGCGGCGAGCCTGTCGGAGATGGTCGCCAACACCGAGCGGGGTCTGCTCCTGACCACGCTCTGGTACATCCGGGAGGTCGACCCGTCGGTGCTGCTGCTCACCGGGCTCACCCGCGACGGGGTGTATCTGGTCGAAGACGGCGCGGTGACCGCGGCGGTGAACAACTTCCGGTTCAACGAGAGCCCGCTGGATCTCCTGCGCCGCGCGACGGAGGCCGGCGTCAGCGAGGTCACGTTGCCCCGCGAGTGGGGCGACTGGGCGACCCGCGCGCAGATGCCGTCGCTGCGGATCCCCGACTTTCACATGTCGTCGGTGAGTCAAGCGCAATAATCGGCCATGTGACCGACCTCGCGCTGCCCGGGCAACTCGCCACTCTGGTCGCGCTGTCGTCGGGCGACAGCCGCGCGGACACGCTGATCCGGCTGACGTGCGGGCGCACGGTGTCGCTGCCGCTACTGCCCTCGCCGGTCGACCTGGTCGATGACCGGTCCGAGGAGGACTTGGTCCTGGTCGCGTTCGCCGAGCAGTTCGCCGCAGACGTGACGGGCATCGGAGACAACCAGCGCAGCTGCTTCGTGCGAGCATTCGGCGACAGGGCTTTCCGGACCGTCGTGGCGATCTTCATCGCCGACTTCGTGCCACGGGTGTGGGCAGGATGCGAGGCGCTGGGGCTCGGCAGACCCGGCGTCGTCGGCGACGTCGCCTTCGACCGGAACACGGACCCGGTCGACACGCTGCTCAACGACTTCGTGCCCGCGGTGGCTCGATTGCGCGAATTGGACGCGGTGACAACGGAGCTCGTGCGGCTGCGCGGTGCGGAGGCGCACAACTGCCGACTGTGCAAGTCGCTGCGCGAAAGGCATGCGCTCGACGAGGGTGGCTCCGAGGAGATCTACCGCCAGATCGCCGACTACGAGACCGCCGAGAGTCTGTCCGACGCGCACAAGGCGGCGCTGCGCTACGTCGACGCGCTGATCTGGACACCGTCACGCATCGAACCCGACGTCGCGCACGGCGTGCGGGAGCATTTCTCGGAAGAGCAGGCGTTCGAGCTGACGCTGGACGTCATGCGTAACGCGACCAACAAGATCGCGGTGTCATTGGGCGCCGACGCGCCGCGAGTGGCCGACGGCACCGAATGCTACGAGATCGACGAGTCGGGGCAGACGATCTTCGCCTGATCAGGCGTGTGCGACCATGGGTGCCGCGTCTGTCGCGCCGGGGGCGGTAGCTCAGTCGGTTAGAGCCGTGGACTCATAATCCATTGGTCGCGGGTTCGAGCCCCGCCCGCCCCACTCAAGCCGGAACCGGAGTCGGGTCCAGGCTGTTGCCCGGCTCAATCGTCGAACAGTTCTGCGGCGCGGGTTCGCCGGCGAAGCGCTGCCTGACCCAGGCGATCGCGTGGGGCAGCCACAGGACGAGGCTCGAGAAGTGGCTGAAGTCTTCGTACTCCTCGTACCAAACCGGCGTGCGCTCGCAGTAGCCACGGGCGAGCGTGCGCACGTCACCGGCGATCATCACTCCGTCGCCTGGGCCGATGTGGGGCTTGTCACCCGGTGTGCCCTCGAGTTCCCCGTTGGCACCCTGGCCGATGAACAGCGGCACGATCCCCGGCGCAGCAGGTCCCTCGGAGATCCCACCGGTTCCCATGATCAGCTTGTTGACGCACTCGACGTAGAGCGGAATGCTCTCGGGGCTCGGGTACGCCGGCTCGACGAGCTGTGCCCACGTCAGACCCGAGTACTCGCGCTTGCCGAGGACATCGACGATCGACTTGGACTGCATGGCGTCGAAGAGCTTCGTGCCCTCGGCGTTCAGATACTTCCTGAATTCATCCTGCTTCTCGAAGGCGCGCGCGATGCCGACGAGCGCCATCAGCATGACGCCTGCCCAGTTGCGGCTGCCGTCGACGTAGTGCAGGTTGTGCGCCGGGTGGACGAGCAGGCCGCCCATCGCCGCGCCGATCAGGCGCTTGTTGACCTCCGGGGCGTAGGTCGGGGCGAGCTCGGCGGCCCACTCGGTGGCGAGCGCACCGCCGGAGTAGCCGAGCAGCGCCACTTTCGCTTCGCCCGGAAGCCCGACCTGCTTAGAGCCGAATGCGGCACGGATCGAGTCGAGTGTGTTCATTCCATACTCGGGGCCTGCGGCGAAGTCCGCTCGCTGGCCCTCGATGTCGGCGACGACGACCGTGTACCCCTCGGCGAGGAACGGAGCGAAGACCGCCAGTTCCGCGGTGTTGACGAGTTCGGGAAGCGTGGGGATCGGCCGTCCGCCCGCGATCGCGAACGACGGCTCGTCGTTCTGGTTGAGCGAGTCGTAGAAGGACTGGTACGAGAGCACCTTCGTCTTGTCGGGCTGGAACGGCGGCTGAATGACAGAGGTGACGTTGGCGGTCGGATTCCCGGTCTGGCTGGTCGACCGGTAGAGCAGTTGGGTGGCCGTGAACGGTGTGGGGAGGCCCGCCACGTGATAAGGAAGCCGGCGAGACCTCAGCACCGTTCCCGGCGATTTGTCCGCCAGCTTCGCTGCGTCGTACTTGTAGAACGGGTCGAACTTGGGCAGGGCCGCCGCCACGACCGGCCCGAAACCTTGATCGGGATACCAGCCCATCGATGGTGTCGTCATGACGTCCCCCTCATCGCCGTGACCACCATCGTGCCTCCGCTTGGCGAGCCGACAAAAGGGACTTTGGCCGCTAGTGCGCTGCGGGCGTTGTGTTCGGGTCTTTGGCCCCTGTCGATCAAGTGTCGTCGAGGACGAGCATCGACCGCACTGCAGTTCGGGAGGGGAAACGCATGGCTGCGAAGAGGTTCAGCGGTGAGGTAGGTGTCGACATCCGCGACTCGGTACCGGATTGGGGACCGTTCGTGCAGCCGCAAGCGCCGCCCGGGTCGCCGAACGTGTTGATGATCGTCTGGGATGACGTCGGTTACGGGGCGATGGACGTCAACGGCGGGCCGATCGAGACGCCGACCATGCGAAGGATCGCCGATGCCGGGATCCGTTACTCGAACTTCCACACCACCGCACTCTGTTCGCCGACACGCTCGTCACTGCTGACCGGTCGCAACGCGACGAGCAACAACATGGCGTGCATCACCGAGGGCTCAGCGGGGTTTCCCGGCTTCTCGGCGCGGATTCCGTTCGAGAACGGCACGATGGCCGAGGTGCTCGGGCAGCGCGGATGGAACACCTACGCTCTCGGCAAGTGGCACCTGACTCCCGCTGACGAAATGGACATGTCGGCGTGGAAGGCGCGGTGGCCGCTCGGGCGGGGATTCGAACGCTTCTACGGCTTCATCGGAGCCGAAACCAACCAGTGGTATCCGAACCTCGTCGAAGACAACCACCCCGTCGACCAGCCGGCCCAGCCCGAGGACGGCTATCACTTGTCGAAAGATCTGGCAGACAAGGCAATCAGCTTCATCCGCGACGCCAAGATGGTCGCACCGGACAAGCCCTGGATGATGTACTTCTGCCCCGGCTGTGCCCACGCTCCGCATCACGTCTTCAAGGAGTGGACGGACAGGTACACGGGCCGATTCGACGAAGGCTATGAGGCGATCCGGTCATCGATCATCGCCAAACAGCAAGACATGGGCCTGTTGCCCACCGACGTGGAACTGTCCCCGATCAATCCGCGCGGAGAGCCCGACATCAGCGGTCCCGATGGACAAGCCTGGCCGCGAATGGATTTCGTGCGGCCGTGGGGATCGCTGAGCGAAGACGAGAAACGGCTGTTCGCCCGGATGGCTGAGGTCTATGCGGGGTACGTGTCCTACACCGACGATCAGATCGGACGGCTCATCGACTATCTCGAGCAGTCCGAGCAGTTGGACAACACCGTCATCGTGGTGGTGTCGGACAACGGCGCAAGCGCCGAGGGCGGCCCGGACGGCTCAGTGAACGAGAACAAATTCATCAACGGCATCCCGGACCGCATCGAGGACAACCTCGGCCGCCTCGACGAACTCGGCAGTCCGACCACCTACAACCACTACAACACCGGCTGGGCATGGGCCTTCGACACTCCCTTCCCGTACTGGAAGCGGTTCGCCGGTTACGAGGGCGGGGTCTGCGACCCGCTCCTCATGTCGTGGCCGAGGGGGATCGCCGCCCGCGGCGAGGTCCGGCATCAATACCTGCACGCTGTGGACGTGGTGCCGACCCTGTACGAGTTGCTCGGCATCCACCCGCCGGACGTGTTGAAGGGCTATACGCAGAACCCGATCGAAGGCCAGAGCTTCGCGACGACTTTCGCGGATCCGGACGCACCGGGGACGAGGACCCAGTTCTACTCGATGCTCGGACAGCGTGCGATCTATCACGACGGCTGGCTGGCCAACACCTGGCATCCGCCGATGTCCGGGTGGGGCGGCTTCGATCACGACGTGTGGGAGCTCTATCACCTGGACCGGGACCGGACCCAGGCGCATAATGTGGCGGCCGAGAATCCCGAACTGCTGGAACGGCTCAAGGGCCTCTGGTTCTACCACGCGGGGATCTTCAAGGGACTACCGCTCGACGACCGCACTGCGCTCGAGATCGCCGCGGACGAGCGCCCGCAGCCGTCGCGCCCCCGCGATCGGTACGTGTATTACCCCGGAACTTCGGAGGTCCCGCTGCCGTCGGCGGTCAACATCGTTCGACGTTCGTTCGGCATCGCCGCGGGTGTCGTGATCGACGACGAGAACGCCCAAGGGGTGCTGATGGCGATGGGCGGTGTCGGCGGCGGTCTGGCGCTGTTCGTACGCGACCGGCGGTTCCACTTCGTCTACAACTGGCTCGGCGAGAACATTCAGGCCTTGACCTCCGAAGTCGAGATCGGGACCGGTCGTCATCTGCTCACCGCCGGGTTCCGCAAGACGGGCGATCAGCCGAACGGAAGCGCTTCGGGCACACTGACTCTCTTCTACGACGAGGAGCCCGTCGGAAGTTCCGAGATCGTCACCCAGCCGGGCCCCTTCTCGTTGAGTGAAGGCCTGAGTGTGGGACGCGACAGCGGATCTCCGGTGTCGCCGGAGTACCGGCCCCCGTTCGCGTTCACCGGGGGCGTCATCGAAGCCGTCGCGGTAGACGTCTCCGGGACGCCGTTCGTGGACCACGAGAAAGAGGTGCTCTCATATCTGATGCGCGACTGAAACGGCAGTCAAGCCGCGGCTGGGGTCGGCTCAGTCGTCCCGAGCATGCCTGCCCCGCGACCGGGGAGGCTCCGTATTCGCCGGAGCCTCCCGAAGCTGCGACGCGTCGGTCGGACTGCGTTGTGCGGCCCGCAGCTCGTCGACCACGCGGCGGTGGCCTTCCCGCGCCTCGTCCTCGGTCGCGTACCACAGCCCGCTCGCGTCGTACCCGCCGCCGACGACGATGGTCTGGTAGGTCAGCGGCTCGTCGCTGCGCCAGTCGCTGTTGAGGCCCACCCACACGGTCGACACGGTGATCAGTGGCGCGGGATCCAGCGGCTCCTCGGGGCCGATCACATCGCGGGCGATGTGCCGGTAAGCCTCGTCCTCCAGCTGCCGCGCCCACTGTCGCAGCGTCATGGGCGCACCATGACGGTCGTAGTAGACCGGCCGCCCCACCCAATCTTGGTCCCAGTCCATGTATCGGCAGCCTACTGCTCTTCCGGTGTGAAAACGCTGTTGTGGGAACGCAGATCCGATCCGCCCGGGGCGGCGCAGGGCGAACGCGGCAGACACGCCTGTTCGCAGCGGACGCACAGCAACTCGGAAGGTCTTGCCGGTGCCGACGAATGCCTTTGTTCCCTTTTCCGGGCCCGGGCGGGGGTGTCGGATGGAGTCGAGGAGGAGAGCGGCGATGACGGTTCTGATGACAGGGTTTCCCGGGTTCCTCGGCAGTGCGCTGCTGCCGGGCATCCTGGAACGTACGCAGGGTGCGGCGATCTGCCTGGTGCAGTCCAAGTTCGCCACAGATGCGCAACGGCGCGTGACCGCGCTCTGTGCCGCTGACCCATCCCTGGAAGGGCGGATCCAGCTGGCCGAGGGCGACATCACCCGGGCGGGGCTGGGCCTCGGCGCCGGTGTCCTCGACGAGGTGGCGGAAGCCTGGCATCTCGCGGCGGCCTACGACCTGTCGGTGCCCCGGGACGTGGGTGTCCGAGTCAATGTCGACGGGACCCGAAACGTGCTCGACGCACTCGAACTCTGCCCGGGGTTGACGCGCCTGCACTACTTCAGCACCTGCTATGTCAGCGGCCGCTACGCCGGCCCCTTCGGCGAGGACGACCTGGAAGTCGGTGCGCCGTTCAACAACTACTACGAGGAGACCAAGCACCTGGCGGAGGCGGACGTGCGCTCTCGGATGTCCGCCGGGATGCCGGCGACGATCTACCGCCCGTCGATCGTCGTCGGCGACAGCCGTACGGGCGAAACGCAGAAGTTCGACGGGCCGTATTTCATCATCCAGTGGCTGCTGCGGCAGCCGCGGCGTGCCGTTCTTCCGGTGGCCGGGGATCCGACGATGACGCGCGTCAACGTCGTCCCGCGTGACTTCGTCGTCGATGCGGTGAATTACCTGAGCCGGCAACCGGTTTCGAAAGGCAGGACCTATCAGCTCGCCGATCCGCGGCCGCTCACCGTCGACGAGCTGATCGACGTGATCGCCCGGGCGACCGGCCGCGAGGTCATCAAGGTGCCGGTGCCGCGCAAGCTCGCCAAAGCGGCGCTAGCACGCGTTCCCGGGCTCTACCGGTTGATGCGGATTCCTCCCGAAGACGTCGACTACTTCGTGCATCCCACGTCATATCTGACCGAGCATTGCCGTGCCGATCTCGCCGGCAGCGGGATCGAAGCGCCGGCATTCCCCAGCTACGTGCAACGGCTCGTCGCCTTCATGCGCAGCCATCCCGAGGTGAGCTCCGCTGCGATGTTCTAGGACCGTCCCTGTCAGCCGCGCAGAGCGGAGGCGACGATGCCGGGCAGCGCCGTGGGTCTACCGTGTACGAGGAACCGAAGCAGCCGACGAACTGTGGTCTCGGTGGTCTTGTTCGTGATGAAGAAGACCGGCTTCGGCGAGATCGTCCACTCGCCATGAGCGAGGGCGCGCGGTGACGGGCGGAACGGGATCTCGGCGACGGTCTTCTGCACGTGCTGCAACAGGAAAGCGTTGTGCACCACTCCCGTACCGCTGCCGATGTCCTGCGGAGTCTGTCCGGGGAACGGGCCCCAGGGCGTGTAGCCGAGCAAGAAGTTCAGACCCGACCACACGTTGACGCCGATGTCGCCGTAGCGCAGTCTCGAGAGCGCTTCATCGAAGGCCGCCGCATTCGCCTTGCGGGTCCCGGGATCGATGAGCAGGGTCGCCCCCAGGGAGCCGGGGAGGTCGTCGTTGACGAAATCAACTGCAGTGGGCAAGAATTCGCGTGCCGTAGCGCCCGGCAGGCGCACGATTCCCATGGCGCCGGCGAAGACCTCGTCGCGCAGGATGCTGGCGGCGCTGTGCGGGTCGACATCGGGAATGACCGCGCGGCTCTTGTCGCGGCTGAGGAACGCCACCCCGCTCATTCCCTCGCAAGCCTTGTCGGTCTTCTCGTCCGAGCGCGGGTAGTACGTGCGACGGGGCTCGACCTCGCGCATGACTCTGCGAACTTCGGCGATGAGCTTGTCAGCGAGTGGCCAATCCCGTGATATGACGACGATCTGGGTCGCTATGCAGTTGTGACCGGCGTTGTTGAGCTTGCTCGTCGCGATCTGTTCGGCCTGGAACCTGATGTCGGCGCCGCTCCACTCGCCTGGCACGACGATCAACGGGCTGATGCCACCGAGTTCCGCGGAGATCGGCTTGTCCAGTATCGGCGTGTTGTCGGCCTTCCGGGTTGCGGCGTCGGCGTCGTCGCCCCAGACGATCGCGTCGTACGTCGTGGCCGAGCCGGTCATGTGGACGGAGCTGACCTTCGGATGGTGGGCTAGGTAGCCGCCGACGTCGGCGCCCCCGTACACGAAGCGCAACCATCCGCTCGAGACGAACTCACTGAAGATCCTCTCGTAGAAGGGCCCGAGGTAGTCGTTGACCGGGTTCATCTTCACGACGCAGACGTTCCCTCGCGCGAACAACTGGTCGAGGATGTCGAGGGTCGTGATGGCTCCGACGTTTCCCGCACCCAGGACGAGTGCCACCCCTGGTTGTTCGTAGCCGGCACCGCGGTACATCTTGGCCGCGTCCTTGCGGGTCTGCGCCGCAGTGAAGCCGGGCTCGATCCACGCCTGCGCCCGGTAACCGTTCAGCAGGAGCCGGTCGTAGGCCGTGACCGGAAAGACGTCGACCACGACCTGGCCGTTCGGCCTGGTGTGCACTGCGTCGGCTGTGATCGGCTCTTTGCCGGCGAGAACCCGCTCCAGCACGAGGGCGTGCGAGCTGATGCCCTGGATGAAGGCCCACACGTTGACCAGCCACTCTTCGCCGGCCCAGGCCGAGGTCGCGGCGATGCCCTTCGCCTTGTTGGCAACGGCCACCATCTGCGGAGCGAGGTCGAGAATCTTCTGCGGTAACTCTTCGAGTAGCGCGACTTTGTCCTTGAGTGGCAGGGCGACCCAAGTCGACGCATCAGCGCGAAGGTCGTCCAGTGCTCGATCAAGGGCCGTGGTGTCGAACGAAGCCTCCGTAGTCATCACACCCTCCTCACCGGGCGAGCCGACACGACTCAAGCGTGCAATCGCGATGCCGGTACGACCAGAGGACAAGGTCCTCGGTGGTGATCGACGAAAGCCCGGGTTTGTCAGGGCAACGTGTGTCCCTCGTGGACTCCGAGGCCGAGATTCCGTAGCCGGATCGCTGTGGTGGAAATGAGTACGTCGGCTGCCGGCGGTGACAGGATGTCGGCGTGAGCGACGCTCATGACGGCGGGACGGTAGTGCCCGGCGCGTCGGGATGACCGCAACGGTGTCCCGGTGCGGATCGTGCGGCACCGAACTCAACGAGACAGCCAAGTTCTGCAGCGAGTGCGGCGCTGCGGTTGCGACTGCCGCATCACCGGCCGAGTACAAGCAGGTCACCGTCCTTTTCGCCGATGTGGTGCATTCGATGGACATCGCGGCGGCGGTGGGCGCGGAGCGGTTGCGAGAAATCATGGCCGAGCTCGCCGACCGCTGTGTCGCGGTCGTGCAGCGGTACGGCAGCACGGTCGCACAGTGGACCGGCGACGGCATCATGGCGGTGTTCGGTGCGCCGGTGGCGTTGGAAGACCACGCTGTTCGAGCCTGTCTGGCGGCCGTGAGTATTCAAGAAGAGACGAAGCGGTTCGCCGTCGATGTCGGGGAGCGCGACCGTGTCGATCTCCAGTTGCGAGTGGGGCTGAACTCGGGGGAGGTGATAGCCGGCGGTATCGGCTCGGGCCAATTCGGCTACAGCGCGGTCGGCGAGTCGGTCGGCATGGCGCAGCGAATGGAGTCGGTGGCCCCACCGGGCGGGGTCATGCTCAGCGCGTCGACCGCAGGGCTTGTCGAGGACGCTGCGAACCTGGGCGAACCGGAACTGGTCCGTATCAAGGGAGCCGACGCGCCGGTGCCCACCCGTCGGTTGTTGAACATGAGGGACCGGCATCGCACCCGCAGCCGCGTTGAGCCCTCGCATGGGGCTACTTCCCAGGCATCCCGAATGGCGCTCTGAGGGCCGATGATCGCGCGCTCGATGAAATCGTGGACGCGCTAGGGATTGCCGAACGATCCGGCAACGACATGGCTCTGGCGTTTGCCCGGGTGGCTCTCGGCACTGCGCTGGTGCAACGCCGAACGACGGCGGAACGTGATCGCGGCCAGACATTTCTGGCCGAGGTCAGCGACGTGTTCACGCGTCATGCGCACAATCTGGGGGATCGACCACTCGTCGACGTGTTGGTGGCGCGGGGAATGGCCCGGCGTGGAGATCGCGACGAGGCGATTCAGCGGATGCGCGCATCGACCGACCGCCTGATCACCGAGGGACAACTGCTGGGATGGGGCGTTCCGGCGACGGGTTTTCTGGTCGAGACACTTCTGGAGCGCGGGGCTGAGGGCGACGTGGCCGAGGCCGACGCTGCTCCGGCAGCCGGGGCCCGGCGCCCGCCGCCGTCAATGCCCGCGATCGAGCGGTTGAGGGCGGCGCCGGTCGATGCGGACCTGGCGATACGTGATATCTGGCTGCTGAGGCTGCGGGCTCTCCTGGCTCGAGCTCACGGCGACGAGGCCGGCTACCGCGACTACCGTGATCGCTACCGCGACAAGGCGAGAACACTTGGCTTCGAAGGGCATATCGGGTGGGCCGCGGCGATGCCGTGATCCTGACGAGTCGCTGAGGCCCCCGACTACGGAGTGCCGCGCGCCGAACGCGCAGGAAAACGCAGTAGGCCGCTACTGAGCCCGTCCGCTATGGCAGGCGTCAAGGTTTGCAAGACAGAGACCTGCCTGAACGCGCGTCTTCCGGTGGCCGCTTTCGGTCAGGACGCAGCGAGCCGAGCAGGCAGGATTCGGCGATTCGAGAGGGGATGGACATGAGGAACGCACGATATTTCGGTCGCGTCGGGGCTTTGGCAGTTGCTCTCGGTATCGGGGCTGCCGTCACCGCGACGCCCTGGGCAGCGTCTGCCAAGCCGTCCGATTCCGGTTCGTCGAGTGTCTCGGACCACGCCGGTGCATCCGAGAAAGGCGCAGCCTCGCACTCGTCGGGTTCGCCGCGATCGCTGGCGCGGGGCTCGACCAGGACGAGGCCGGTCCAGGAAACCCGCGAGACCCGGCGTGTCAAGCATCCGAAAGCCAACCCGGCCGACGAGACCGTGTCGCAGCCCGACTCTTCCCCGGCGGGTCCGGCATGGCGTCTGACCGATGATACGAGTTCATCACCCACGACCTCCGCGCCCACACGGAAGGTGCTGCAGCCCAACAAGTTCGACACTGCCGAGGTCGTCGACCGAGCCCTTGCGCAGCGCACCGATGAGCCGGTTCCCGAAACGCCGGCGCCGAGCAGCACCGTCGCGAGCCGCGTTCACGCGGCCCTCAAGCCCTTCGCCGTCGGCGCCCCGGGTGTGCCGGTCACACCTGAACCGCCGACGATGTGGACACTCCTGGCTTTTGCCCGGCGCGAATTCGACCCGAATACCGCCCATCAATCACCGACCGTCGACCCGCTGGCCGGTCAGGTCACCGATGCGATGACGACGAACGCCGCGACGCTCGACCAGCCCACCGTCACGTGGCCGCCAGCCGAATTCACCGGCCAGCCGTCGCCGCTGTCGAAGACCCTCTCGGCGGCCTTTCGGGTGCTGGGAGAGATCGGGACCGCTCTGCACGTGGATCTCACCATTCCGGTGACACGGCTGCTGACGAGTGCTCGCCCGCCTCGGTGGACGACTCTGGGCCTGACCGTGCAGCGCAGCGAGTTCGACGGTATGCGGGTGTGGACGTTGCAGAGCGCAGATCCGTCGGGCAAGGATGTCGTCGGCATCCACGGTGGTGGTGTGGTGCAGCCGCTCGTCTTCAACTGGTTAGATTACGCGGCCATCGCCCGCGACACCGGCGCCACCGTGATCGTGCCGCTATACCCCTTGGTGTCACGGGGCGGTACCGCCGCCACCGTCGTGCCCGCCATGGCCGATCTGATCTCCGCGCAGATCGATCAGCACGGAGCCGGCAACGTGAGTGTCTACGGTGACTCTGCCGGCGGGGAGATTGCGCTGTCCGCCGTGCAGGAGATAGTCCGTCGCGGAGATCCCGTGCCGTCGCATATGGTGCTGATTTCACCACCAGTCGACGCCACCTTCACCAACCCGGCCATTCCGCTCACCGGCGACCCGGTCTTCACCGGGCCCGTGCTCGTGCATCTGAATAAGATCTCCCGGCAATATGCCGGTGGCCTCGACCTGACCGATCCGCTGGTCAGCCCGCTGTACGGATCGCTGGCCGGGCTGCCACCGACCACGGTGTACGCGGGGAGCAACGACATCACCGCGCCCGATCTTCTTCGCTTGCGGGACAAGGCCTTGGCGACGCCCGGCGCCGACTTCACGTTCGTGCTGCGCAAGGGCGAACCCCACGACTGGGCGATCTTCACGATCTTCCCGGAGACGAAAGCCGTTCTCCCCGATATCTATCAACAGCTCGGCATCAGTCCGGGCGCCAGCAGTGCGAGCCCCATTCCTCAGCCGGTGAGCGGGACGAATTGACCGGTTCAGCCGCGAGGCGGCCTTCGCCGACCTAGTATCCGTTGCAGACCAGGGGGTGCTGATGGTGCGGTTCAGTCGACTGTGGCGCGGCGTCATGCCTGCCTGCGTGTGTGTGGCGGTCGCCGGTGCGGCGCAGCTGTCCCTGGCGCCCACGGCTTCGGCCGACACCGCGTCCTACCTAGCGAAGCTGACGCCCCGCTACACATCGTTGACCACGGACGATTTGCTGTCGGCCGGCGGGATCGCCTGCGGAATTCTCGGCGCCGGCTACCCCGCACCGGTCGCTGTCGACGCCATCTACCGGGAGAAGGGCATCGCGCTGGCCACCGCGAACGAGATCGTCAGCGCCTCGGTTCTCGACCTCGGTTGCTGACCCCGTAACGGGATAGGCGGCTCCGGCTGCCGACCCATGTCACATCCACCCGTCATGGGTGATCTCCGTCTCCTGCGGGTTCTGTAGGTCGTCGGTGGGGAATCGTGCGTGCAACGCTTGCCCTGACGTGGACGGCAGAATCGATTCCCCGACAAGGAGACTCATGTACCTCACTGCGCGACGGCGACGGCCCGTGCTGACAGCGGCGCTGCTGAGCGCGTCGGCTGCCATCGGACTGAACCTCGCCGCGCCCGCTGCGGCCGACGCCACGGCCTACCTCGAGGAGATGCAGCCCCGCTACGCGTACCTCTCCAGCGACCAGTTGCTGTCAGCCGGCCGCACGGCCTGCTCGATGATCACCTCGGGGGAGCCGGCTCCCTCTGCGGTGGACAACCTCGCCGAGGACCTGGGACTCGGCGTTCCCGTGGCATTCGATGTCGTCCGGGCTGCGGTCGTCCACCTCGACTGTTGAGGGTCAGGGCTCCGGTGAGCCGGTCGGCGCGCGGCCACCGAGGTGTTCGTGCACGCTCGACACCGATCGGGCAGCCATGCGCCGGTCGTCCTCGGCGAACTTCCGGTGACGGGCAGCATGATCCTTGACGTCGGCCAGGAGCCCGAGTTCGGCGAGCTTGTCGTAGATCTCCGCGGTCCGCTCGTGGGACTCGGCCGATGCCTGCAGCGCTGCCGCTGCGCTCAACTGGGCTTTCTGCGCCCCTTGTCGCGCCCGTTCGACGCGGCGTTCGAGTTCGGGCAGTTCCGCGGCGATTCGGCCGTCCATGTCGCTGTGAGTCATCACGCACTCCTCTCCGCACGACACCCTGTGCCCGTCGAGCACCGACTCAAACGATGCACCCTTGACGGGAAAAAACCGACCAATGGACACACCCGACGCGATGAGGGGGCAGGCTGACCGTATGACTGTCGGGCAGCAGGAAAACGCACGCACGTTCTTCGGCCACCCCATCGGGTTGACCAATCTCTTCGGTGTCGAGCTGTGGGAGCGGTTCTCGTTCTACGGGATGCTCACCATCCTCGCCTACTACCTCTACTACTCGGTGACCGACGGTGGCCTCGGGCTGCCGCAGAGCACCGCGACGGGCATCGTCGGCGCCTACGGCGGATTGGTCTATCTGTCAACGGTTCTCGGCGGCTGGGTGGCCGACCGCCTGCTGGGCATGGAGAGGACCGTGTTCTACGGCGGCGTGGTGGTGATGATCGGCCACATAGCGCTGGCGCTGCTGCCGGGGCTGACCGGCGTCGGTGTCGGCCTGGTGTGCGTGGCACTGGGGTCGGGAGCGCTGAAAGCCAATGCCTCCTCGCTGCTGGGGACGCTCTACGACAAGGGGGACCCCCGAGCCGACGGCGGGTTCACCCTGTTCTATCTGGGCATCAACCTCGGCGCGTTCATCGGCCCGTTGATCACCGGCCTGCTGCAGACCCGGATCGGATTCCACTACGGCTTCGGCGCCGCCGCGATCGGTATGGCGCTGGGGCTGGCCCAATACGTGGTGTTCCGGCGCAACCTCGGCGAACACGGCCGTCATGTGCCCAACCCGTTGCCGCGCAACGCTATCGGCAAGACCGTGGCCTTCCTCGTCGTCGGGCTGGTGGTGATCGGTGCCGCGATCGCGGTCAAACTCGTCACGCTGGCCAACCTGTCGCAGGTCACCACCGGCGTGATCATCGTCGCCTCGGTCGCGTACTTCGTGATCATGCTGCGCAGCGCGCAGGTCAGCCCGGACGAGAAGGTCCGGGTGCGCGCGTTCATTCCGCTGTTCGTCGCCAACGCGGTGTTCTGGTCGCTGTTCCAGCAGATCTTCACCGTGCTGGCCGTCTACTCCGACGAACGGATGAACTGGTCGATCTTCGGCTGGACCGCGCCGTCGAGTTGGATCGGCTCGATCGAACCCGTGTGGATCATCGTGCTCTCGCCGCTCTTCGCGATCCTGTGGACCCGACTGGGTAACCGGGCGCCCACCACGCCGCGCAAGTTCGCCTACGGCGTCATCGGCATGGGGCTGGCGTTCCTGTGCTTCGTGCCGCTCGCGGGTACGACCGGCCGCGCGACGCCCGCCCTGCTCGTGATGGCGATCATGGCGGTGTTCGCGGTCTCGGAGTTGCTGCTCTCACCGATCGGCCTCTCGGTCACCACAAAGCTGGCGCCCGAGGCGTTCCGAGCCCAGATGATGGCCCTGTATTTCTTCTCCGTCGGCCTCGGCACGGCGATGTCGGGAGTGCTGGCCGGCTACTACGACTCGTCACGGGAGTTCGCGTACTTCGGCATCCTCGGCGCGGTGGCCGTGGTCGCCGGTGTGGTGGTCTTCGCTATCGCCCCGTCGATCAGCCGCCGGATGGAAGGAGTGCACTGACCCCGCTCAGTTCGTGAGCGGCACCCGGGCGACCTCGGCGAGCTCGCCGTCCCGAGTCGGTTGCTCGAAGAGCACCTCGGCGTCGCGGCCCTTGGCATTCAGGGTGGCGATGGTGTTCCCGAACAGGGGGCCGCTCAGGTTGCGCCACGACAGCGGCAGCGTGGGGGAGCCCCGGCGTTTCGCCCAGCGCCGGGTGACGCGGGCCAGCCGCGGCGACCAGCCGAGCTTGAACACCGGCTTCACATACGCCGGGACGTAGTTGTGTACGGGGGAGCACACCAACTGGTGGACGCGCGCGTGCGTCGGCACGGGAAGATCGGCGCGCGCCGCGTAGCTGTGGTGGACGTCGCCGGACAAGATGGAGACCGTGGCGGGTCCGTTCGGCAGCGCGGCCGCAGCAGTGACCAACCGGCCCAGCCGCAGAAACGATTCCATGAACGCCGGCCAGTGCTCGAAATCAGCTGCCTGCCGGATCTTCTCGCCCAGTCGGCCCCGCAGGCCGCTTCGGCCGGCGGCGATCTCGTTCACGGTCTGCATGTCGCCGATGACGGGCGGAAGCAGCCACGGCAGCGACGAACCGATCACGAGGTGGTCCAGCGTGTCCAGCTCGTCGTCGACTTGATCCTCGAGCCAGCCGAACTCCCTGTCGCCGAGCATCTTTCGCTCACCGCTGTCGAGGATGCGGGCGTTGCGGGAATCGGCCATCAACAGCCTGCTGCGGCCCAGGTCCCAGCGGAAACTGAACCGTAGGCCCTTGTCGCCATCGACCTCATGGTCGGCGCGGTCGGCCAGGTCGACCAGCAGCGGCCAGCAGTCTCCGGAGGCGGCGGTCACCTTCTTGTAGTCGTCGTCGGCGGCCAACTCCTGCGGGGACAGGTTTCCGAGGTGTTGATACACCCAGTAGGACCCCAGCCCCGCGCGGATCCGGTCGCGCCACCACGGCTTCGCGTTGACCTCCGCGCGCCATGCCGCCGAGGTGTTCCAGTCGTCGCGGATGTCGTGGTCGTCGAAGATCATCGCGGTCGCGACGGTCGACAGGATCCACCGGATCTCCGGGTCGCCCCAGGTGTGGCGGTACAAACCTTCGTATTCACCGAACGTGACGACCTCGTCGGGCGGACGCCGCCCCTTCGAGCGGCGGCCGGCGAGGTGCCGACGCGCCTCCGGGGTGAGCTCGTCGGCGTAGACCTGGTCGCCGAGTAACAGCAAGGCGTCCGGCCACTCGTCATGCGTCATCGTCTTGAGCCGGGTGGCATAGCAGTCCAGCGCATCGAGCCCGAGTTTGTCGTCGAGCGCGGGCTCGCCGGTCTTCGGATACCGGCAGGACCCGAACACGATCCGCAGCCGATCGGCGCTACGCGGTCCGCGGGTCCTGATCACGCTCGGCGGGAAATCGGAGCCTGCCTCCGGCCAGCACTTCACGCCGTCGACCTGGACCTCGTACTCCGTGGTGCTGTCGGGTGTCAGGCCTGTCACCGCCACCAAGGCGTAGTGGCAACCCTGCACCTCGAAGGTCCTGGCGGAGCAACCGAGGACAGACACCTCGGCCGGTGTGTCGGTCTGCACCCAGACCGTTGCCGTGGTGTCACCGACATGGCGCAGCACCGGGCCGAGCAGAAGAGTCACCGACCCAGCCTAGGTGCTCGCGCGCGGCGGCGAAGCGGTGACGGCGAACGGCCGCCCCACCCTCAGGTGAGGCGGCCGTCGTCAGTCCTGCGATCAGAGCCGCACGAAGGTGTGCAGCTGGGCGTCCCAGACGCCCCAGACCCCGAGATCGGGGTTCCAGACGAGCGGCAGACCCGCCGCCCAGTCCGGCAGAGCGGGCTGCAGCGGCGCGCCCGGAGGCGGCGGAACCGGAGTGTTCACCCACACCGGGACCGTGGGGTAGCCGATGCGGTCCTGCGGCATCGGGCCGCCGTGTCCGGGAGGCGGCAGATAGCCGAGTCCCGGGGGCAGCGGATTGCCCGGTGCGCCGGCGTTCACGCCGGGACCGGTGACGGTCGTCGGGCGCGGACCGGGAACGCCGATACCGCCGGCGTTGCCGCTGCCCTGGTCGTTGGTGTTGCCCTGGTCGTTGGTGTTGCCCTGACCATTGCCGTTGCCCTGGTCGTTGCCGTTACCGGGGCCTTGCGAATGTCCGGGGCCGCCCGGGTGCGGCGTCGCGGGATCGGCCTGCGCCAAGCCGGCGCCGACGCCGAGACCGCCGAGTCCGAGTACACCCGCGGTGGCGACACCAGCGGCGATCTTCTTCATGTCCATCAACTCGTACCTCCCAGTTCTCGTGGCAGGTCGCCCATGAGGGGCAACGCAACACGTGACGTGCGATGTGCACTGTGACCGTTGCCATCGTGGTCTGACGATCAACAGCCTGGTCCCGACCCGGGACAGGGATGGCCGCCGGTCCGGGGTCCTAAACCCTTAGCCGGCAATAAAATTCGTCGACGCGCGAGTGGCGGCAAAACGCCTGGTCGGTGCGCCGGAGAGCGGCTTGAGAGTTTGCTGTGAATGTGCGCCGATCTGTAACGCTCAGCGTAAACCGAGTCTGTCCTTCACCAGATCCGTGAGAATGCGGGTGACCGGGACGGGCCGGAACGCGCGCGCAGCGTCGGTCAGCGCCTCGCGGGCCTGCAGGCTCAGCTCGATGTCGGCGGCCGCGACGTTGAACTCCAGTTGCTCCACGCTGGAGGCGCCGGGAATCGCCACGACACCCGGCAGCGCGATCAACCACGCCAACGCCACCTGGGCAGGCTTCGCGCCGACGTCGGCGGCCACGTCGCGCAACGTCTGCAGCAGTGGCTCTACCCGCCGCAGGTTCTCGGGCGCGAACAACGGATTCGCCGCGCGGACCCCGCCCGGACGGTTGTCCACGCCGTACTTGCCGCCCAGCAGGCCCTGCGCCAGCGGACTGTAGGCGATCACGACCCGGTTCTCGCGCTCGGCGAACGGGACGAGGTCGTCGAGCGCCTCGGGGTGGGCGAGCGAGAAATGCACCTGGTTGCTGATCACCGGCCGGCCCAGTGCTGCGTCCGCCTTCTTCCAGCGCGCCAGCGAATAGTTCGACACCCCCGCCGCGCCGATGACACCGGTGTCGAGCAACTCACGCATCCCGGGCATGATCACCGAGTCGGGGACCACCGGGTTGGGCTGGTGGATCTGGTACAGCGGGATCCGGTCCAACTGCAGCCGGCGGGCGCTGGCCCGCGCCCGCTGCTTGACCACCGCGGGGAACGGCGCCACCGGGAACACCTTGCTGGCAACCGCCACTTCTGCGCGCTGGGCTCCGAGCGCCTCGCCGAGGATCCGTTCGCTCTTTCCGAATCCGTAGATCTCCGCTGTGTCGAACAGCGTCACACCCAGCGCGAGTGCCCGCGCCACGATGTCGCGGGCGGCGCCGGAGGCGTAGTCGGTTCCGTACCCCCACTCGCGTGACCCGAACTGCCATGTACCCAGCCCGATTCGGCTGACCCGCCCCACTCCGTCGACATCGAGGTACCTCATGGTCCCACCGTAGGCGACGGCGGGACCGACCGGCTGCGCCGGAACCGCCGATTGTCGGCTGCGCGATGGTAAATTCCGTTCGGCGCCGGAGGCTTGGGGGCAACTGTGGTCAGAAGCGGTCGACGAGGCTCCTGCGCATGTCCCTGGCGAGGGCTCTACACCGGTCTCGCTGTGGTCGGCATCGGGATGGGTCTGACCGTCGGCCACGGGGTCGCGGCGGCGTCGCCGTCCGATTCCTCGGAGGCGTCTGCGGGAAGATCCGCGAAGACAGCGACGAAACCACGGCAATCAGTCACCGCGAGCCGCGCCACGAAGACGCGTGATCGCCCGGCGGTTGCCGACGACGCAGCCACCACGGCGGCCGACCGGCGAGACCGGCACCGTCCCCGGGGCCTCGCCCGGACGGCCGAGCGGCCGAGGCGCTCCGCCGACCGATCCGCCGCCGAAACCGCCGACACGGCCGAGCCGACACAAGCGCCGGAGCACCCCGCACCCGCGCCGAAGCGAGCGCCCCGTGCGGCGACGGTAGACGCCGACGGTCCGGACACCCCGGCGGAGACGGCGGTGGTCGCCCCTCGGGGATGGACGGCGGCACCGAAGCCGCGAACCGTGATCGGCTTTGCGACACACCGGGCCGGGCTGCGATCGCTCGTCGACGGTCTGCCCGGTCCTGCGAACCCCGTGGGCGCCCTCGTCGAGTCGCTGTGGCTGGCGGTGCGACAGAGCCAGTTCCCGCACAACCGTCAGCCGGCGGGCGGCGCCACCACCTCGGGGTCGGTTCCTGGTGCCGCGACGACCGCGGTGGTCCCCGATCTGGGTGGTCTGCTCTCCCGCGACGGCGTCGAAGTGACCCTCAACAGCACGGGCGCCGCCGGCGTCATCGACGGGCGCTTCACCGACCAGGTGGTCACCAGCGCCGGCGACGCCGCGTCGGTGCTCAACGCCGTGGCGCCGGCGCTGGGTCTCGCAACCGGATTCGCCGATTCCTCCGCGATCGCCGTGTCGAGCGCGGGAACCGGCGCCACCGCCGAGAATTTCTACCGGCTGACCGAAACCGTCGACGGCATCGACGTTCTCGGCAGCGACGTGGTCCTGGTCACTGATGCCGACGGTAGGGTGACCAGTCTGTTCAACAACTACCTCGGCCTGCCCCCGACCTTCGACGTCATCCCCGATGCGTCTGTGGATCAGCAGAAGGAGATCCGCCGGATCGCTGCGGTCGCGTATCTCGGTCCGGCCGCAAGCCGTTACGCCGTGCGGAGATTCGAAGCCAGGACCACGTTCACCGAGCAACTCGTGATCGACGCGCTCGATGACGCCGCGGTGCCGACGCTGGCCTGGCGCGTGGTGGTGGAACTGCCCGACAACGGTGACATGTCGTCGTCGGGGGCGGCCTACCTCATCGACGCGGACGGGTCCGACGCGGGGCACATCCTCGTCACGGTCTCCAACGCCGAGCCCTACACCGCGACGACCATCGCCAAAGACTGGCTGGGCAACCGGCGCGTCATCACCATCGACACCCAGAACAAGAGTTGGTACACCGTCTACGGGCTCGTCGACGCCAACCGCGACATCACGACCTACCAGACCCGGTATGCGTTCTTCGGCACCGGCAGACCGGTGCTTCCGGGCGGTGTGGTACACCGCGGCTGGTTCGGCTGGAACGCCGAGGCGGTCTCCGCGCACGCCAACACCGCCAAGGTCTACGACTATTACTCAGATGTGCTGGGCCGCAATTCTTACGACGGCCAGGGCGCTGCGGTCGACGTCAGCATCCGGTACAACCCGCGCACCTCCGATGCCGGCTACGCCAACGCGTTCTGGGATCCCGCGCGCCAGCAGTTCGTCTTCGGGGACGCGGGCCACCTCGACGCCAGTGTCGACGTCATCGGGCACGAGTACACGCACGCGGTGATCAGCTGGATACTCAACCCCGCCTACGGCGGGTCCGTGCTCGACTACGGGCAGTCCGGTGCGCTCAACGAAGCGATGGCCGACATCATGGGCATGCTGATCGAAGGGAAGTCCGGAACCGACAAGTGGCTGCTCGGCGAGGATTCCGGCCTGGGGGCCGTGCGTAATCTCGCCGATCCCGCCTCGACCGACAGCGGACTGGGACCCTACCGGGACAACATGGACGATTACTACACCGGAAGCGCGGACGACCACGGCGAACACGTCAACAGCACGATCTTCAGCCACGCCGCGTACCTGATGATGACCGACCCGGCCACCGCGGACATCTCCGACGAAACGTGGGCCCGCGTGTTCTACCAGTCGATTCCCCGGCTGAGTCTGGGCGCCCAGTTCACCGACGGGCGGGCCGCGGTGCTCAGCTCCGCCAGAGCTCTCGGCTTCACCACGCCGCAGCTGGCCGCGATCGGCAACGCGTTCGACGACGTTGGGATCGTCGCAGGCGCAACCGCTTCAACCGTCGCCGTCTGACTGGTCCACCAGTACCGCGCCGTCGGGGCGATCGCCGATCGTCTGCAGGTCGAGTGCAAGGCCCTCGGTGGTCAGCCGGATGATGTGCGCCAGCTCCTGCGGGGCGTCGCACTGCACGTAGTGGTCGGCGCCGGGGACCACCCAGTAGCGGTTGCGGCCGGGCTTGCGCTTCAGGTACGTCTGCCAGACGTGGTTGGCCACGCGCAGCGGCGCCACGCTGTCGTGCAGGCCCCAGATCAACGTGGTGTCGACGTCGATCGCCGACAGCGATTCCAGCCAGCCGGTCTCGTCGGCGGCGCGTTCGTGCAGGTACCGGATCGTGTCGGGCAGCACGCCGATTCCGTCGTTGTATCCGAAACAGTAAGCCAGCGCGGCGATTTCAGGGTCATCGAGTCCTCGGCGCGGCATGAACGTGGTCTGTCCCAGTCCGGCGGCCAGGAGTTCGGGGGTGGTGGCCGCGGCGGTGGGGCGCCCGGTCGCGTCGTCGAGGAGGGCCCGTTGAAATGCCGTGAGATTGGCCAGCGGCAGAAAGATGTTGGCGTTGGTGAGGAACAGCTCAGCTGGTGCCCTGCCGGCCGCGGCCAGCATCGGCACCGCGATCATCCCGACGCTGCTGCCGCGGTCGTGGGTGATGATGCGGTACGTGTCGAGTCGCCAGACCTCGGTGATGGCGTGCACGAGCAGTCGGGCGTCGTCGTAGAGGGAGTACGCGTAGGGTGCGGGCGGCTTGCCGGAGAACCCGTAGCCGGGAAAGTCCAGGGTGTAGATGTCGAATTCGCCGTCGAGTTCGCGGGTCAGCCCGCGGTAGTCGATGCTCGACGTCGGAAATCCGTGCACACAGACCAGGGCCGGCGCGCCCGGCGTTCCGCTGCGACGGGCGAACACCTCGACCTGGGCGTGTGCGTTCGCCGGCGCCGTCGACGCCCACCGGAAAGACGTTGCGCCGCTGCGCCACTGCGTGACCAGGTCCATCTCACGCCTTTCGTGCCGAGGTGGTCAGCAGGCCGCCGTTCCCGGCCTCGAGGAGGCAGATGATCGTGCTCGGCAACGGGTCGGCCGAGGTGCGGTCCTGGTTCGAATCGATCAGGTAGTCGGCGACGAAAGGTCCACCGCCGGTGTAGCGGGCGAGGCCGGCGGCGCACACGGTGTCGGCGACGTCGGTGACTGCGGTGTCGACCGCCGTCGGTCTGCGGAGGAACACCTCGGCCCGGTGCGGTGCGGCGCAGTCGACGACGGTCACGGTGACCTCGCCGGTGTCGACGGCCGGGACGTCGGTGATGCAGTCGCCGGCGTCGAGGTCGAACCAGTTCTTCGTATGCGGCGCCGGCGCGGCGGGCGACGCGTGGGAGGTGGCCGCGCACGCCGTCAGCACCGCTGCGGCGGCCGCCGCGCCGATCGCCCAGTGAGCCACTCGTGAAAAGCTAGCCCCCGAGGCCATGTCCAGGAGGTGTTTCGCCCGATGCCGCCCCGTCCCGAGTCCGACCACAGCCTGCGTGCGGTGCTGGCGCTGACCGCACCCATCGGCCTGGCATTCATCCCGCTGGGAATGGCGCTCGGCTTCCTCGTGGTCCACGCCGGGCTCGCGTGGTGGTGGGCGCCGGTGTTCGCCGCGGTGATCTACGCCGGTTCGTTCGAGTTCCTGTTGGTGCATCTGGCGGCCGTCGCCGCACCGGTCGCGACGGTCGCGGCGACGACGTTCGTGGTGAACTCCCGGCACGTGTTCTATGCGCTGTCGTTCCCGCTGCAGCGGGTGAGGGGTGCGGCGGGGAAGCTGTACAGCACCTACACGCTGTCCGACGAGGCCTACGCCGTGGGTGTCAGCCCCGAGGCGCGCAGCTGGACCACGCGGCCGATCCTGTTGATGCAGATTGCCTTTCACCTGCTATGGGTGACCGGCGCGGGCCTGGGCGGGCTCGTCGGCGAGGCGATTCCCATCGATCGGCTCCGGGGTCTGGACTTCGCGTTGACCGCCTTGTTCATCGTGCTGGGCATCGACGCCTACCGGCAGCGCCCGGACCGGCTCACCGCGGGGATCGCGGCGGTGTGCGCGATCGGGGCCTGGCTGCTGGTTCCGGGGCAGATGCTGGTGTGTGCCTTCGCCGCGTTCACCGGGGCGCTGGTCGTGCGGATGGCGGTCGGCGATCGCAGGCCGCGACGTGCCTGACCACGCCCACATCGCGCTGCTCGTGGCGGTCAGCGCCGGGATCACGTGGGCGCTGCGGGCTCTGCCGTTCGCCGCGCTGGCGCCGATGCGCCACAGCAGGATCGTCGCGTATCTCAGCATCCACATGCCGGTCGGCGTGATGCTGATGCTGGCGATCTACACGCTGCGCACGGCGGCGGGAACTGCTGCCCTGCAGCTGATCTGGCTGGCGATCGCCGTGGCGCTCACCATCGGCCTGCATGTGTGGCGCGGACGTGCCCTGCTCAGCATCCTGGCCGGCACCGCCTGCTATGTGACGTTGATGTCCCTGTGGGGCTGAGGGCCTGCCGCGATCAGGCGGATCCGCCCTGCAGATACGCGACCAGCGCGTTGGTCAGCCCGCGGCGCGCCACATCCAGGTCGGCGTAGGAGCCCAGCTGGCGCTCGGAGACCAGACCGCGCATCGCGCCCGGAATCAGGGTGGCGACCTCACGCAGCCGTTCCGGATCGATGTCGAGACCGGCGAAGGCGTGCCGGCACGTCTGCAGCCAGGACTGACCCCAGGAGTACAGCTCGGCGGCCGTGCGGGGATAGAGCCGTTCGAGCTCCGCGTGGTCGCGGGGGAGTGCCGCCCGCAGATTCTCGATGGCCCGCGAATCCGGTTCGCCGAGGCCGCGATACAGCGTGTCGATGATGCCGGCCACGCGGTCGCGCAGCGGCGCGCTCTCGTCGACCGTGCAGAACAGGTCGGCTCGGCGTTCCGCGGTGCGGTGCAGCACGGCGGCCCAGAAGCCGTCGGCATCCCCGAACTGGTACTGCACCGCCCCCCACGTCGCGCCGATGTCCTTGGCGATGCGGTTGGCCGACACGGACCCCGGATCGCCCGATGCCAGCGAGCGCAACGCGGCTTCGAGCATGTTCTCGCGGGTCGCCTGGCCGCGCCGGTTACGGCGCCGCGCCGGCGCGGGACCCTCGGCCACCTCGGTCACCCTTGAGAGGATAGCCCGCTCCTTGACAGTTTCGTAGAACCTACTATGTTTCTTCCGAAAGCAGCGCGAAGGGACAGCCGATGGCCAAGCCGCCCTTATCGATGAAGCCGACCGGATGGTTTCAGGTCGCCTGGTCGGACGAGATCGCGGTCGGCGATGTGCGCACGATGAAGTACTTCGGCCAGGAGATGATCGCCTGGCGTGCCGAGTCGGGAGCGCTCACCGTGATGAACGCCTACTGCGAGCATCTCGGCGCCCACCTCGGCTACGGCGGCACCGTGCACGGTGAGGTCCTGCAGTGCCCCTTCCACGGGTGGCAGTGGAATCAGCAGGGCCGCAACGTCTGCATCCCCTACGAGGACCGCCCCAACCGGGGTCGCCGCATCACGACCTACCCCGTGATCGAGCGCAACGAGTCGGTCTACATCTGGCACGACACCGAGAATCGCGAGCCGTTCTTCGACGCTCCCGATGTGTTCGCCGGCTTCGCCGACGGGTCCACCGCCGCGGATTACTACCCACAGCAGCGCCTGTTCCGGCAGGGCCTGGAGATGCACCCGCAGTACGTGCTGGAGAACGGCGTGGACTTCGCGCACTTCAAATACGTGCACAACACGCCGATCGTGCCGGTGTTCACCCGCCACGACTTCGACGACCCGGTGTCCTACGTCGACTTCACCATCACCTTCGAAGGCGACGACGGGCAGCGGATCGAGGACGTCAACAGTGGTGTCGAGGCCATCAACGGCGGCCTCGGCATCGCGGTGACCAAGAGTTGGGGCATGATCGACAACCGCACGATCTCGGCGATCACCCCCGTCGACGAGTCCACCTCCGATGTGCGGTTCATGGTCTACATCGGCCGTCCGGCCGGCGAGGTCCGCGATCCGGCGCGTGCCGCGGCCAAGGCCGGGGAATTCGGTGCCGAGGTGATCCGGCAGTTCAGCCAGGACATCCATATCTGGGCCCACCAGCGTTACTCCGACCCGCCGGCGCTCGCCGGTTCGGAGCTGCAGGGGTTCACCGCGATTCGCGAATGGGCCAAGAGGTTCTATCCCGACGGTCGAGGCGGCAGCGCCGCCGAACTCGCCGCGCACACCCGTTGAACGACGAAAGGCGAATCATGAGCCAGCCCATTAGGGTCTTCCAGGTGGCCACCGGCAATGTCGGCTCGGAGATGATCAAGCGCATCGCCGCCCAGCCCGACCTGGAACTGGTTGGGGTGCACTGCTATTCGCCGGAGAAGATCGGAAGGGACGCCGGCGAGCTCGCCGGGCTGGCGCCCAACGGAGTGATCGCCACCGGCACGATCGACGAGATCATCGCCGCTGAGCCCGACGTGCTCACCTTCCACGGCGTCTTCCCCGACGAAGACCTGTACGTCAAGGTCCTCGAAGCCGGTATCGACGTCGTCACCACCGCGGACTGGATCACCGGCTGGCACCGCGACCGCAACCACCCCCATCACTCCGGCAAGCCGGTGACCGCGCTGCTCCAGCAGGCCTGTGAGAGAGGCGGTTCGACGTTCTACGGGACGGGCATGAACCCGGGACTGAACCAGATCCTCGGCGTCGTCTGCTCCGCCGACGTGGCCGAGATCGAGAATGTCACGACGATCGAATCGGTCGACGTGTCCTGCCATCACTCCAGGGACACCTGGATCGAGGTGGGCTACGGCCGGCCTGTCGACGACCCGGAGATCCCCGGCAAGCTGGAGAAGTACACGCGCGTGTTCGCCGACAGCGTCTACATGATGGCCGACTGCTTCGGCCTGACGCTCGACGAGGTGACGTTCAGGTACGAACTCGGCGCGTGCACAAAGGACGTCGACCTGGGCTGGTATCGGCTGCCGAAGGGGTCACTGGGCGGCAACTACATTCGCTACCAGGGCATGGTCGACGGGGTGCCGCGCGTGGAGACCCACCTGGAATGGCAGATGACGCCGCACACCGATCCGAGCTGGGACATCAAGGGCTGCTACATCACTGCGATCAAAGGTGACCCGAACATCTACAACAAGCACATGATCTTCCCGAAGCCGGGGGTCGACTTGTCGGATCCGGCCAGCTTCGCGTCCATCGGGATGACGGTCACCGGCATGCCGGCGCTCAACGCGATCAAATCCGTCGTCGCCGCGCCTCCTGGAATCGTCACCAGCGCCGACCTTCCGCTGCGCGGGTTCGCCGGCCGCTTCACGCTCTGACCGCCGACCCCCGCCCCGAGGGTGCGATCACGATCACTGCTCGAGCGTGAGCGTGAGGCTGTCGAGTCGGCGCACCAGCAGACTGGGTAGCCACCGTCCCGGCCCGGCAGTGTGGATGTGGGTGGTGTGCGCGAGCAGGTGCTCGAGCACCACGCGGGCTTCCAGGCGGGCCAGTGCGGCGCCGACACAGAAGTGTACACCCTTGCCGAAGGCGATGTGCCCCTTGAGTTCTCGATCCATCCGGAATTCGTCGGGGGCTTCGATGTGCGCCGGATCCCGGTTCGCGGCGCCCCACAGCAGAATCAGCCGGGAACCGGCGGTCAGCCGGTGTCCGTCGAGGGTGCAGTCACCGAGGACGTGGCGGTAATGGCCGCGGAAGGGCGGCTCGAAGCGCAGCACTTCCTCCAGGAAGGCCGGTATCAGTCCGGGATTCCCGCGCAGACGGTGCGCAAGGTCCGGCCGGGCGGCGACGATCTGGGTCGCCGAGCCGATGAGGGACGCCGTCGACTCACCGCCCGCGCTGAACAGCGTCACCATCATCATCTGCGCCGTCAGAGCGTCGAGTTCGCCTGCGGCGCAAGCTCTGGCGAGGCCGCCCATGAGCGTGTCGTGCGGCTGCGCCGCCTCCCGGTCGAACCTCGCCGCGACGTATGCGGCCAGTTCCATCGCGGCGGTGCCCGCCGCGGCCAACTGCTCCGGGCCCACCAGACCCTCCAGCAGCTGGGTGCTGGCGTAGCCCCACGCCGCCAACTGCTCGGCGTCCTCGTCCGGAACGCCGATGAGCCGGCACACCACCATCATCGGCAGGCGGTTGGCGACCGCGCTCATCCACTCGACGTGTCCGGCCTGCAACGCATCCCGGACGAGGTCGGCGACCGTGTCGGTCACGAAGGATTCCAGCGCGCGGATCCGTTTGGCCGCCAAGTGAGGCACCAGCAGCTTGCGGTGTGCAGCGTGCACCGGATCATCGGCGATCGCGAGCACTTGTGTCGGACCGCCGAGCTCGTCCATCGGGAAGAGGCCGACGGCGCCGCCGGGCTGGTAGGTCATCGTGCCGGTCAGGTTCGACGAGAAGTCGCCGGTGCGGGCCACGGCCTCGCTGACGGCATCCCAGCTGCAGACGGCGTAAAAGTCCGACTCCCCGACGCGCTGCACCGAGCCCTGGTCTCGCATCTGCGCATAGAGCGGGTACGGGTCCTGGATGTATTCGTCGCGGAACAACGCCGCGCCGAGATCGCCACTCACCACCGTCACGACTACAGGCTGACCGCGCCACCGTTGCCGGGTCAACCGAGCCGGAGAAGTCGGGAAGACCCGGTGGCACTCCCGCGAGCCGCTGTCTCAGCGCGGCGCACCCACCTGGCCGAACGCCGAGATGTTTCGCGGAAGTCGTCTCAGCATGAGAATCTCAGGACACCCCCGCTACCCGAGGAGACGAGGCGATGGCGCCCGACGACTGGCTGGTCGGCGACCGGCGTGCGGAAGCGGCCGAACGCATCTATGCGGCCGCCACCGACCTGATCGTGCGTCACGGCCTCGAGGCCTTCGACATCCCGGCGCTGCAGGCGGCGGTGCACTGCTCGCGGGCGACGATCTACCGGCATGTCGGCGGCAAGGCCAGGATCCGCGAGGCGGTGCTGCTGCGGGAGGCCGAGCGCATCATCGACGCCGTGCGCGCCGCCGTTGCCGGGATGTCCGGCACGGAGCGCACCCTCACGGCGGTGACGGCCGCGCTCGACCGGATCCGTACCGATCCGATGGGGAAGACGCTGCTGAACTCGATGCGCGCCGGAGAGCTGACGTGGATAGGGCGATCCCCGGTCCCGCCCGCGCTGGTCGCGGAACTGACGGGCATCCCCGCCGGCGACGCTCAGGCCGCCCAGTGGATCGTTCGCGTGGTGCTCTCGCTGTTGTACTGGCCGCTGGCCGACCCGGTCGCCGAGCGGGAGATGCTCGAGCGCTTCCTCGCGCCTGCGGCTACCGGACCGACCGGCTGACTCAGCCGGCGCCCTTGCCGTTGTCGACGCGATACACCGCACCGTGGATCGCGGCGGCGTCGTCGCTGGCCAGAAACGCGATCGCCTTGGCCACGTCGGCCGTCTCCATGAAACCCCGCGGTGAGGCGATGCGCATGATCAGGTCCCAGTCCGCGTTGTCGGGCGCCTGGAATTCCGTGGTCTGCGCGGTGGGCATGCCCCCGGGACAGACCGCGTTGACCCGCAACCGCTCCTTGGTGAACTCGACGGCCAGCGCGCGGGTCAACCCCACCAGGCCGTGTTTGGCGGCGCAGTAGCCGGCCGAGTACACCTCACCCTCGACGCCGGCGATCGACGAGACGTTGACGATGTTGCCGCCCGTCTGAAGCAGATGCGGCAGCGCGGCGCGGCACAGGTAGAACGGCCCGTTGAGGTTCACCGCGAGATCGTCGACCCAGTCGTCGTCGGTCATCGTCGCGGTGTGGCGCATCCGGTGGAAGCCCGCGATGTTGGCCAGGATGTCGAGCCGGCCGAAGTGTGCGACGCAGTCCTCGACGGCCTGTGTGCACGCCTGCGGCGTGGTGATGTCGACCGCGGCGAACGTGGACCCGTCGAGGCCGGCGAACACCTCGGCCATCCGTGCTGCGTCCCTGGCGATGCCGAACACCCGGGCGCCCCGGTCGGCGAACAACCGCGCCGTCGCCGCACCCAGACCAGCCGAGGCGCCCGTGACCAACGCGACCTTGCCGCTCAATGGACCCATGCCCACGACCTTCTCACGGGCGGGGCGGTGATCAGACCGCGGCGCGCGGGGTGACCGGGGGCACCGCGGCCAGCAGCGCCCGGGTGTACTCGTGCTGCGGTGAGGTGAACAGGTCGGCGGCCGGCCGGCTCTCCACCACGGCGCCGTCACGCATCACCAGCACGTCGTGGCTCAGCTGCCGGATCACGGCGAGGTCGTGACCGATCAGCAGGTACGTCAGCCCCAGTTCGCGTTGCAGCCGGGCGAGCAGTTCGAGGACCCGCGCCTGCACCGACACATCCAGCGAGGCCGTCGCCTCGTCGAGAATGAGCAGCTCCGGTTCGGCGGCCAGCGCCCGGGCGATGCTCACGCGCTGCCGCTGGCCACCCGAGAGCTCGTGCGGATAGCGGTGCGCGAACGCAGCGGGCAGCCCGACGAGGTCGAGCAGCTCGCCGACACGCTTACCGCGCGCGGCCTTGCCGTCCACCAGCTTGTGCACCGTCAGTGGCTCGGAGATCGAGGAGTCCACGCGGGCACGGGGATTCAGCGACGAGAACGGATCCTGGAACACCAGCCCGATCCGGCGGCGCAGCGCCCTGGCCGCCGCCCCCCTGACTCCGAAGACGTCCGTGCCGTCCAGGGTCGCGGTGCCACGGTCGGGTGTCGCCAAACCCGTCAGCGCCGCCGCGACCGTCGACTTCCCCGACCCGGATTCACCGACCAGGCCCAACGTGGTCCCGCGGCGGATCTCGAACGAGACGTTGTCGACCGCGTGCACGGTGGTGCGGCCCAGCGGCGTCGTCACCGCATAGCGGACATCGAGTTCTGTGACGCGCAACAGCGTTTCGGCGTCGGCCACCGCCGGCGGGCCGGAGCCGTCGAGCACCGGCCGGGAGGCGAGCAGGTCGCGGGTGTACTGCTCGTGTGGACGCTCGAACACCTCGAGGATCGTCGCCTGCTCGACGGTCAGCCCGTCCCGCATGACCGTCACCTCGTCGGCCACCTGGCCGATCACGCCGAGGTCGTGGCTGATCCACACCACGGCGGTGCCGAAATCGCGTTGCAGCGCACGGACCAATTCGATGATCTGAGCCTGAGTCGTGACGTCCAGCGCGGTGGTGGGCTCGTCGGCGATCAGCAGCTCGGGGTCGCAGGCCAGGGCGATCGCGATCATCACGCGTTGCCGCTGCCCGCCGGAGAGCTGATGCGGGTAGGCGTGCAGTCGTGTCTGCGGGTCCGGGAGCCCGACGGCCTCGAGCAGTTCGAGCGCCCGCGAGGTGGCCGCTCTGCGCGTCAGCTTCCGATGCGTCTGCAGCGATTCGGTGATCTGACGCTCGAGGGTGAGCAGCGGGTTCAGCGAGGTGCCGGGGTCTTGGAACACGAACCCGATCCGCGCGCCGTGCACACTGCGCAGCATTTTCGGTGAGGCGCCGACCAACTGCACGGACGCCGCGGAGTCGGCCGTCAGCGTGCTGGATCCGCTGACCCGTGCTCCCGGAGCGTCGAGCAGGCCGGTGGCTGCCAGTACGGTCATCGTCTTGCCGGAGCCGGATTCCCCGACGATGCCGACGGTCTGCTCACGGTCCACCGTGAAGGACACGGCGTCGACGATGGTGCGGGCGCCGATGCTCACACCGAGGTCCGAGACCTTCAGCACAGTCACTGTTGTGCCCTCCGCGCCTCGACGGCGGTGCGCTGCCTGGGGTCGAGGACGTCGCGCAGCCCGTCGCCGAACAAGTTGAACGCCAACACGATCACGAAGATCGCCGCGCCCGGGAACACCGCCATCCACCACGCCATCGTCACGAAGCCCTGGGAGTCGAAGATCATCCGGCCCAGCGACGGCTCCGGCGGCTGAATACCGAGGCCCAGGAACGACAGTGCCGCCTCGGACAGGATCGCGAACGCCAGCGACAACGACGTCTGCACGATCAGCGGTCCGGCGATGTTCGGCAGGATGTGCCGCCGCAGGATGTAGGCGTCCCCGGTGCCCATCGCACGCGAGACGGCGACATACGGTTCGGTGCGCACACCGAGCGTGCTCGCCCGCGCGACCCGCGCGAAGATCGGCGTGTACACGATGCCGATGGCGAGGATCGTCGTCGGCACTCCGGGCCCCAGGATCGCGACCACGGCGAGCGCGAGCAACAGCACGGGGAACGCGAACATCACGTCGACCACACGCATCAGCACGGTGTCCAGCCAACCGCCGCGGTATCCGGCCACGACCCCGACGACCACCCCGACGACCACCGCGAACGCCACGCTGACCACGGCGATGCGCATCGAGGCCTGAGTGGCGACCAGGACACGGGAGAACACGTCGCGGCCCAGCTCGTCGGTGCCGAACCAGTGCGCGCCACTCGGCGGTCGCAGTGCCGAGGGAACGTCGACGTCGTTGACCTCGTACGGGGCGATCCACTTCGCGCTCACCGCAACGACGGCGACGACGACGAGCACCAGCGCGCTGATCGCCGTGACGGGGTTGCGGGCCAGCAGCCGCCACGACGAGATGCGGGTGCTCTGGGCGTCTTCGATGGTGGTCATGCCAGCCGGATCCTCGGGTCGACGACCGCGTACAGCACGTCCACGAAGAGATTGATCAGCAGGAAGAGTGCGGCGATCAGCAGCACGGCGCCCTGGATCAGCGGGTAGTCGCGCGCGGCGACGGCGTTGTAGACCAGGCGGCCCACTCCGGGCCAGGCGAACACGACCTCGACGACGATCACCCCGCCGAGCAGCGTGGCCAGTTGGATGCCGGTGATGGTCAGGATCGGCACCAGCGCGTTGCGCACCGTGTGGCGGAACGTGACGACCCGCGGGGACAGGCCCTTGGACCGCGCCGTGCGCACGTAGCCCATCCCGGCCACCTCGAGAACGGCCGAGCGGACGTAGCGCGTCATGATGGCAGCGGCCACCACGGCGACCGTCAGCCCCGGCAGGATGATGTGGCGCAGCCAGCCGGCCGGGTCGTCGAACAACGGCCGGTACCCCGAGGTCGGCAGCCAGCCCAGCGTCGTGGAGAACAGGGCGATGAGCAGGATGCCCATCCAGAAGTCGGGCACCGAGACACCGAATTGGCTTGTGACACGCACGATCGCGTCACTGAGCCGGCCTTCGCGAAGCGCCGAGTAGATGCCTGCGGGCAGGGCGATCGCGAGCGCGATCACGATGCCGACGACGCCCAGCGACAGTGTCGCGGGCAGACGCTCCATCAGCGTCACGGTCACCGGGTCGCCGTTGCGGAAGCTGACGCCGAGGTCGCCGGTCAGCGCCGAGCCGAGATAACTGAAGAACTGCACGACAATCGGGCGATCCAGCCCGCTGGCCGAGCGCAGCGCGTCGTAGGCCTCCGGTGTGTAGCGCGTGCCGAGCGCGATCCGCACCGGGTCGCCGGGAACCAGGTGCACGAGCGCGAACACCACGATCAGCACACCGAACAGCACGACCGCCGAATACAGCAGCCGGCGTGCGACGAACCGCGCGATCGGATGGGTCACCAGGGAGGTCACGGTCATGGCTACGCACCGCCGTCTGTGTTCAGCGTCGCGCCGCGGAATCGCACGGCGCCGTCGCGGCGCGCCTGATAGCCCGACAGCGACGGGTTCCACGCCTGGATCACCGACGGGTTGTACAGGAAGATGTAGCTCACCTCGTCGGCGATCCGCGTCGCCGCCTCGGCGTAGTCGTGCGCCCTTGCGGCACGGTCGGTTTCGACCCGGCCCGCGTCCAGCAGCCGGTCGACCTGCGGGTCGGAGAACTTCTGGGCGTTGCTCGACCCGCCGGTGTGATGCTGGGCGTAGTAGAAGTCGTCGGGATCGATGTTGCCCAGCCAGCCCATCATCAGCATGTCGAAGTGGCCGGAGTTCTGCTCGTCGAGCCACGTGGCGAAGTCGACGGTGCGGATGTTCACCGTGATCCCCAGCGGCGCCAGGTTGTCGGCGATGATCTGGGCCGCCGTCACCGTCTCGGGATACTCGGTGGTCACCAGCATGTCGAGGCTCTTCGGCGCAGCGCCGGCTTGCCGCAACAGGTCTCGGGCCTTGTCCAGTCCGTTCTCCCCGTCGGGGCGGTACTTGTCGTAGCGGGTGTACCACGGGTTGCCCTTCGGGATCGCGAGCTGGTTGATCGCCGCGGTCCCGTAACTGGTCGCCTGCACGATCGCCGCCCGGTCGATGGCGTAGGCGATGGCCTGCCGCACCCGCACGTCGTTCCAGGGCGCACGCGCCTCGTTGAGGGCCAGGTACCAGTAGTCGTTGCTCGGCGTCACGGCCAGGTGCAGCGAGTCGTCGTTCGAGAGCTGGGAGACCCGCTGTGGCGGGACCGAATCCGTCCAGTCGATCTCGCCGGCCTGAAGCGCCGAGAGCGCCACCGAGGGTTCGGAGATGAAGCGGAACGTCACACCGGAGACGGCGGGCGGCCCGCCCCAGTAGTCGGGGTTGGCGGCAAGGGTGATCGAGTCACCGCTCTTCTGGCCGCGGAAACTGAACGGCCCGGTCCCGATCGGATGAGTGGCGATCTGTCCGCTCTCCACGTTGCGGCGCGACACGATCGCCATGCCCTTGAACCCGCCGATGTTGGTCAGCATGTTCGGCGTCGGGCGGCTGACGCGGATGACCACCGTCGAGGGATCGGGGGCCTCGACGGCGGTCACCGCGCTGAACTTGTCGGAGTTCGCCAGTTTCTCGTCGATGATCCGGCGGTAGGAGAACACGACGTCATCGGCGGTGAACGGGGTGCCGTCGTGGAACGTGACGCCGTCGCGCAGATGAAACGTCCACGAGAGCTGGTCGGGGCTGACCTCCCAGCTCGTGGCCAGCGCCGGCCGCATCTCGAGATTCTCGTCGGGCTCGACGAGTGTGTCGAACACGTTCTCCAGAACCTCGAAGGAGAAGTAGGCCGTGGTCTTGTGCGGGTCGAGCTGGTCGGGTTCGCCGGCGATGGCGGCCACCAGCGCGCCGGAGGTGCCACCGCCGAGATCGACGCGCCGGCCCGTCGAGCAACCGGTCAGCGCGGCAACGACTGCGAAAACGACGAGAACAGCGGTCCACGCCGCTGTTCTCGTCATATGCATCACCCTCGGACTCGAGCCTGCACACGGGCTTTACCCGGTGGCCTGAAGAGACAAACCCGTGACTTTGTCCAGCCATGGCTGAAATACTCGACCTCGCCCACATACTCGAAGGTCACCTGTCCACGGTTGAAGGGAAACATCGTGAAGTTGTCGCGCGGTCTGGCCGCCATCCCGGCCGCCCTCGCCGTTCTCGGCGGCGTCGCCGTCGGTTCCGCCGGACAGGCCCAGGCCTCGCAGGTGATGGAAGGCGTCTACAACTACACGCCGGCCGACGGCAAGGCCGGGACGTGGACCATCTACCCCTCGTGCGTGCCGGTGGTGGGTGACCTGCGCGAACCGCTGTACTTGCCCGTCGGGTGCCGCCTGCACGTGCAGGGTTCCAAAGATCTGGTCGGCGGGGACGCCACGCTGGCCGGCGGCATATGGCAGTTCACCACGCCGGTCGACCGCGGGATGCAGTGCCCCGACGGCAGCTGGGCGCCGACGGTGGAGGTGTACAGGTTCGACGACGCCACCATGTCGGGCACCCGCAGCGTGCAGCACAACGGCAACTGCGGTCTGCCGCCCGGCATCATCAACACGCCGTTCTCGCTGTCCTTCAAGGAGCCGCTGCCCATCCCGGTCGACCGGTATCCGCTCATCTGCGAGCCCGGTGGCCTGCGCCGCTGCTTCTGACCGACCAGACGAGAGGCAGTGCCGATGAACGATGTCAAGAGAGTCGTGATCTGGGGAACCGGATTCGTCGGCAGGATGGTGATCGCCGAGGCGGTCAAGCATCCCGCATTCGACCTCGTCGGCGTCGGCGTCAGCGATCCCGCCAAGGTGGGACGCGACGCCGGCGAGATCTGCGGTCTGGACACCCCTCTCGGCCTGACCGCGACCGACGACGTCGACGCGCTGATCGACCTGAAGCCCGACGCGCTGGTCCACTACGGGCCCACCGCCGCGCACGCCGAGGCGAACATCGCGCTGATCACCCGGTTCCTGCGGGCCGGGATCGATGTGTGCTCCACGGCCATGACGCCGTGGATCTGGCCGTCGATGCACCTCAACCCGCCGAACTGGATCGAGCCGGTCACGGTGGCCTGTGAACTCGGCGAGTCCTCGTGCTTCACCACCGGGATCGACCCGGGGTTCGCCAACGACCTGTTCCCGATGACGCTGATGGGTCTGTGCTCGGAGGTGCGGCGGGTCCGCGCGTCGGAACTGCTCGACTACACCAATTACGAGGGCGACTACGACCGCGAGATGGGGATCGGCAGACCGCCGGAGTACCGGGCGATGCTGGAGAACCCTGACATCCTGGTATTCGCTTGGGGCGCAACGGTTCCCATGATCGCGCATGCCGCCGGCATCATGCTCGACGAGATCACCACCACGTGGGAGAAGTGGGTCACCCCCGAGGAGCGCAAGACCGCCAAGGGCGTCATCGCTCCCGGCAACGTCGCCGCCGTGCGGTTCACCATCAACGGCGTCTACCGCGGCGAGACCCGCATCCAGCTCGAGCACGTCAACCGGATCGGCAACGACGCCGCACCGGACTGGCCGTCGGGCAACGAGAACGACGTCTACCGCGTCGACATCGACGGCACGCCGAGCATCTCCCAGGAGACGGCGTTCCGGTTCACCGACGCTTCCGGGCGCGACGCGGCCGCCGCGGGGTGTCTGGCCACCGGGTTGCGCGCGCTGAACGCGGTGCCCGCCGTCAACGACCTCTCACCGGGGTGGGTGACGGCGCTGGACCTGCCCCTGATTCCCGGAGTGGGGACTATCCGCTGAACGGCATCGGGCTGTCCGTCGGGGCCACCAGGCTCGCGGGGGTCCTGGTGGACCGCGCCGCGGTGACCCGGACACCGGTGCTGACTCTGTACCCGCACCGCCCGCCCGAGGTGGGTGTGCCCGCGGAGAACTTCGACCTCACCGAGCCCGGCCTGATCATCACCGACTTCGTCGACCGCGTCGGGGATCCGGTGAGTCTCATCGCCCCCGACGGCACCGCGCACCGCGCCGAGGTCCTGCTCGCCGAGGCCCTGCACGCGCTGGCGCGCGCCCTGCCCGCACGCGGTCCGAGTGCCATCAGCGTTCCGGCCCACTGGAACTCGCGCGCGACCGATGCGCTGGCCGCGGCATCGACGATGTCGGCTCCGCTGTTCTGCGACGCCCGTGCCGCGCTGATCGCGCTCGCCCAGGGCGCCGGGCTGCCGAGCGGGGGAGTCGTCGCGGTATGCGACTTCGGAGGGACTGGCACCACGGTGAGCGTGTTCGACGTTTCGGCAGGCGCGTCGTCGGCGACGCCGATCGGTTCGCCGCTGCGCCACGGCGAGCTGTCCGGCGATCTCGTCGATCAGGCGCTGTTGACACGGGTCATCGACGGGTTGTCGGACGCCGGTGACCTCGATCTGGCCGGAACGTCGGCCATCGGCCCGCTGGGCCGGCTGCGCATGTCCTGCCGCGCGGCAAAGGAGCGGCTGTCCACGGCGGCGGTCACCGCGCTCACCGCCGACCTGACCGGGCGCCGCACCGACATTCGGCTCACCCGCGACGAACTCGACGAGGTCCTGCTCGGGCCTCTCGGGCGGTTCGCCGATGTGATGCAGGAGACGTTGCAGCGCAACGGAATCGGCCCTGATGATCTCACCGCGGTCGCCTCCGTCGGCGGCGGCGCGCGGATTCCCGCCGTCACCACGACGCTCTCCGAGCGTTTCCGCGTGCCGGTCATCACGCCCGAACACCCCGAACTGGCCGCGGCGATCGGTGCCGGGCTCTGGGCGGTCCGGCCGGCGGCCGCGGAAGAGCCGACGTCGATCGCCGCCGCCGCGCCGAGCGCGCTCGCGTGGTCGGATGCCGACGACGTCCCCGACGTCGTTGCCGTGCACCCCGACGACTACGACGACTACGACGGCGACGGCGCGCCCACGGCGATCGGCGATGCCGGGGAGCCAAGGCCCAGTCTGCATTTCACCCGCGAGCCCGACGGCGCCGGTGACCCTGCGCCGATGGTGCCGTGGTACCGGAGGCCCATCGCGCTCGTCGTGCTGGGGGCACTCGTCGCGATCGGCGCAGCGGTGGCGCTGCTGCTGTTCCGCGACGACAAGGCGCCCGGGCCCGCCGACACCCGCACACCCGTGACGACCACGCCGCCGCCCCCGGCCGCCGTCTCCACGGCGCCCGGCGAACCGTCGCCGGCCCCGGCGCCGCCGGTGACGACGGCGCAAGCGCCGCAACCGGTTCCGCCGCCCGCCAACCCGCCTCCGGCAGAGAATCCGCCGCCGGCGCCGCCGCCGGCCGTGGAGCCCCCGCCGCCGAGCCCGCCGCCGGCTGTGCAGACTCCGCCGCCGAGCCCGCCGCCGGCTGTGCAGACTCCGCCGCCGAGCCCGCCGCCCACCCAGGCGCCGCCCACCCAGCCGTCGCCGATACAGGGGCCGGCGATCACGATTCCGGGGCTGCCACCGATCCCGATCTTCCCGCAACCGCCGCCGCCCTGACGGTCACGTCCTGGGGCGCTTGAGCAGTGTCACATTCGCCAGCGGGATCCGCGTCTGCTCGGGTGCCGCGGCCAGCCGCTGGGCGATGCCGGCTTCCAGCCGGTCGAAGAACTCCGGGACCCGGGGATCGGTGAGGCCGCCCTCGAGCGCCGACGCCAGTGCCGGGAACGCCGATGCGCGGGCGAAACCCGCCCACTTCGCCCCGAAAGCCGCTGCGTCGCTGTCGACCCGGTACCGGGCCCAGAACCTGTCCTCGGCGTCGAACACCTCGAGCTGCTCGACCACGAGCCGCTCGAAACGCCCCGACGGCGCGAACGGCGCCCGGAAGTCGGCCTCGCGGCGCGCGACGGTGGGGATGCACATCCGGCCCGCCTCGTCGGCCGTGACCAGCCCGGCTCCGATCAGCTCGGCGAGGGCGTCGAGCATCGCCGCCAGCAGCGGCTGGAACCCGAAGTCCTCGTCGTCGCCGAGCGCCATCGTCATCACCACCAGCCGGCCCCCCGGGCTCAGCTCGCGGCCGCGAAACGCGATGAACTCGTGCCAGTCCTGGGCGGCCTGCCGCGCGTAGGCCGCGCGCACCGACTCGTCGTCGCAGTAGGCGACCTGCAGATGGCCCTCGACGGGGCCGGGCACGCGGCTCAGCCACTGAATCGCCCAGGAGCTCCAGCCCAGGTGAATGCTGTTGGACGGCAGGATCTGCGAGTAGAAGGAGCGTCCGACGGCGGACACGAACGTAGCGCGGTCCTTGCCCAGGTAGCTGTCGGGGTCCTCCTCCAGTGTGCGGAACAGCGCGGTGAAATCGTTGTCCGCGCGGTCGGTGTGGGCCACCAGCACGGAATGCTCGGGCCGGGTCCGCTTGCGCAGCACCGCGATCGCGGCGCCGATCGGCAGCAGCGAGTTGTGTCCCGTGCCCGCGCCGTAGTCGGCGATCACGATGGGCTGCGGCGGCGCCGGAATCGGCACCGCGGCCGCGGCCTTCTCGAAGACGGCGATCGCCTCGCTCAACCCCGCGGCCTGCAGTCGCGACGCGGCGGTGTAGGAGCCGCTGTCCTTCGGCTCCGGCCGCACGACGATGCTGGACTCGGGCATCTTCCGACGGTAACTCCCGAACGAGCGCCGCGCCGCAGAAGCGACACCGTGACAGACTTCCCCCATGACGGGACGGGCCGGTCCGCGGGTCGCGATCGTCTGCGCGGTCGTCACGCTGGTGGCCGGTGTGGCCGGCCTCGTGGTGTCACTCGTGCTCAGCGCGTTCTTCTTCGACGAGTTCGACGCCTACGGCGGCTTCCCGGTGCCACCGCTGCGGATCGGCATCACGGCGCCGCCGGGCGTGCCCGGCCCGGTCGTGACGGAGGCCGTCGGCTCGACGACGTCGGTCAACAACGATGTGCGCGTACGGGTATGGGTCGCGCAGATTGCCCGGGACGGCGTCTACGACATCCGCACCGGGGGTGACGTCGGCGGATACATCCATCCGGCGCTCGCGTTCGGCCGGGACCGCTCGCCGGGATGGCCGCTGTGGGTGTCGGTCGCCGCCATCGCGGTGGGTGCCGGCGCGCTGGCGTTCGCGCTGATCTGGCGGTCTCGATCCGGCAAGGCGGCGACACCGCTGCCGGACGCGGTGCCGCTCGACGAACCGATCCGGCCGGGGCCGCTGCCCGCGGACCCCTATCAGCCCAGCGACCGGGGGGTGCGGCTCGAGCAGCTGAAAACTCTGGCCGCACTTCGAGATTCCGGCGCGCTGACGGAGGCGGAGTTCCAGGCCGAGAAACGTCGCGTGCTCGACAGTTAGTGGCCCCAGTCCGGTCAGCTGCCGCAGTCCAATTGGGGCAGCTCAGCTGCCGCTGTCCAATTGGCAGCTCAGCTGCCGCGGGCCACCCAGTCGTCGTAGTGGACGATCTCGTCGCCGACGGTGGTGGTGTCGCCGTGGCCGGTGTAGACGACGGTGTCGCCGGGAAGCGTCCCGAGCCGGCCCGAGATCGACTCGAGGATGGTCGGGAAGTCGGAGAATGACCGGCCGGTCGCGCCGGGTCCACCCTGGAACAGGGTGTCTCCGCTGAAGACCGCGGTCAGTTCGGGGGCGTGCCAGCACACCGACCCGGGGGAGTGCCCGGGGGTGTGCAGTGCGCGCAGTTCGGTGCCGGCGACCCGCAGGGTATCGCCGTCGCTGACCGATCGGAAGTCCTTGTCCGGGTGCGTCATTCGCCACAGCACGTCGTCGGCGGGATGCAGCAGCACCGGCGCGTCGAGGGCGCGGCCGAGTTCGGGTGCGACGGTGACGTGGTCGTTGTGGCCGTGGGTGCAGACGACCGCCACGACGTGGCGACCGCCGACCGCGGTGATGATCGGATCGGCGACATGGGCGGCGTCGAAGACCACCACTTCGGTGTCGTCGCCGACCAGCCAGATGTTGTTGTCCACCTCCCAGCTGCCGCCGTCGAGCTCGAAGGTCCCGCTGGTGACCAGCCGCTGGATACTCATGATTCTCCGTTCTTCGCGCGAGCGCTCATCTGATTCTCCGTTCTTCGCGCGAGCGCTCATCACAGGATCACCACCGAGCGCAGCACCTCTCCGGCGTGCATTTTTTCGAACGCGTCCTCGATCTGGTCGAGCCCGATGCGCTCGGTGACGAACTTGTCCAACGGGAACCGGCCCTGCAGGTAAAGGCTGATCAGGGTCGGGAAGTCGCGTTCGGGCAGGCAGTCGCCGTACCAGGACGACTTCAGTGAGCCGCCGCGGGAGAAGAAGTCGATCAGCGGCATGTCCAGTGTCATGTCGGGGGTGGGCACGCCGACGAGCACCACGGTGCCGGCCAGGTCGCGAGCGTAGAACGCCTGCTTCCACGTTTCGGGCCGGCCGACCGCGTCGATGACGACGTCGGCGCCGAAACCTTCGGTGAGGTCCTGGATCGTCTCGACGGGGTCGAGCTCACGGGCGTTGACGGTGTGGGTGGCGCCGAATTCGCGGGCCCAGTCCAGCTTTCGGTTGTCGGTGTCCACGGCGATGATGCGCTTGGCGCCGACCAGCCGGGCCCCGGCGATCGCCGCGTCGCCCACCCCGCCGCAGCCGATCACCGCCACGGTGTCGTCGCGGTTGACGGCGCCGGTGTTGACCGCCGCGCCGAGGCCCGCCATCACGCCGCAGCCGAGAAGTCCCGCGGCGGCGGGATCGGCGGCCGGGTCGACCTTTGTGCACTGGCCCTCATGTACCAGCGTCTTGTCGGCGAACGCGCCGATGCCCAGCGCCGGGGTCAGTTCCGTGCCGTCGGTCAGCGTCATCTTCTGCGCGGCGTTGTGGGTGTCGAAGCACAGGTGCGGCCGCCCGCGTCTGCACGCCCGGCACTGCCCGCACACCGCGCGCCAGTTCAGGACGACGAAGTCGCCCGGGGCGACGTGGGTGACGCCGTCGCCGACGGACTCCACCACCCCGGCCGCCTCATGGCCGAGCAGGAACGGGAAGTCGTCGTTGATGCCGCCCTCGCGGTAGTGCAGATCCGTGTGGCACACCCCGCAGGCCTGGATGTCGACGACGACCTCGCCGGGGCCCGGGTCCGGAATCACGATCTCGGTCACCTCGACCGGTTGTGCCTTCGTCCGGGAGATCACACCGCGCACCGTCTGAGTCATGCCCCGACCTTAATGCGTCGCTGTGCGGAGGGTCGGGCCTCGGCGCGGGGCCGATGTTCCGTACGGTCGAGGCCATGGCTACGCACTCATTGGCTTTCGAATGGACGGAGACAAACCAACACTGGCTCATCGAGGTTCCGGTACGCATTGGGGCCTACGTCATCGTCGTGCTGATCGCGCGCTACATCCTGCACCGGATGATCGACCGGGCGACCGGGCGCTCCCGCGACGGCGGTAACCGCCAGATCCTGGTGAAGCCGCTGCGGCTGCGTCAGCCTCGCGGCGACGCGTCCGCGACGACCACCCGCCAGGCAGCCGAACGACGTCTCCAGCGTGCGCAGACCATCGGATCGGTCCTCAAGTCGACCGTGTCCATCGTGCTGTTGATCTGGGTGTCCCTGGCGATCCTCAACACCCTCGGGGTGAACATCGCGCCGTTCATCGCCTCGGCCGGCGTGCTCGGGCTGGCCATCGGTTTCGGCGCGCAGAACCTGGTGCGCGACTTCGTCACCGGCGTGTTCATGCTGCTGGAGGACCAGTACGGCGTGGGCGACACCGTCGACCTGGGCGACGCAATCGGCGAGGTGCAGAGCGTCGGCCTGCGGATCACGACGGTCCGAGACATCGACGGCACGCTGTGGTACGTGCGCAACGGCGAGATCGCGCGCGTGGGCAACATGAGTCAGGAGTACGCGGTCGCACGCGTCGAGGTACCGGTCTCGCTGTCCGCCGACGTCGAACGGGCAGAGCAGGTCGCCATCGATGCCGCCGAGGTGGCGGTGGCCGACCCGTCGATCGCCGACAAGGTGATCGGTGAACCCAAGATGCTCGGCGTCCAGGAGTTGTCGGCGGACCGGCTGACGCTGCGGATGACCGTGAAGACCCGCCCGAGCGCGCAGTGGGCGGTGCAGCGCAGACTCCGCAGGGAGATCGTGCGCGCCTACGACGAGCACGGCATCGACCTGCCGTACCCGGGCGGACGCATACAGGCTGTGATCAACGGCTCCGACTTCGCCTCGTGATCACACGCCGATGACCGCCCTCGACGTCCTGGCCGACTGGCCCGTTCCCGCCGCCGCCGCCGCGGTGGTCGGCCCGTCGGGTGTGCTGAGCACTCACGGCGACACCCGGCGTCCGTACCCGCTGGCGTCGGTCACCAAGCTGCTCGTGGCGCGTGCGGCGCAGGTCGCCGTCGAGGAGGGCGCGGTGGCGCTCGACGCCGAGGCCGGTCCGCCCGGGTCGACGGTCCGCCACCTGCTGGCGCACGCCGCAGGCTACGAGATGACCTCGTCGAAGGTGATCGCCGCGCCCGGCACCCGGCGCGTCTACTCGAATTACGGGTTCACCGTGCTCGCCGACGTGATCGAGCAGGAGTCGTCGATTCCGTTCACCGAATACCTGACGCAGGCCGTGTTCGACCCGCTCGGGCTGACAGACACCGTTTTCGAGGGCGGGACCGCGGCGGCCGGGTACGGGGCGACGTCGACGGTGGATGACCTGGCGGCCTTCACCGGGGATCTGCTGGCGCCGGCGATCGTCTCGGCGCAGATGCACCGCGAGGCCGTCACCGTCCAGTTCCCCGGCCTCGACGGGGTGCTGCCCGGCTTCGGTGTGCAGCGGCCCAACGACTGGGGACTCGGCTTCGAGATCCGCGACGGCAAATCGCCCCACTGGACCGGGGCCGCCAACTCCGCCGGCACCTTCGGCCACTTCGGGCAGTCGGGAACGTTCCTGTGGGTCGATCCGGAGGCCGAATTGGGCCTGGTCGTGCTGACCGACCGTCAGTTCGGCGAATGGGCCCACCCGGTGATGCCGGCCCTGTCTGATGAAGTCCTAAGAGAGTTCCGGCCGGACTAGCGCAACAGACGCCTCACGAGGCACAATAGTCTCGATAGACACGTAGACCACAACTTCATCGAATCATCGCATGTCATCGCTGTCCCGTTGGCAACCACCAGGTCGTTGGGGAAGACGTCCCTCGTGGAGCCGAAGGAGCAGTAGATGCGTGCAGCGAACCAATTCGCCGACGCGACCACGGGCGTGGTGTACATCCATGCCTCACCCGCGGCGGTGTGCCCGCACGTCGAGTGGGCGTTGTCGTCGACCCTCAACGCGAGGGCGAATCTGAAGTGGACCCCGCAGCCCGCCATGCCCGGGCAGCTGCGCGCCGTCACCAACTGGGTCGGGCCGGTGGGCACCGGCGCCCAGCTCGCCAACGCGCTGCGCTCGTGGTCGGTGCTGCGCTTCGAGGTGACCGAGGACCCCAGTCACGGTGTTGACGGGCATCGCTGGTGCCACACCCCGCAGCTCGGGCTGTGGAGCGGTGCGATGAGCGCCAACGGCGACGTGATGGTCGGTGAGATGAGATTGCGCGCGCTGATGGCCTCGGGCGCCGACACGCTCGCCGCCGAACTCGACTCGGTGCTCGGCACGGCCTGGGACGAGGCGCTGGAGGCCTACCGTGACGGCGGGGAGGGTGCCGAGGTCAGCTGGCTGAGCAGGGGAGTCGGCTAGCCGGGTCGCAGAATCTTGAGCGCGCCGGGAACCGCCGACACCTCGACCGGCAGCGGGCAGACGTATTCGCCGTCGGCATATGCGGTGATGCCCGGCGACTCGACCGTGATCGTCCTGGCGCGCCGCGTCGTCACCTCGTCGAGATGCACGTGTGTGCCTTTGAAGACGGTCGGGAACAGGCGGATCAACCGGGTGCGCGACGCCGACGCCACCATGGTGACATCGAGCAGGCCGTCCCTGGGGTCGGCATTCGGGCAGATCCGCATCCCGCCGCCGTAGCTGCGGGTGTTGCCGAACGCGGCGAGCGTCAGATCGGTCGAGACCTCGGCGCCGTCGAACGACAACCGGAACGGCAGCAGCCGCAGCTGGGACAGCTCGGCGACCATCGCCACGTTGTAGCGCATCCGGCCGTGCGGCCACCGCATCCGATTCGTCCGGTCGGTGACCAGCGAGTCGAACCCTGCCGCCATCACGGTGCCGAACCACCGGCGCGTGCCGTCGGCGCCCACGATGTGCCCCAGATCCACGGTGTCGACGATGCCGTCGACGATGACGTCGGCGGCGGCCTCGGGGTCGCGGGTGGGAATGCCGAACTCGCGGGCGTGGTCGTTGCCCGTACCCGCCGGCACGATGCCCAGCGGGGTCTCGGTGCGGGCGAGCACCTGCAGGGCCAGCGAGATGATGCCGTCGCCGCCGACGACCACCAGGGCGTCCATCCCGCGCTCCAGCGCGCCCTCGGTGAGTTGCCGGGCATGCGCGGCGTCGCGGCCGGCGATCGCGACGACGTCGACGCCCCGCTTCTGGAACTGCCGGATCGCGCGCTCGGCGGCATGCGGCGCGCTGCCGTGCCCGGACGCCGGGTTGGTCAGCACGGTCACCCGCGCGCGTGCGGTCACGGAATCAGCTTGCCCGGATTGAGGATTCCCGTGGGATCGAGCGCGGTCTTGACGGCCCTGAGCACGCTGACGCCGAGATCGCCCACCTCGTCGCGCATCCAGGGCCGGTGGTCGGCGCCGACGGCGTGGTGATGGGTGATGGTGGCGCCCGAGCGCACCATGGCGTCGGAGGCGGCCGCCTTGGCTGCGCGCCACTGCTCGATGGGGTTGCCGCGCTGTGCCGCGACGACCGTGAAGTACAGCGACGCCCCGGTCGGGTACACATGCGAAATGTGGCACATCACCAAAGCCGGTGTGCCCGAATCGGCGAGCGCGTTCGTCAGCGCGTCGGTGACCGCGGCCTTCACGGCCGCGACGTTCGACCAGTTCGTCGCCGTCTCGAGCGTCTCGCACAGCGCGCCGGCCGACAGCAGCGCGTCGCGCAGGTACGGCGCGTCGAACCGGCCGTGCTCCCACGCCCGGGCCGGGCCCTCGCCCAGCGACGTACCGCCCAGCGCCTCGAGCAGCTCGCGCGTCTCCGCATGGCGGCTGGCGACGTGGGCCTCGGTGCCCTCGAACGCGGTGATGGCCAGGCAGCCGCCGGTGATCTGCTGTTCGCCGATGCTCTCGGTGGTGGCGAGGTTGACGCCGGTCTCGGCCTCGTCGGACAACCGGAGCACCGTGGGGCCGGTGCCTGTCTGCACGACTGCGCGCAGGGCGTCGGCGCCGGTGCTGAAGTCGGGGAACGACCACGCCTCGTAACGCGTGACCTCCGGCACGGGGTGCACCCGCAGGCGCACGCGAGTGATGACACCGAAGACGCCCTCCGAGCCGATCAGCAGCTGGCGCAGGTCCGGTCCGGCCGCCGACTCCGGCGCGCGGCCCGCGTCGAGGATGCCCACGGGGGTGACCGCGCGCAGGCCGCGGACCATGTCGTTGAACCGGCCGTACCCGGCGGAGTCCTGCCCGGACGAGCGGGTAGCAGCGAATCCGCCGAGGGTGGCGAAGCGGAAGCTCTGCGGAAAGTGACCGAGCGAGAAGCCGCGGGCGGCCAGCAGCCGTTCGGCGTCCGGCCCGGTGACCCCTGCACCCAGTTCGGCCTCCCAGGAGATTTCGTCGAGGTGGTGTAACCGGTCGAGGCGGCGCAGGTCCAGCGAGACGACGGCCTTGAAGTCGCCGCGCAGCGGATCGAGGCCGCCGACCACGCTGGTGCCGCCCCCGAACGGCACGATGGCGATGCTGTGGTCGGCACAGTAGGCCAGCACCTTAGCGATCTGGTCCTCGTCGGCTGGCAACAGGACCGCGTCGGGAGCATCCTGGACGCCGAAGTCTTTGCGCCGCAACAAGTCCAGAGTGGACTTGCCACCGGCGCGCAGGAGTCTCGCGCGGTCCTCGACGGCAATGTGCCCGGCGCCGACAATGGCGCCGAGGCTGTTGCGGTCGGCCGGCGGCAGCGCCGACGGCCGAAGTCGCACCTGGTCGAGGTCAGGCTCGGCGACACTGTCGCCGTCGATGCCCAGCGCCTGGTGCAGGAGCGAGCGGATCCCCGGCGACAGCGGCTTGGCTGCGGCGGGATCGCCCCACCCGTTCCACTTCATCGGCGGCTCATGGAGGTGGGCATCGGGCGGCGTCATGCGTTACAGTATTACAGATGGTGTCAATCCGTAACTCCGATGCGAGCGTCGAGGCGCGAATCCTCGATGCGGCCGCTGAGTGCATTCTCGCCTACGGCGTCGAGCGGACGACCATGACCGAGATCGCGCGACGGGCGCGGGTCAGCAGGCCGACCATCTACCGGCGCTGGCCCGACATCCGCTGGGTGATCGCGGAATTGCTGACGGTGCGCATCGCCGGTGTCCTCGAACGGGTTCCGGACCGGGGACCGTCGCGGGAGGCGATGGTGCAGCGCATCGTCGCGGTCGCCGAGCATCTGCGCAACGACGACATCGTGCAGTCGGTGATCCGCAACGCGCCGAGCCTGGCCATGGTCTATATCGCCGAGCGGCTGGGCACCAGTCAGCAGATCCTGATCGACGCACTGGCCGAGGCGATCCAGGCCGGGCAGGCCGACGGCAGCGTGCGCCCGGGCGACCCGCAGCAGATGGGCGCGATGTGCCTGCTGATCACCCAGTCGACCATTCAGTCGGCGCAGATGGTGGAGAAACTCCTGGACGCCGACGCGATCAATGTCGAGCTGGCCCAGTCGCTGAACGGTTACCTCGCGCCGTGAGCGGCGCCACCGCCTTGTCCGCGGCTCGCCGCACGGCGGAGCTCGCGATGATCGCCGACGGCGCGCCGACCGACGTCCTGGTGATCGGTGGCGGCATCACCGGCGTCGGCGTCGCCCTCGACGCGGTGACCCGTGGCTTGTCGGTCACGCTGGTGGAGAAACACGATCTGGCCTTCGGGACCAGCCGGTGGAGTTCGAAGCTGGTGCACGGCGGGCTGCGCTACCTCGCCAGCGGCAACGTCGGGATCGCCCGGCGCAGTGCCGTCGAGCGTGGAATCCTGATGTCGCGCAACGCTCCTCATCTCGTACGCGCCATGCCTCAGCTCGTCCCGCTGCTGCCTGAGATGAGTACGGCGTCGCGGACGCTGGTGCGGATCGGCTTCGCCGCCGGCGACGGGTTGCGTAGGCTGGCCGGCACGTCGGCCACCGTCTTGCCCAGATCGCACCGGGTGGACGCGCAACGAGCCATCGCGCTGGCGCCCACCGTCCGCCGCGCCGGCCTCGACGGAGCGCTGCTGGCCTACGACGGCCAGTTGATCGACGACGCGCGACTCGTCACCGCCGTAGCGCGCACCGCCGCCCAGCACGGCGCGAGGATCCTCACCCGCGTCGCCGCGAGCGACGCGTCGCGGACCTCGGTCACGCTGACCGACACGCTCTCCGGTGAGACGATGCGGGTGCGTGCGCGTGCTGTCGTCAACGCCACGGGAGTATGGGCGGGGGAGGTCGACGACTCGATAACGCTGCGCCCGAGCCGGGGCACCCACCTCGTGTTCGACGCGGCGGCGTTCGGCCATCCGACTGCGGCACTGACCATTCCGATCCCGGGCGAGATCAACAGATTCGTGTTCGCGATGCCCGAGCAACTCGGACGGGTGTACCTGGGCCTCACCGACGAGGACGCCCCGGGGCCGATCCCCGACGTGCCGCAGCCGACCCCCTCGGAGGTCTCGTTCCTGCTCGATACCGTCAACACCGCGCTCGAGACGGCGCTGGGCCGAGACGACGTGGTCGGCGCCTATGCCGGCCTGCGGCCGCTCATCGACACCGGCGCGGGGCGGACGGCGGACGTGTCGCGCGAGCACGCGGTGGTCGAGTCGCCGTCGGGCGTGATCAGCGTCATCGGCGGCAAGCTCACCGAATACCGGTACATGGCCGAGGACGTGATCGACCGCGCGGTGACGCTGCGCGGCCTGAGCGCCGGCGCGTGCCGCACCCGCAACCTGCCGCTGGTCGGCGCGCCGTCGAATCCCGTTGCGGCGCAGAGTGCATCATGGCCGCTGCCGGGCTCGCTGGTGGAGCGCTACGGTGCCGAGGCGCCGAATGTCATCGCGCGGGCGCGGTGCCCGAGGCCCACCGATGCGGTGGCCGAGGGCATCGACGTCACACGGGCCGAATTCGAGTACGCCGTCACGCACGAAGGCGCACTGACGGTCGATGACATCCTGGACCGCCGCACGAGGATCGGCCTGGTCGCCGGGGACCGCGAGCGCGCCCTGCCGGCGGCCGAGGAAATCCTCGCCGAAACTGCATTCCGCGTGCGAAATCCCGAGTGAGGACCGCGCGGAATGCAATTTCGGCGGGCTGAGGGTTGGCGGGGTGAGGGTTACAGCGGGATGTTCTTGTGGCGGCCGCGGCGGGCGGGGGCCTCGGCCAGAGCCTGGGTCAGCTTGGACCGCGTGTGCGCCGGATCGATCTTCTCGTCGACCACACCGATCTCGATCGCCGAATCCACGCCGCCGGCGATCTTCTCGTGCTCGACGGCCAGCGCCTCGTGCAGCGCGTCGCGCTCCTCGGGAGCGGCGGCGGCGAGCTTCTTCTTGTGCAAGATGCCGACCGCGGCCTTGGCGCCCATCACGGCGACCTCGGCGTCCGGCCACGCGAACACCTTGGTGGCGTTGAGCGAGCGCGAGTTCATCGCGATGTAGGCGCCGCCGTAGATCTTGCGGGTGACCAGCGTGACACGCGGCACCGAGGACTCACCGAAGGCGTGCAGCAGCTTGGCGCCGCGACGCACCACGCCGCCCCACTCCTGGTCCACGCCGGGCAGGTAACCGGGCACGTCGACGAGCACGACCAGAGGGATGCCGAACGCATCGCACAGGCGCACGAAACGGGCCGACTTCTCGGCACTTTCAGAGTTCAGGCACCCGCCGAGGCGCAGCGGGTTGTTGGCGATGACGCCGACGGTGCGCCCGGCCAGCCGGCCCAGGCCCACGACGATCGAGGGCGCCCAGCGCGACTGGAACTCCTCAAAGGGCACACCCTCGTCGAGCAGGGCCTCCACGAGCGGGTGCACGTCATAGGCGCGACGAGCCGACTCGGGCAGCAGCGCCTTGAGGTCGGTGTCGCCGGCCTCGGCCTTGCTGCGGTCGAAATGCCCCTGCTGGCAGAACAATCCGACCAGGCGACGGCCGCGCTCGTAGGCGTCGAGCTCGTCGTCGGCGACGATGTGGCACACGCCGGACTTCTTGTGGTGCGCCTCGGGTCCGCCGAGCGACACCATGTCGACATCCTCGCCGGTGACACTGCGCACGACGTCCGGGCCGGTGACGAACACCTTGCTGTCGGGGGCCATCACGATGACGTCGGTCAGTGCGGGACCGTAGGCCGCGCCGCCGGCGGCGAAGCCGACCACCACCGAGATCTGCGGGATGTAGCCCGAGGCGCGGATCATCGCCTCGAACACCAGGCCCACCGCGTGCAGCGCCTTGACGCCCTCGGCGAGCCGGGCGCCGCCCGAGTGCCAGATGCCGACGATCGGGCTCTGCTCCTCGATCGCGACGTCGTAGGCGTCGACGATGTGCTTGCACCCCTCGACACCCATCGCGCCGCCCATCACGGTGCCGTCGGTGCAGAACGCGATCGTCCGCACCCCGTTGACGGTGCCGGCCGCGGCGAGCACACCGGACTTGTCGCGCTCGTGCAGCAGCTCGACGCTGCCGTCGTCGAAGAACGTCGACAGCCGCAGCAGGGGATCGCGCGGATCGAGGGACTCGTCGACTGCTTCGGGGGCCATTATCGTCATGTGTTCTCCTGCTGTCTCAGTACTTCCCGAAGGCGAGTGCGACGTTGTGCCCGCCGAATCCGAATGAGTTGTTGATGGCGTATTCGTAGTTGCCCGGCCGAGGAGAACCGGAGACCACATCGAGGTCGATCTCGGGGTCGAGGTTCTTCAAATTCAGGGTCGGCGGGATGACGCCGTCGCGCAGCGCCTGCACGGTGAGGATCGACTCCACTGCTCCGACCGCGCCGACCGAGTGGCCCAGCGCGGACTTCGGTGCGTAGACGGCGGGCCGGTGACCGCCCATCGCGTTGTTGATGGCCTGGCCCTCGGCGACGTCGCCGACGCTGGTCCCGGTCGCGTGGGCGTTGACGTGGTCGATGTCGGTCGGCTGTAGACCGGCGAGCTGGATGGCCCGCGTCATCGCGAAACCGGCACGTTCGCCGTTGGGGTCGGGAGCCACCATGTGGAACCCGTCCGAGGTGATGCTGGCGCCCATCAGCCGGGCCAGGATCGTGGCACCGCGGGCCTTGGCGTGCGCCTCGGTCTCGATGACCATCAGGGCGCCGGCCTCACCGAACACGAAGCCGTCGCGGTCCCTGTCGAACGGACGGCACGCGCCGGCGGGATCGTCGTTGTTGGTGGACATCACGATGCGCATCTGGGCGAAGCCGGCGATGGGCACCGCCTCGATGCGCTGCTCGACACCGCCGCAGATCGCGATGTCGGCCTCGCCCAGCACGATGTTGCGCCATGCCTGAGCGATGCCCTCCGAGCCCGACGCGCACGCCGACACCGGCGTCACGACGCCCGCCTTGGCGCCACGGTCGAGCCCGACGACCGCCGACGGCCCGTTCGGCATGTACATCTGCACCGACAGCGGAGACACGGCCTTCAGGCCGCGATCCCGCATGCCGTCGTAGGCGAAGACCAGGGCCTCGGCACCGCCGAGGCCGGTCCCGATCGACACCAGCAGGCGCGTGGTGTCGACCTCGGGGGAGCCTGCGTTCTCCCAGACGCGGCGCCCGAGAACGGTCGCCATCTTCTGCGGATAGGACATCCGGCGGTTCTCGACCTTGGTCAGCTCACCGTCGAATTCCTCGAGCAGATGGCCGCCGATGCGCACCGGGAGGTCGAACTCCTCGACGAAGGAATCCTCGAGCCTGCGAATTCCGCTCTTACCGTCGAGGAGCGCCCTCCAGGTGCCCTCGGCACTCGTGGACACGCTCGTCGTCATCGCCATGCCGGTGACGACGACGTCGGGCAGCCCGTTACCTGTAGTGGGAGCCATACTGACCCGCGCGTCCTTTCTGCAATCTGTCGACGGCCGTGAGGCCTGGCGTTTCGGGTCTAATAGCGACCGAACGCCAGAGCCACATTGTGGCCGCCGAACCCGAACGAGTTGTTGATGGCGTAGGAGTATTCGCCATACCGAGGCTCGCCCGCGACGACATCGAGATCGATCTCGGGGTCGGGTGTTTCGTAGTTCAGCGTGGGCGGGATGACACCGTCACGCAGCGCCAGCACCGTCAACGCCGACTCGAGGGCGCCGACGGCACCGATCGAGTGACCCAGCGCCGACTTCGGCGCGTACACCGCGGCGTGCTCCACACCGGCGACACGGATGGCGTTGGCCTCCGCGGTGTCACCGATCGGGGTGGCCGTGGCGTGCGCGTTGACGTGCTGGATGTCCTTGGGTTCCAGACCCGCGGTCTCCATTGCACGCTTCATCGCGTGGCCGGCCCGCTTGCCGTCGGCCGCCGGGGCGACCATGTGGAACGCGTCCGACGTGATGCCGGCGCCCATGAGTCGGGCCAGCGGTTTGGCGCCACGGGCCTTGGCGTGCTCCTCGGTCTCGATGATCATGAGCGCCCCGGCCTCGCCGAAGACGAAGCCGTCGCGGTCCTTGTCGAAGGGACGTGAGGCACCTGCCGGATCTTCGTTGCGGGTCGACATGGCGCGCATCATCGAGAACGCCGCGATGGGCAGTGCCTCGATGCCGCCTTCCACGCCGCCGACGACGGCGAAGTCCGCGTCACCCATGACGATCTGGCGCCAACCGTGGGCGATGGCCTCCGACCCGGACGAGCACGCCGACACCGGGGTGATGACCCCGGCGCGGGCGCCCAGCTCCAGGCCGGCGACCGCCGCCGCACCGTTGGGCATGATCATCTGAACGGCCAGAGGCGACACCTTGCGGGGGCCGCCCTCGTTCATCGCGTCGTAGGTCTCGACGATCTTCTCGCCGCCACCCAGGCCGGTGCCGATGATCACGGCGAACCGGTCCGGGTCGACCTCGGGCGAGCCGGCGTTCTCCCAGAGTCGCTTCGACAGCAACTTCGACATGCGCTGCACGTACGACATGCGGCGCATCTCGATGCGGGACATGTGGCTGTCGACGTTGTCGACCAGGTGGCCACCGATACGCACCGGCAGGTCCCACTTGGTGACGAAGTCGTCCTCCAGAACGCGGATGCCGCTTTCGCCCGCCAGCAGGCCCTTCCACGTGCTCTCGATGTCCGCAGCGAGAGCAGTGGTTGCCTCGACGGCGGTCACCACGACGCTGGGGAAACCTCCGTTAGCAGTGGAAGGCCTGCTCATTCTGCTGCGAACTTCTCGCGCAGGGCCGCGGCGGCCTCGGGGTTCTCTTCCTCGAGCTTCTGGATGTAGGCGACGACGTCACCCACGGTGCGCAGACCGGCGAGGTCCTCGTCGGGGATCTTCACGCCGTACTTGTCCTCGGTCTGCACGGCGATCTCCACCATCGACAGCGAGTCGATGTCCAGGTCGTCGACGAACGACTTCTCGGGAGTCACCTCGGACGGCTCGATGCCGGTGACCTCTTCGATGATCTCGGCGAGGCCGGCGATGATTTCTTCCTGAGTGGCGGGCACAGTGGCTCCTTCTATTTATCGGGTGTTACTTCGAATCGAACTCTTGCGGTATGGACTTGTCACCGGTCGGCGCGCAGAACCTCTGCGAGTCCGTCCAGGTCAGCGGGAGCCTTGACCGGATAGGCCGGCGTCCCCTTCATCTCTCTCTTGGCGATGCCGGTCAGCGTCCCCGCTGGGGGGAACTCGACGATCGCGGTGACCCCGAGCTCCTTCATGCCGGCGGTGCACAGGTCCCAGCGCACGGGCCGGGTCATCTGCGCGACGAGTTTCGCCATCGCGTCGGCGGCCGAGGACACCGGCCTGCCGTCGGAGTTCGACAGCAGCGTGACCGCCGGCTCCGACGGGTTGACGCGGTCGGCGACGGTGGCGTACTCGTCCAGGGCCGGGGCCATGTACTGGGTGTGGAACGCGCCTGCGGTCGCCAGCGGACGGACGCGGGCGCGGGCCGGGGGGTCCTCGGCGAGCTTCTCGAGCGCGGCGAGCGCACCGGCGGCGACGATCTGTCCGGCCGCGTTGCGGTTGGCCGGAACCAGGTCCAGCGCCTCGAGGCGTGCGAGCACCTCCGCCTCGTCGCCGCCGAGCAGCGCCGACATCCCGGTGGGCTCCAGCGCGCACGCCTTGGCCATCTCGCGGCCGCGGGTCGCGGCCAGGGACACGGCTTCGTCGGCGGAGATGACGCCGGCGATCGCGTAGGCGGCGATCTCACCGACGGAGTGACCCGCCGCGACGATGTCCTCGTTTCCGGCGAGCACGGAGCGGTTGACGAGCTCCTCGTAGGCCAGCAGGGTCGCGGCCACGACGAGGGGCTGCGTCACCGCGGTATCAGTGATCTCCTCCGCGGTGGCGGTGGTGCCCAGCCGGGCGAGATCCAGGCCGCTGATCTCCGACCACGCCGCGATGCGCTCAGCCGCTCTGGGCAGCTCCAGCCACTCGGCGAGCATGCCGGGCGTCTGGGAGCCCTGCCCGGGCGCGAGGAATGCAAGCACAGTCTTGTCAGGCACGTCTCTAAGAAAACATTGTGAAGACGGTTTTGCGCCGTGTAAGAGACTATGAACTCTTTCTTAGGTTTTTGTAGGTACGCCACAAATCCGCATGTGAAGCGATGCCATTGAGACCGCAGCGCAACACATCACAGTCGCGGGCGGTCCGGGTTTGTGACCGAGGCAACACCGGTGACCTGCCGGATCCCGGGGTCCGGCGAGCTCGCCTGACTGGCCTGGCGCGTCAACCTGCCGACCGTCGAGGCGACCCGTAGCACGTACGCGTCACGCGGAACGGTCGGGTCGCGACCGGTGAAGTCAGCGATGCGGCGCAGCCGGTAGCGCACGGTGTTTGGATGAACGAACAATCGGCGTGCGCACGCCTCGATTGCGCCGCCGGAGTCCAGGTAGGCGTCGAGGGTGTCCATCAGCGCGGGCCCGGCGTCCGCGAGCGGGCGCATCACGTCAGTTTCCAGCGCCGCGGCCGCGGTGGCGTCGCCGAGCAGGGCCCGCTCGGGCAGCAGTTCTCTGGCCGCCACCGGCCTCGGCGCGCCGCGCCACCCGGCGACGGCGTTCATGCCCGCGATCGCCTCGGTGGCACTGCGATGCGCCGCGCCGAGCGTCGGCGCGTTCGGCCCGATCACCACGGGACCGTCGGCGAACACCGTCATCAAGTCCGAGAGGAACCGGTCGGTCTGCGACAACGCTCCGGACACGACCGCGACCAGCCATGTGCCGTGCACGTCCGACAACGCGGCCCGGCCGTTGCGCTGGGCGACGTCGTGGACGTCTTCTCCCGTCAGGTCCATCCGGTCGGGGCGCGGCATCCCGACGACCACCGTCGCCGGCGCCGTGGCGTCCCAGTTCAGCGCGGCGGCCTGGGACTGCAGGTCGGGCCCGATGTCGCCGCGGACCACCGCGTCGACGAGGTTGGCCTCCATCCGGGTGTCCCACGCGCCGCGCGCTTCGGCTTGGTCGGCGTAAGCGGAGGCCGCGGCGAACGCGAGATCGCGGCTGTAGCGCAGGATGCCCGCCGTCAGTGCGGTCAACTGCTCTTCGTTGCGGGCCAGCAGGGGGACCACTTCCTCGAAGAACTCCATCGTGATGCGGACCATCTCGACGGACTGCCGCAGCGCGATCCGCCGGCGCAGGTCCTGCGGGACCACCTCGAACGCCTGTGCCGTGTAGCTCACGTCACTGTCGGGCTGGCGCATCCATTCGACGAAGTTCACCACCGCGGTCTGCACGACCAACTGCACGCTGGCCCGTTGGGACGCCTCCAGGTCCGCGAAGAACGGCAGCCGCTCCTCCAGCGCATGCACGGCCTGGGTGGCCAGCCGCCCCGAGTACTGCTGGAGCCGGCGCAGCACCGAGTCCGGCACGTTCTCCAGCACCTCGACCGTCGACCGCGGCGGGATGAACCGATTGTTGTCGGGCATCCCTAAAATCTACGCTCCGCTTTAGCGGAACCCTCTAACTCGTCGCTACGCGACTCGGTATCCGATGTCGTCGCTACGCGACTCGGTATCCGATGTCGTCGCTACGCGACTCGGTATCCGATGTCGTCGCTACGCGACTCGGTATCCGATGTCGTCGCTACGCGACTCGGTATCCGATGTCGTCGCTACGCGACTCCGGGGTCCGACGTCTGCTCCGGCGCCGCCATCACATCATCGATCTCGTACTTCTCGGCCGCCGCGACCGCGACCTTCATGTCGATGTTGCCGTCTCGTGCCAGCCCTTCGAGCACGGCGACGACGATCGACTCGGCGTCGGTGTTGTAGTAGCGGCGCGCCGCGGGGCGGGTGTCGGAGAAGCCGAACCCGTCGGTGCCGAGCGTGATGTAGGTGCCCGGGACCCACGGCCGGATCTGCTCGGGAACCGCCCTCATCCAGTCCGACACCGCCACTACCGGCCCCTCGGCCTCGGCCAGCACGGTGGTGACGTACGCCGTGCCCGCGGGCCGGTCCGGGTGACGCAGCCGTTCCCTCTCGATGTTCACGCCGTCGCGGTTGAGCTCGTTCCAGCTGGTCACCGACCACACGTCGGCGGCGACATCCCATTCTTCGGCCAGCAGCTCGGCAGCCTTGAGCGCCGACGGCATGGCCACACCCGACACCAGGATCTGTGCGGCGTTGGACCGCTTCTCGGGCGCCTGCCGGTAGCGGTAGATGCCGCGCAGCAGGCCCTCGACGTCGATGCCCTCGGGCTCGGCCGGCTGGACGTAGGGCTCGTTGTAGATCGTGATGTAGAAGTACACGTTCTCCGGGTTCTCGCCGTACATCCGCTCCAGACCGCTTTCGACGATGTGGGCGATCTCGTAGGCGAAGGCAGGGTCGTAGGCCACCACGGCGGGGTTGGTCGACGCCAGCAGCTGCGAGTGACCGTCGGCGTGCTGCAGGCCCTCACCGACCAGCGTGGTGCGTCCCGCGGTGGCGCCCAGCACGAAGCCGCGGGCCATCTGGTCGCCGGCCGCCCAGAGTCCGTCTCCGGTGCGCTGGAAGCCGAACATCGAATAGAAGATGTAGATCGGGATCATCGGCTCGTTGTGGGTGGCATACGAGGTGCCGACCGCGGTGAACGACGCCGTCGATCCGGCTTCGTTGATGCCTTCGTGCAGGATCTGGCCGATTTCGCTCTCCTTGTAGGCGAGCATCAGCTCCGCGTCGACCGACGTGTACAGCTGGCCGTTGCGGTTGTAGATCTTCAGGTTCGGGAACCACGAGTCCATGCCGAACGTGCGGGCCTCGTCGGGGATGATCGGCACGATCCGTTTGCCGACTTCCTTGTCGCGCAACAGTTCCTTGAATGTGCGCACCGTCGCCATCGTCGTGGCGACCTCCTGCTTGCCCGAGCCCTTCTTCAGCGCCTTGTAGGTGTCGCTGCCCGGCAGCGTCAGCACCTTGCTCTTCGTGCGCCGCTCGGGCACGAAGCCGCCGAGGGCACGCCTGCGATCCAGCATGTAGCGGATCTCCGGCGCTTCGGGCCCCGGGTGGTAGTACGGCGGAAGGTACGGATTGGCTTCCAGCTTCTCGTCGGACAGCGGGATGCGCTGGCTGTCCCGGAAGTTCTTCAGGTCTTCGAGCGCCAGCTTCTTCATCTGGTGGGTCGCGTTGCGGCCTTCGAAGTGGCTGCCCAGTGAGTAACCCTTGATGGTCTTGGCCAGGATGACGGTCGGCTGGCCTTTGTGCTCCATGGCGGCGTGATAGGCGGCGTAGACCTTGCGGTAGTCGTGACCGCCGCGCTTGAGGTTCCAGATCTCCTGGTCGCTCATGTTCTGGACCAGTGCCTTGGTGCGGGGGTCGCGGCCGAAGAAGTGGTCGCGCACATAGCCGCCGTCGTTGGCCTTGTAGGTCTGGTAATCGCCGTCCGGAGTCACGTTCATCAGGTTCACCAGCGCGCCGTCCTTGTCGGCGTGCAGCAGCGCGTCCCATTCGCGGCCCCACACCACCTTGATGACGTTCCAGCCGGCCCCGCGGAAGAACGACTCCAGCTCCTGGATGATCTTGCCGTTGCCACGGACCGGACCGTCGAGGCGCTGCAGGTTGCAGTTGATGACGAACGTGAGGTTGTCCAGCGCCTCGAGCGCCGCCACGTGCGCCAGCCCGCGGCTCTCGGGCTCGTCCATCTCACCGTCGCCGAGGAAGGCCCACACGTGCTGTTGCGAGGTGTCCTTGATGCCGCGGTCGTGCAGGTAGTGGTTGAAGCGCGCCTGGTAGATGGCGTTCATCGGGCCCAGACCCATCGACACCGTGGGGAACTCCCAGAAGTCGGGCATCAGCCGCGGGTGCGGGTACGACGGCAGGCCCCCGCCGGGATGGCTGTGCTCCTGGCGGAAGCCGTCGAGTTGGTCGGCCGTCAGCCGCCCTTCGAGGAATGCGCGCGCGTAGATACCGGGGGAGGCGTGGCCCTGGATGAACACTTGGTCGCCGCCGCCCGGGTGGCTCTTGCCGCGGAAGAAGTGGTTGAACCCGACCTCGTACAGCGCAGCCGACGAGGCATAGGTCGAAATGTGGCCGCCCACACCGACTCCGGGCCGCTGGGCGCGGTGCACCATGATGGCGGCGTTCCAGCGGATCCACGCCCGGTAACGGCGTTCGACGTCCTCGTCCCCGGGGAACCACGGTTCCAGCTCGGTCGGGATGGTGTTGACGTAGTCGGTGGACGTCAGCGCCGGGATCGCGACGCGCTGTTCGCTGGCACGTTCCAGGAGGCGCAACATCAGATAGCGCGCCCGTGCCGGTCCGGATCGCTCCACCAGTTGGTCGAACGACTCCAGCCATTCGGCGGTCTCGTCGGAATCGATATCCGGCAGATATGACGCGACACCCTCCCGGATGACGCGAACGCGATCGTGATCGGTTGTGCTGCTGGAGTTTTGGGCCAGGTCTTGGCGCACGAACTCGGTGGTCAACTTCCGCTCCTTGTCAGGCGGTCAAAACGCGCCGATCGGCTGAGTGGGTCTGCTCGCTTCCCGGACGCGCGTGGAGTGCGATTTCAATCCTCGTCCAATCCTGCCCCATCCGCACCGTCGGGTGGGAACGGTTGCATTTAGTACACGCAACCGGCTGGTCGGCCGGTAACGTCTTCAGACTGTGCTGAACGGTTGGCCACGCGCCCCCCGGGTGCGGCTCGCCGCCCCACGGCATGCGCGGCTCGCCGCCCCCAGACATGCGCGGCTCGCCGCCCCCAGACATGCGCGGCTCGCCGCCCCACGGCATGCGCGGCTCGCCGCGGCCGCGACCGGGACCTTCGCGGCGCTGGCGATGATCGTCGTGGGCTGCACCCACGTCACCGGCGGTGACGCGACGGTGGCCAGCGGGGAAGCGCCGCTCTACCGCGCATCGGTGTCGGCGTCCATCGAGCAGTCCGCCGCCAGCTCCAGCGCACGCGAGTCCGAACGCCAGGCTTCGATGACCACCGAAGCCGTGCACACCGCGTGCGAGGCGATGAGCTCGAGCAGTGCCGATGCGATCGGCGCGGTCAACAAGTACGTCGACGCGTTCAACGCCAACCCCGCCGGCGCGACGGCGGCGGCGGGTCCGGCCGTGGACGCCCTCAACCACAGCGCTGACCTCGTCGTCGGCAGTATCAGCGACCCACTGCCCCAGCAACTCAAGGACGGGCTCAACGGCTGGGTGGACGCCGCGCGCGCCGTCGCCACCGCGATCGCAGGGAATTATCCGACCGATCAGTTCAACGCCTCGATCGCGCGGTTGAACGACGCGAAGACGACGGCGCTGGACCGGTGCGACGCTGCCTACCGATGAACCTGCGGGTACTTGGCGTGCTGCCGGCGTCCGGCGTGCGACGATAGGACGCAGAACGTGACCGAGCGCACCGTGCGCTCCAGTCGGCTGAAGGAGGACTGACCGTGGTGTCGGCGGGTGACCCCCCGAACTACGCCCGCAAGCTGGGCATCCAAAAAGATCAGGTTGTGCAGGAACTGGGCTGGGACTCCGACGTCGACGACGACATCCGGGCCGATATCGAAGACGAGTGCGGCGGTGAACTGCTCGACGAGGACGCAGACGAAGTCGTCGACGTGGTGCTGCTGTGGTGGCGCGACGACGACGGTGACCTGGTCGACACATTGATGGACGCCATCACCCCGCTCGCCGACGACGGTGTCATCTGGGTCGTCACGCCCAAGACTGGCAAGCCGGGTCACGTGCAGCCTGCGGAGATCGCCGAGTCCGCGCCCACGGCCGGGCTGATGCAGACCTCGTCGGCCAACCTCGGCGACTGGATCGCCAGCCGGCTGGTGCAGCCGAAATCAAAGGCCGCCGGCCGGCGGTGACGATGCTCTCGGTCGGCGACAGCGCACCCGACTTCACCCTCGCCGACCAGAACAACCAACCCGTGGCGCTGAGTTCGTTCCGCGACGCCAAGAACGTGCTCCTGGTGTTCTTCCCCCTGGCGTTCACCGGCATCTGCCAGCGTGAGCTCGACGAGATCCGGGATCACGCGGCCGATTTCGTCAACGACGACACCGCAACGCTGGCCATCTCGGTCGGTCCGTCGCCGACCCACAAGGTGTGGGCGAGCCAGCGCGGGTTCACCTTTCCAATGCTCTCGGACTTCTGGCCGCACGGCGCGGTCAGCCAGGCCTACGGGGTGTTCAACGACGCCACCGGGTTCGCCAATCGGGGCACCTTCGTCGTCGACCGCAGCGGCGTGATCCGGTTCGCCGAGTGCAAGCAGCCGGGGGAGGCGCGAGATCAGGCGGTGTGGTCGCAGGCCCTGGCCGCGCTGCGGGGTTGAGTCGCGTCCGCCGAGCATGCGCTCACGGCGGGATGCGGGCGGCTTTCTCACCCTGCACGCACACCGGCAGGCGCACCGGCGGGATTTCCGTCTGCGCGGCGTCGCCGATTATGCTGCCCGGGATCGAGGGCGCGTAGCTCAGTGGTAGAGCTCTGGTTTTACACACCAGCGGTCGGCGGTTCGATACCGTCCGCGCCCACTCCTGTTTTCCCAGCTCACGCGGCGTCGACGCCGCTATGGCGATTCCCCGCGGCCCACGGCCCCTCGACAGAACTGACCTGTCGCCGCGGCGGATTGGCCTCGCAGCTTCCCGGAGAGCCCGCTTCGCACACCGCTAACCGAGGACTTAGGTCACCGCGAGCTGGGTCTTAGGTGACTTCCGGCGCCGTGGTCACCGGCGGTAATCCACCGGTAGTCGACGCGACGTCGTCGTTCCATCGAGTTGAGGAGGCAACCGTGAAGATCATCAAGATCATCGTGACGGCCCTAGCTGCCGTGCTTGTCGTGGCCACCGGAATCGTCGCTTCGCCGACCGCGAGGGCCGCCTATCCCATCGTCGGCAGGCTCGGTAGCGAACTGACGATGACCGACACAGTCGGGCAGGTCGTGCTGAGCTGGAGGGTGAGCGACCTCAGACCCAGCAGCGACGTGATGCCGGGCTACCGCGTAGCCGGGCATCTCTGGGAGGCCACCGCCACCGTCAAGGCCATCCGGGGCAGCGTCACCCCCGCCATTTCACAGTTCAACGCCGTCGCCCCCGACCGGGCCGCTTACCGCGTGCTGTGGCAGGTAGCCAGCCCGACCAACATCAGCGGGGCGACCATCCCGCAGGGGGCGGAGTCGACCGGCAAGATCCACTTCGACGTCACCGGCCCGGCACCGACCACGATCACCATGAACAACGGCATGCAGGACCTCATGATCTGGACGCCGTAGACGGCGCGGCGACGGCATCTGCTGGCGACACCTGTCGAGAATCGCTGCGAGACAAGCGGATTGAGGCAAGTGCTGGTGGTCGATGCTCGCCGTGCTGTCGGCCCGACACAGGTCGACGCCACCTTCCCCGGTGGCGGAAGCTCCTAGACGATGGTTTCCGGCGTGATCACTGTGACGACAGTGTCGCCGCCGTTGCGATCGCTGGTCGTGAGGTACACCGCGCCGTCATTCGGGTTCGACCACGATGTAGGTGTTTCGGAGCACTCGCGGCCGCCTGATGTTCGCACTGTCTTCCTTCATGAGGCGTTTGTAAAACCGCAGGGCGTCAGCTTCGTCGGTAGGCCCGAACGCGACGCTCTCCCACTGGCCGTCGCTCAGCTGGAACTGAAACCGCACGTAGTACTCGGTAGAACCTTCGCTCACGGTGCCGCTGCCTTCCTCCCACCGCATTATGGACCCGTCGGCGCCGGCGGACGGCGCTTTCGGACGCCGCCCCGATCTCTATTTCACACCGTGACGATCGCCGGTCGACTGGCGGCTCGACGAGCCAGCGGCGCCGGAACTTCCGGCCATGGTTTGACGCGCTCTACTGTTGTGCGACAACAGGACTCAGATGGCCGATGAACCAGTCACGCGCGAGGTCCGCGGCCTGTTCGAGTGTGCCCGGCTCCTCGAACAGATGGGTGGCGCCGGGAACGATGGCGACTTCGCACTCGCCCGGTATTGCGGCTTGCGCTCGTCGGTTCAGCTCCAGGACCATCTCGTCGCGTCCGCCCACGATCAGCAGGGTCGGCGCAACGACGTTCGCCAGTGACCCACCGGCGAGATCGGGCCTGCCGCCGCGGGAGACGACCGCTCCCACGGTCACGCCGGGATCTGTGGACGCAGCCAACGCCGCCCCCGCCCCGGTGCTCGCGCCGAAGTAACCCACGGGAAGTGAGGCGGTGTCGGGCTGACCGGCCACCCAACGTGTGACGTCGATCAGCCGTCCGGCGAGCAACCCGATGTCGAAGACGTTGGCCCGGTTGCGTTCTTCGGCCGGCGTGAGCAAGTCGAAGAGCAGCGTGGCGAGGCCGGCCCTGTTCAAGATCTCGGCCACATACCTGTTTCGGGGACTGTGCCGGCTGCTCCCGCTGCCGTGCGCAAAGATCACGATGCCACGTGGGCGGTCGGGAATGGTCAAGTGTCCCATCACCGCCACCGGACCGGCTGTGACGATGACATCCTCGTCGCGGAGCGCCGGGTCGGCACCGTGGCCGGCGGAGGCCGTCTCAGAACGGTCGCGGGCCCGGTCGAGCAGCGCGACGACCTCGTCGTCGGAGGTCTGGGTGAAGTGGCGGTATCCCTGCCCGACTGCGAAGAAGAACGGGGGCGTTCGCAAGCAGACCACCTCGTCGGCGTAGCCGGCGAACCTCGCCACGATGTCGTCCGGGCCGATCGGAACCGCCAACACCACCTTGCCGGCGCCGTGGGCGCGGGCAACCTGGCAGGCGGCCTTGGCGGTTGCTCCGGTGGCGATGCCGTCATCGACGATCACCGCGGTCCGTCCCGTGAGCGGGATTCGGCTACGTCCGCGGCGGAAGCGTTCCACGCGGCGTTGCAGTTCGATCCGCTGTTCGCCATCGACGGCGTCGATGTCGTCGCGGTCGAGGTGTGCTTCGCGCACGATCCCGTCGTTGAGTACACGCACGCCGTCCTCCCCGATGGCGCCGAAGGCCAGTTCGGGCTGGAACGGCACGCCCAATTTGCGGACCACGAGCACGTCGAGCGGCGCTTGCAGTGCCTCGGCGACCTCGAAGGCAACCGGCACGCCGCCTCGTGGCAGGCCGAGAACGACGATGTCCTGACCTTGCAGAGGCTCGAGACGCTGGGCCAACTGGCGTCCAGCGTCGACACGATCGTCGAAGGGCTTCATCACCCCAGTTTCACGCGGTACCACTGGTGCCGATAGAGATCAAGGTCCTTACCTACAGGCTTGGGTAAACCGGCGGGCGACATCATTCAGGGGTATGACGCCCGTCAGTGAGCTGCACGACATAGGTGCGCTCATCGGGGTGATACTCCACCGTGCCGCCCTCGACGATCATCCCGACCAGTTCGTCGCCATCCTCGAAGAAGTAGGCGTTGTCGCAGTGCTGCATGGAATCTATGTGGCAACCCGGCACTATCACGACGCTGCGGCGAGGATCCTCGGTGAGGACGACAATCCGTGCACCACGGCGTTTTTCGTCCTTCGCCGCGGTCTCCTTCGGAAACCTCGTCACCGCAGTCACTTCGCGCGGCTTCTGCCGCCCCGCGGCGTACTCGGCCATCGGTGTGTCCTCTCCGTGACGGTGGCTTCACTTATCACCGCCACCATCTCACCCCACCGACAGCG